>NZ_CP039383.2:912090-1216120 GCF_004803715.2 Luteimonas yindakuii
CAATGAGCGGATTGCCCTGGCGCTTGAGCACCGGCAGCAGGGTCAGGATCTCGTCGGATTCGCCCGAGTACGACAGCGCCAGCACGACATCGGCGTCGGTGATCATGCCGAGGTCGCCATGCCCGGCTTCGCCGGGATGGACGAAGAACGCCGGCGTGCCGGTCGAGGCCAGCGTGGCGGCGATCTTGCGCGCGACGTGGCCGGACTTGCCCATGCCGATGCAGACCACGCGGCCACGGCAGTCGAGGATCAGCCTGCAGGCGGCCGAGAACGCGCCATCGAGGCGAGCACCCACGGCCTGCAGGGCCTGTTGCTCCAGTTCGAATACGCGACGGCCACTGGCGGCGAAATCGCTGCCGGGCGCCTGCGGCGCGCGCTGTGTTGCGTCGACGGCCATTTCTCGACGACACCCTTTCCGTTAGGCTAAGCGTCCTATCTTAATGCGTTCCCGAGCCATGGCGCCCGGGGCGGCCCGCTGCCGGCGTTCCGGCTCAGGCGGGCTTAATCGAACAGGAGTCGAGCACGTTGGATGCAACCACGATCCAGAACCTGATCCGCGACGGGCTGCCCGGCGCACAGGTCGAGGTGCAGGGCGATGACGGCGTCCATTTCGAGGCGTTGGTGGTCAGCGAGGCATTCCGCGGCAAGCTGCCGCTGGCGCGCCATCGGCTGGTGTACGCAACCGTCGATGAACATATAAAGAGCGGAGCGCTTCACGCGCTCAAGCTGAGCACCCTGACCCCCGAGGAGCACGCCCGCTCCTGAGGCGTGTCCCTGACCGGTCCGTGGCCGGCGTGGGGCGACCAGCGGCCGGCCAGACCGAATCATGCAGAAAATCATCATCCAGGGCGGCGTGCCGCTGCACGGCGACGTCGTCGTCTCCGGTGCCAAGAACGCCGTGCTGCCGATCCTGTGCGCCGCGCTGCTCGCCGACGGCCCGGTCGAGATCAGCAACGTGCCGAATCTGCACGATGTCGCCACCACCGCGCGCCTGTTGCGCGAGCTCGGGGCCGACATCCGCCACGACGTCGAGGCGAGCCGCTTTCTGATCGATGCGCGCGAAGCGCGTGGCCACGTCGCCCCGTACGAACTGGTGCGTACGATGCGCGCGTCGGTGCTGGTGCTGGGGCCGCTGCTGGCGCGCCATGGCGCGGCGGAAGTCTCGCTGCCCGGTGGCTGCGCGATCGGGTCGCGGCCGGTGGACCTGCACATCCAGGCGATGCAGGCGCTCGGCGCCGAGGTCGAGGTCGAGCATGGTTACATCAAGGCGCGCGCGCAGCGCCTACGCGGCGGGCATATCGAGTTCCCGATGCCCAGCGTCGGTGCCACCGAGAATGTGCTGATGGCGGCTTCGCTGGCGGCGGGCACGACGATCATCGACAACGCCGCGCGCGAGCCGGAGATCGTCGACCTCGTCGATTGCCTGCTGGCGATGGGCGCCGACATCGAAGGCGCCGGCCAGTCACGGATCGTGGTGCGCGGGGTGGAACGACTGCACGGCGGCCACCACGCGGTGGTGCCCGACCGCATCGAGACCGGAACCTTCCTCGTCGCCGCGGCGATGACCGGCGGTCGCGTGACCGCGAAGGCCGCGCGTGCCGACACCCAGCAGGCCGTGCTCGACAAGCTCGAAGAAGCCGGCGCGCAGCTGGAGATCGATGGCGACGCGATCACCCTCGACATGCAGGGCCGTCGCCCGCGCGCGGTGGACATCGTGACCGAGCCCTATCCGGGCTTTCCGACCGACATGCAGGCGCAATTCATGGCGCTCAACTGCGTGGCCGAAGGCAGCGCGGTCATCGATGAGCACATTTTCGAGAACCGCTTCATGCACGTCAGCGAGCTGATGCGCCTGGGTGCCGACATCCATGTCGAGGGCAACCGCGCGCGGGTCCATGGCGTCGAGCGCCTGACCGGCGCACCGGTGATGGCCACCGACCTGCGTGCATCGGCGTCGTTGATCCTCGCAGGCCTGGTGGCCGAGGGCGAGACGGAGATCAACCGCATCTACCACCTCGACCGCGGCTACGAGCAGATCGAGCGCAAGCTGTCGGCGCTCGGTGCGCGCATCCAGCGGGTGGATTGAAGCCGGCAGGCGCACGCCACGCGCGCCGATCGCTGCAGACGATGAAGCCGCCCTCGGGCGGCTTCGTTCGTTACGGGGTGTTTCCGCGGATCAGTTCAAGGACTGCAACTGCAGGTCGATGTGGTCGCGGCCGTTGCGGCGCTGCAGGATGCGTGCCGGTACCGGCATACCGTCGACGATCCACGCGGTGATCTGGCGACGCCCGTCATCGCGCACCACTTTCGTGGCCTCGCGCGACTGCCCGCCGACGGTAACGGTTTCCTTGCCCTGCACCGCGTAGGTGTGTTCACGCGCGCGGCCCTCATCGACCAGGCGATAGGTGAGCGGACGCCCGGCCTGCACGTCCTGCACCAGCACCAGGTTGAGCAGCAGGCCATCGACGTCGCCTTCGCGCAGCGCCACCGGCCCGGCCTCCTCCTTGTCGATGTCTCCGGTCCAGCGTGCCTCGTTGCGGTTCCAGTCGTAGGTGGCCTCCACCGTCTTGCGCTTGACCAGCATCGCCGCCAGGCCGGATTCGCCGCCCTGCGAGTCGGAGCTCGACAACGGCCGCCAGCCATTGCCATGGCGTTCGAACGTGGTCTTCTGCGCCATCCGTGCACCCATGCCGGCGACGTCCAGGCTGTAGTTGTAGCGGTTGTTGCCGGCAGCCTCGAGCTTCATCGTGCCGGTGGCCTCCATGCCCATGAACTTCGCGTTGTAGCGGGCGGTGAACGGCTCCATCGCGCTCGCGGCGCCGCACGCGGCCATCAGCAGCGCGCCGGCGGCAAGACGCTTCCATGCGCTGCGGGCGATCGGATTGGTACGGGCCATCATTGTCATTGGACTCCCTGGTATTCGATTAGTCGCAGGTCGACGTCGGCTTCGCCTTCGTCGTCCAGCTGCAGGATGCGCACCGGGGTGGGCACGCCATCCGCGATCCACACGATCATGGCATCGCGGCCTTCGTCGATCCGTGAAACGCGCAGTGCGTTGTAGCTGAGCTCGCCGACCTCGACGATCTCGGGTTCCGGCGCCACCTGGTAGACATGGTCGCGTGCGCGGCCGCCGTCGACGTAGCGGTACTGCAGGGTGGCGCCGGGCTTAGCATCGCGCATGATCGCGAGGTTGATCAGCAGGGCGCTCATGTCGCCATCGCGCAGTGGAACCGGTGCGCGGCGGCGCTTGCTGACATCGCCGCTCCACTGCGCTTCACGTGCATTCCAGTCGTAGCTGCCGGTGGCGCGACGGGTGAACACCAGCGCCTTGCGCACGGTCTCCTGGCGCAGCGGGCGATAGTGGCCATCGGCGATGTCGAACTGTGTGCTCTGCTCGATGTTCACGCGCGCAAGGCCGGCAAAGCCGTGGCGGCCGCGGATGCCGAGTGAGACCTCCCAGCGTCCACCTCCCGCCTGCTCCACACGCATGGTGGCGTCACCGGCGTGGCGGCCCCGGTACCACGCCTCGTAGCTGGCGAGGAACGGGGCCAGCTCGGCGGCGCGCCCGCTGCCGCACAGGACGGCCGACAGAACGAGCAGGACGGAGAGGAGGGCTTTCATGCCGCGGCATCATGCGAAGCGGTTGTTGGCTGCCAGCTGAAGCGGCCCCGCGAGTGAGCGGCCGTCGAGCAGTACGCCGTCATCGCCGAGGCTGATGCGACGCTGCGCCAGCAGGCGCACGGTTTCCACCAGCAACGGATGTTCGCGCTCGAGGACGCGCGCGGACAGGCTGGTTTCGTCATCGCCCGGAAACACCGGTACCGGCACCTGGGAGATGACCGGGCCGCCGTCGAGATCGGCCGTCACGAAATGCACGCTGGCGCCGTGCCGGGTAGCGCCGGCAGCCAGCGCCTGGCGGTGGGTGTGCAGGCCCTTGAAATCCGGCAGCAGCGAGGGGTGGACGTTGATCATGCGCGCGCTGCGCGGCGCGACCACGGCCGCACCCAGCAGGCGCATGTAGCCGGCGCAGATGATCAGGTCGGGCGCGACGGTATCGACCGCGTCGAACAGGGCGGCATCGAAGGCGTCGCGGCTGGGATAGTCGCGTGGTGAAAGTGCGTGGGCGGGGATGCCGACCGCGCGCGCGCGCGCCAGTGCGGGCGCGCCGGCGCGGTCGGAGAACACGCCGACCACGTCTGCATCAAGGGTGCCGGCGGAAATCGCGTCCAGCAGCGCCTGCAGATTGCTGCCGCGCCCGGATGCGAGCACCGCGATGCGGCAGGTGGCCGCTGCAGCCGCCGGGTCGACCGCGGCCAAGGCTCAGCCGATGCGCACGCGGTCGCCGGCGCCGCCGGCCGTGACCACTTCGCCGATCCGCCAGTGCGCCAAGCCCTGCTCGCGCAGATGCCGCTCGGCGGCTGCAACCGCATCCTGGGGCAACACCAGTACGAAGCCGATGCCGCAGTTGAAGGTGCGCCACATCTCTTCGCGTGCGACCGCGCCTTCGCGCTGCAGCCACTCGAACACCGGCGGCAGCGGCCACGCGTTGGCGTCGATGGCGACACCCAGGCCTTCCGGCACCACGCGGACGATGTTCTCGGTGAGCCCGCCACCGGTGATATGGGCCATCGCATGCACCGTGCACCCGGAGGCGTCGTCGAGCAGCGAGAGCACCGGCTTCACGTACAGCGTGGTCGGCGCCATCAGCGCGTCGATCAGCCGCACGCCGCCCAGGTCGAGATCGGCCGGTTGCCCGGTGCGGTCGTAGATGCGCCGCACCAGCGAATATCCGTTGGAATGCGGGCCCGACGACGCGATGCCCAGCAGCACGTCGCCGGCACGCACGGCCGAACCGTCGAGCAGGTGCGACTTCTCCACCGCACCGACGGTGAAGCCGGCAAGGTCGTACTCGCCCGGTGCATACATATCCGGCATCTCGGCGGTCTCGCCGCCGATCAACGCGCAGCCGGCCAGTTCGCAGCCACGGGCGATGCCGCCGACCACCGCCGCCGCGGTGTCGACATCGAGCTTGCCGGTGGCGAAATAGTCGAGGAAGAACAACGGCTCGGCACCCTGCACCAGCACGTCGTTGACGCACATGCCGACGAGGTCGATGCCGATGGTGTCGTGGCGGCCGAGCTGCTGCGCCAGCTTGAGCTTGGTGCCGACACCGTCGGTTCCCGAGACCAGCACCGGTTCGCGATAACGCCCGGAGAGGTCGAACAGCGCGCCGAAGCCGCCAAGCCCGCCCATCACTTCAGGGCGATGGGTGCGCCTGACCAGCGGCTTGATGCGTTCGACGAGCGCGTTGCCCGCGTCGATGTCGACGCCGGCGTCACGATAGGTGAGCGGGGTAGGCTGGGTCACGGATGCGGCCGAGGCGGACGGACCGGCGATTTTAGCAGGCGCGGCGAGGCGTCGGCCGTGCGCCACCCGCACCTGACAGGCAGCGCGGGCGTTTCATGGGCGAGCGCGCAGTTGTGGCACCATTCGCGCGTTTGTCGCAGCGCGAAGGACCAGGCATGTCGTTGGGTGGCCGGATGGCGGGATGGATGACGGGGCTGCTGCTGGCGGCCGCGCTGGTTGCGCCCGTGCAGGCGCAGCGTGTCGAAGGCGACAGCGCGCGCGCGCAGGGGCTGTACGAGGCCGAGGTGCCGGTGGGCAGCCAGAGCGACGCGGCCCGTGGTCCGGCGCTGAGCCGGGCGCTGGCGCAGGTGCTGGGGAAAATCTCCGGCGATGCTTCGGCGTCGTCGCGGCCCGGCGTGGGCCAGGAGCTGCGGCGCGCCGCGCAGTACGCCGAGCATTACGACTACCGGCAGGACGAGGGCGTGTCCGCCACCGGCGCGCCGAGCTTCCAGACCACGCTGGTGGTGCGCTTCGACCGCGAGGCCGTGGACGGCCTGGCCGCGGCGCTGGGTCTCCCGGTCTGGCCGGAACCACGGCCGAAGCCGGTGCTGTGGCTCGCCATCGACGATGGCTCCGGGCCGCGCCTGGTGAGCCTGCAGCAGAACAACGTGGTGCGCCCGGTGCTGGAGCGTGCCCGCCAGCGCGGCTACCAGCTCGGCCTGCCGCGCGGCAGTGCCGCCGAACAGGCGGGCGTGGGTGCGATCTGGCGCGGCGACACCGCGGCGATCGCGCGCCTGTCCGCCCGCTACCAGCCGCCGATGCAGCTGATCGGCAAGCTGCAGCGCGCCGGCAGTGGCTGGCGCGCGGACTGGACCTTTGTCGACAACGGCCGCGTGCTGTCGGAGTGGACCAGCGAGCGTGGCGATGCCCGCCAGGCGATGAGCGCCGGCGCCGATGGCGCCGCCGACGCGCTGGTGAAGCGCTACGCACGCGTCGCGCCGGTGGGCGAGCCGGGCAACTACCGGGTGGTGTTCACCGGCCTGGCCAGCAGCGACGATTTCATCCGCCTGGCGTCGACGCTGCAGGCGATGCCGGTGGTGCGCCGCGCGGTGCCGATGCGCGCGACGGCGGACGGGGTGGAATACGAACTCGAACTGGTGACCGGCCTGCCGGGCTTTCGGCGCATGGCCAACCGCGACGTGCTCGCCGAGGTCGAGGATGTCACCGGCACGCCGACCTTCCGGATGGTCCGGTGACCGGCCATGGGTGAGCGTGCCGACGAATCCATCGCGACCTTCCTCAAGCGCCTGCAGTGGGGCCTGGTCGCCTTTGCCGTGCTGTGGCTGATCGGCGCGCTGGGGCCGATCCTGACGCCGTTCGTGCTGGCGGCGCTGCTGGGCTGGCTCGGCGATCCGCTGGTGGACCGGATCGAGCGCACCGGCCGTTCGCGCGGCGCCGCGGTGGCGCTGGTGTTCCTGTTGATGGTGCTGCTGCTGGTGCTGGTGCTGCTGATCCTGGTGCCGATGATCGAACGGCAGGTGGTGACGCTGATCGACAGCCTGCCGGTCTATGGCGAATGGCTCATGGGGACGGCGATTCCGTGGATGGAGCGCCGCTTTGGCATCGAGATCTCCGAATGGATGGATCCGGAGCGCCTCATCACCTGGGTGCGCGGACACTGGCAGCAGGCCGGTGGGGTGGCGACCACGTTCATGTCCTATGTGTCGCGCTCGGGCTTTGCGCTCATCGCACTGGTGGTGAACCTGGTGCTGGTGCCGATCCTCACGTTCTACTTCCTGCGTGACTGGGACGCGCTGGTGGCCCGGGTGTCGCAGCTGATCCCCCGCGACCACCACGCCACGGTGGCCCGGCTGGCAAGGGAATCCGATGAGTCGCTGGCCGCGTTCCTGCGCGGGCAGTTCCTGGTGATGCTGGCGCAGGGCGCGTTCTACGCCATCGGCCTGCAGCTGATCGGCCTGCGCCTGGGCATCCTGGTCGGGCTGATCGCGGGCCTGATCAGCTTCGTGCCGTACCTCGGCGCCACGGTCGGCCTGATCATGATGCTGCTGGCGGCGGTGGTGCAGGCGCAGGGCTTCGACTGGCAACTGTTGCTGCTCGGCACCATCGTGTTCACCGCCGGCCAGCTGTTCGAAAGCTACGTGCTCACGCCGCGCCTGGTCGGCGACCGCATCGGCCTGCATCCGGTCGCGGTGATCTTCGCGGTGATGGCCGGCGGCCAGCTGTTCGGCTTCGTCGGCATGCTGATCGCGCTGCCGGTGGCGGCGGTGGCGAACGTGCTGCTGCGCTATGCGCACGAGCGTTACCAGGCGAGCCGCCTGTACACCGGTACGCCGAGCACCCTGGTCGTGGATGACCGCGCGCTGGTGGTGACCGACACCTTGCCGCGGGTCGACAGGGACTGACGGGGCCAACACGGTGAGTACCCCGGTCCCCGGCGCCGCGCAGCTGCCGCTTGCGTTGCGGTATCCGCCCGACCAGCGCTTCGATACTTTCGTCGGTGCGCCGACGGGCGCGCTCGCGCAGCTGCAGGCGTTGGCGACCGGCGATGAACGCGGCGGCGTGCTGTTGCAGGGCCCGCCGGGCGTAGGCAAGACCCACCTCGCACTGGCCGCCTGCGCGCATGCGGAAACCGCCGGGTTGCGTAGTGCATTCCTGCCATTGGCGAGCGCGGCCGGCCGCCTGGCCGGTGCGCTGGAGGCACTCGACACCTGCGACTTCATCGCGCTCGATGGCCTCGATACGGTGCCGGGTACGCGCGACGACGAGGTCGCGCTGTTCCATTTCCACAACCGCGCGATGGACGGCGGGCGCCGGCTGCTCTATACCGCGGACACGCCGGCGGCGGGGCTGGCGATCGGCCTGCCGGACCTGCGCTCGCGGCTGGCGGCCTGCACCGTCATCGCGCTGGCGCCGCTGGATGACGACGGACGGCGCGAGCTGCTGCAATGCCGCGCGCTGCGGCGTGGGCTGGTGATCGAAGGGGCCGCGATCGACTGGTTGCTGCGCCGCGTCGGCCGCGACCTCGGCGGACTCACGCGGCTGCTCGACCAGCTCGATCGTGCATCGCTGGCCGCCCAGCGCCGGGTGACGGTGCCGTTCCTGCGCCAGGTGCTGGCTGCGGAGGCTGGCTCCGACGGTGCGGGCAGCCCGGCGGGCCGCGGCTAGGCGCTTCCGACGAGCAACGGTCCGCCGGACAGCTCCGCGTCCAGCTGCTGCAGCCGCTGTGGCGTGCCGACATCGGTCCAGCGCCCACGGTGGTGGCTGCCGGTGACCTGGCCTTCGCGCATGGCAGCCCGCAGCAACGGCGCAAGGCGGAAGCGGGGTGGCGTGTCGCGCGCGCCCGGCGCATCGCCGATCACCTGCGTCCAGTTGTCGAACAGCGACGCGCGGTAGACGCCGATGCCGGCGAACGTGAGTCGCTGCGCACCTTCCGCGCCGACGTCACCGGAGGCGTGGAGGACGAAGTCGCCTTCGGTGTTGTGGTCGGGGTTGTCGACCAGCACCAGGTGGGCATCGCCGGCCGGTTGCGCGGGCAGGGTGGCGAAGTCGAAATCGGTCCAGACATCGCCATTGAGAGCGATGAAGGGAGCGTTGCCGAGGCGCGGCAACGCCTTCCACATGCCGCCACCGGTTTCCAGCGGCACCTCACCCTCGTGGCTGTAGTGGATGCGCAGGCCCCAGCGCTCGCCATCGCCGAGTTCGGCCGGGAAGCGCCGTGCCAGCCATGAGGTGTTGATCACGACCTCGTCGACCCCCACCGCTGCCAGCTTCTCCAGATGCCAGACGATCAGTGGCTTGCCGCCGACCGCGAGCAGCGGCTTCGGCGTGGTTTCGGTCAGCGGTCGCATGCGCTCGCCGAAGCCGGCAGCGAAGATCAGCGCTTTCATCGGATGCTCCGTTGCGCGGCCGGCGACGCCGGCGTTCGGGGCGGCCAAGGGTAAACTGCGCGCCCAGTCGGTGCGAACGAGCGAGCGCGAATGGCCATGTTGCAGGTGGTGTTGCTGTCCGGTGGCTCCGGCACGCGGTTGTGGCCGCTGTCGCGCGAGGCCTACCCGAAGCAGTTCCTGCCGCTGGCGGGAGACGCGACGATGGTGCAGGACACGTGGTCGCGCGCCGCCGCGTTGACCACGCTGACGCCGATCGTCGTCGCCAACGAGGAACACCGCTTCCTGGTTGCCGAGCAGCTGCGGCAGATCGGCGCGCCGGTGCCGGACATCGTGCTCGAGCCGGTGGGGCGCAACACGGCGCCGGCGATCGCCGCCGCGGCCCTGCAAGCGCGCGCCGGTGGAAACGATCCGGTGCTGCTGGTGCTGCCCTCGGACCACGTGGTGCGCGACGTCCCCGCGTTCCATGCCGCCGTGCGTGAAGCGCTGCCGGCGGCGGACGCAGGCGCGCTGGTGACGTTCGGCATCCGCGCATCGGCACCCGAGACCGGCTTCGGCTACATCCAGGCCGGTCCCGGCGAGGGCGTGCGCCCGGTGCTGCGCTTCGTCGAGAAACCCGATGCGGAGACCGCGCGCGGATACCTCGCCAGCGGCGACCATGTCTGGAACAGCGGCATGTTCCTGTTCCGCGCCTCGCGCTACCTCGATGAACTCGCGCGCTTCCGCCCCGACATCCTCGATGCGGTGCGCCGCGCGTTCGATGCCGCCAGCCGCGACGGTGACTTCGTCCGCCTCGATCGCGACGCGTTCGCCGCCAGCCCTTCGGATTCCATCGACTACGCGGTGATGGAGAAGACCGCCGACGCGCGCGTGCTGCCGGTCGACATCGGCTGGAACGATGTCGGCTCGTGGTCGGCCTTGTGGGACGTCAGCGAGCAGGACGAGCACGGCAACGCCGGCCATGGCGACGTGATCGCGGTCGACAGCCGCAACAGCTACGCATACTCGCGCCGGCTGGTGGCCCTGGTGGGCGTTGACGACCTGGTGGTGGTGGAGACCGACGACGCGGTACTGGTGGCGCGCAAGGACCGCGTGCAGCAGGTCAAGGACGTGGTCGCCCGGCTCAAGGCCGACCAGCGCAGCCATGCGGTGCTGCACCGCGAAGTGCACCGGCCCTGGGGCAGCTACGACTCGATCGACGTCGGCGACGGGTTCCAGGTCAAGCGGATCAAGGTGAAGCCGGGTGGACGGTTGTCGCTGCAGTCGCATGCGCATCGCGCCGAGCACTGGATCGTGGTTCGTGGCACCGCCCGGGTGACCCGCGACAACGACGTATTCGATCTCCACGCCAACCAGTCGACCTATATCCCGCTGGGTGCGCGCCACCGGCTGGAGAATCCGGCCGGCGAGATGCTGGAACTGATCGAGGTGCAGTCCGGCAGTTACCTCGGCGAGGACGACATCGTCCGCTACGAGGATGTGTACGGGCGGAGCTGAGGCGGCGTGCGGGATGGCGGCTTGCGCTCGCCATGCAGGATCGATGTATCGCCGATTGCCTACAATGCACACCACAGCAGTCTGCGACCCTGACCGTGACCGATCATCTCGACCGCCTCGAGGCGGAAAGCCTGCACATCCTGCGCGAGGTCACGGCGGAAAGCCGTCGCCCGGTCATGCTGTACTCGATCGGCAAGGACAGTTCGGTGCTGTTGCACCTGCTGCTGAAGGCATTCGCACCGGCACCGCCGCCGATTCCGCTATTGCATGTCGATACGACCTGGAAGTTCCGCGAGATGATCGCCTTCCGCGATCGCCGGGCCGCTGAAACCGGCGTCGACCTGCGCGTGCACATCAACCCGGACGGCGTGCGCGACGGCGTCGGTCCCTTCAGTCACGGTGCCAGCGTGCACACCGAGGTCATGAAGACGCTCGCACTGAAGCAGGCGCTGGAAGCCGGTGGCTACGATGCGGCGATCGGTGGCGCGCGTCGCGACGAGGAGAAGTCGCGGGCCAAGGAGCGCGTGTTCTCGTTCCGCGACGCGAAGCACCGCTGGGATCCGCGCCGACAGCGCCCGGAACTCTGGAACCTCTACAACGCCCGTGTCGGCACCGGCGAGAGCGTGCGGGTGTTTCCACTGTCGAACTGGACCGAGCTCGATGTCTGGCGCTACGTCCGTCGCGAGGCGATCGACGTGGTGTCGCTGTACTTCGCCGCCGAGCGTCCGGTGGTGCGGCGCGACGGCACCTGGATCATGGTCGACGACGAGCGCTTCGTGCTGCGCGACGGCGAATCCGTCGAGCAGCGCCGGGTCCGCTTCCGCACGCTCGGCTGCTATCCGCTCACCGGGGCGGTGGAGTCGGATGCCACGGACCTCGATGCGGTGATCGAGGAAATGGAGCGCAGCGCGCTGTCGGAGCGCGCGGGTCGGCTGATCGACCACGCCGATGGCGACTCGATGGAGAAGAAGAAGCGGGAAGGGTATTTCTGATGGCGACCACGGATTTCCTGCGCCTGATCGCCTGCGGCAGCGTGGACGATGGCAAGAGCACGCTGATTGGACGCCTGCTGCACGAAGCCGGTCGGGTGCCCGACGACGAGCGCGCAGCGCTCGCACGCGCAAGCGCGAGCCATGGCACCCGGGGTGGCGAGGTCGACTACGCGCTGCTGCTGGACGGCCTCGACGCCGAGCGCGAGCAGGGCATCACCATCGATGTCGCCTGGCGCCACCTGCAGACCACGCGGCGGCGCTTCCTGATCGCCGATTGTCCCGGGCACGTGCAGTACACCCGCAACATGGCGACCGGCGCGTCCGTTGCGGACCTGGCCATCGTGCTGGTGGATGCCAGCAGGGGCCTGCTGCCGCAGACCTTCCGCCACGCCGCGATCCTGTCGCTGTTCGGCGTGCGCCACGTGCTGCTGGCGGTGAACAAGATGGACCGCGTGGGTTATGCGCAACCGGTCTTCGAGGCGATCGCGTCGAGCTTCCGCGCGCATGCCGGGAAACTCGGCATTGCGGATGTGGTGGCGATCCCGGTGGCTGCGGCGGTGGGCGACAACGTCACCGCGCGCTCGACGTCGATCGACTGGTACCACGGCCCCAGCGTGCTTGAGCACCTCGAGGGCGTGCAGGTCGATGCGCCGGATCCGGCGCTGCCGTTGCGCCTGCCGTTGCAGTCGGTGCTGCGCGACGCCGACGGCGGCCGCTGGCTCACCGGCACGCTCGCGTCGGGTTCGGTCCGCGCGGGTGATGAAGTGCGGATCGAGCCCAGCGGCATCGCAAGCCGGATCGCATCCCTCACCGTCGCCGGCGTACCTGCGGCGGCAGCGCAGGTGGGGCAGGCGGTGGCGGTACAACTTGCCGACGACGTGGATGCCGGCCGCGGGCACGTGCTGGCCGCGATCGATGCGCCGTTGCCGCACACCGACCAGTTCGTCGCCGAGGTGCTGTGGTTCGACGAGGCGCCCTTGCTGCCCGGCCGCCGCTACCAGCTCAAGAGTGGCGCGCGTGCCGTCGGCGCGCGGATCAGCGAGCTGAAGTTCCGCCACGATCCCGAAAGCCTGCAGCCGCTGGCCGCCAAGCGGCTGGAGTTCAACGAGATCGGCGAAGTGGTGATCTCGCTCGATGCCGCCATTGCGTATACGCCGTATGCGGAGAACGCCACCCTCGGCGGCTTCATCCTGGTCGATCCGCTCAGCCGCGCCACCGTCGGCGCCGGCATGATCCGGCATGGCCTGCGGCGCGCCGACAACATCCACTGGCAGGTGCTGGATGTCGACCGCAGCGCACGCGCCGCGTTGAAGGGGCAGCGGCCGCGCTGCATCTGGTTCACCGGACTGTCCGGCGCCGGCAAGTCGACCATCGCCAACCTCGTCGAACGCGGCCTGCTGGCCCGCGGCCTGCACACCTATCTGCTCGATGGCGACAACGTGCGCCACGGCCTCAACCGCGATCTCGGCTTCACCGACGAGGACCGGGTGGAGAACCTGCGCCGCATCGGCGAGGTCGCACGGCTGATGACCGATGCCGGCCTGGTCGTGCTGGTGAGTTTCATCTCGCCGTTCCGCGCCGAGCGTGCGGCCGCGCGCGCGCTGTTCGACGCCGGCGACTTCATCGAGGTGTTCGTCGACACCCCGCTGGCAGACGCCGAGCGGCGCGACGCCAAGGGCCTGTATGCGAAGGCGCGCCGCGGCGAGCTGCCGAACTTCACCGGCATCGACTCACCGTACGAGCCGCCGGAAGACCCGGAGCTGGTGCTCGACACCGTGCACGACGACGCACAGGTACTGGCCGAGCGCGTGATTGCCTATGTGCTGGACGGCGGGGGCTGAGCCCGGTTTCAGCCGCGGATCCACGCGAAAGACGCGGAACGAACCATCCGTCGTCTGCTTGATCTCACCGCCTTCGGTCGCACTTGTCCGCGGCGCGGGCCGGACATCAGCGGCAGGAATCAGCGCGGACGCAACAGCTGCAGCAGGCCCAGGATGACAATGGCGCCGAGCAGCGCACCGAAGAATCCGGCCGTCTGTCCCAGCGCGTACCAGCCCATCTGCTGGCCGCCCCAGGTGCCCAGCAATGCACCACCGATGCCGAGCAGGCAGGTCAGGATCACGCCCATGCGGCGCCTGCCGGGCGTGACCAGGCGCGCGAGGATGCCGACCACCAGGCCGATGAGGATGATGTAGAGCCAGTTGCTGCTGCCGAACGGTGCCATGGCGCCCCCTGTGATGAGCCAGGGGCAAGCATACCGGCAGTGAACGGGGTCAGCCCTCTCCGCCACGTGCGCACGGAGAGGGCGTGATCGGGCCTCAGCAGCAGCCGTGGTCGCCGTGGCGGCTGCCGCTGTCGGCGGCCACGGCCGAACCCGTGGTTTCGCCCCGCAGGCTCGCCTGGTGGTGCTCGGTGATCACCCGCGCGACGCACGCGGTCACGCGCTTGCCCATCGGGATATGCAGGAACTCGTTGGGGCCGTGGGCATTGGAATGCGGGCCGAGCACGCCGGTGATCATGAACTGCGCACCCGGGAACTTCTCTCCCAGCATCCCCATGAACGGGATCGAGCCGCCTTCGCCCATGTACATCGCCGGGCGGCCGAAAAAGGCCTCGCTGGCGTCGTTGATCGCGGTTTCCAGCCACGGCGACAGCGCTGGCGCATTCCACCCGGTGGCGGCCTTCTCCAGCTCCAGGGTGACCTGCGCGCCGTTGGGCGGGCTCTGCGTCAGCGCCCGCTGCAACAGCTCGCCGGCACGCTTGCCGTCGACGGTGGGCGGCAGGCGCAGCGACAGTTTCACCGCCGTATGCGGACGCAGCACGTTGCCGGCCGAATCCAGCGACGGAATGCCGCCGACGCCGGTGACCGAAAGCGCCGGACGCCAGGTGCGGTTGAGCACCAGCTCGGCGAGGTCGTCGTTCATCGGCCGCATGCCCGACAGCAGCGGGAACTTGGAATAGATCTCGTCACCGAGCACGTCGGACGCGCGCTGTGCCTGTTCGCGGCGTTCGCCCGGGATCTCCGCATGCAGGCCTTCGAGCAGGATGCGTCCGGTGTCCTCGTCCTCGATGCGCGACAGCAGCTGGCGCAGCAGGCGGAAGCTCGACGGCACCACGCCCGAGGCATCGCCCGAATGCACGCCCTCGTCGAGCACCTTCACCGTGAGGTTGCCGCCGGCCAGGCCGCGCAGCGAGGTGGTGCACCACAGCTGGTCGTAGTTGCCGCAACCCGAGTCCAGGCACACCACCAGCGAGGGCTTGCCAATGCGCTCGGCGAGGTGGTCGACATAGGCGGGCAGGTCGTAGCTGCCCGATTCCTCGCAGGCCTCGATCAGCACCACGCAACGCGCGTGCGGAAGTTGCTGTTCGTGCAGCGCCATGATCGCAGCCAGCGAACCGTAGATCGCGTAGCCGTCGTCGGCGCCGCCGCGACCGTACAGCCTGTCGCCACGCAGCACCGGCTTCCACGGGCCGAGGTCGTCGTCCCAGCCGGTCATTTCTGGCTGCTTGTCGAGATGGCCGTATAGCAGCACGCAATCGTCGTCGCGGCCGCCATGCGCGGCGGGAATCTCGATGAAGATCAGCGGCGTGCGGCCTTCCAGCTCGATCACGTCCACCTGCATGCCGGGGATGTCCTGCCGGCGCGCCCAGCCCGCCATCAGTTCGACGGCCTGGTCCATATACCCGTGCGCCTTCCAGTCGGCGTCGAACATCGGCGACTTGTTGGGGATGCGGATGTACTCGACGAGCTGGGGCACGATGTCGTCGTCCCATTTCCCGGCGACGAAACGATCGACCTTGCTGGCGTCCATGGCGACTCCTGGAATACGGCGGAAGACCGCCATTCTAGCCCCCGCGGCCCGATCGGACTTTTCCGACGCCCCCGGCCGGCTTTGCCCGGTGCGCGACTGGAGGGTCGGGCGATAGGCGCGGATCGGTGGCCTCCCGACACTGTGCATACCGGCGCGGACCGCGCCGGCAGGAAGCCCACCCATACGGAAGGAACCGTCATGAACCTGTTCGCCAAAACACTGTGCGCATCACTGCTCTCGCTGCTGCTGGCCGGCGCGGCCTGGGCCAGCGAGAAGGTCAACATCAACACCGCCGATGCCGCCACGCTCGATCGCGTGCTGGTCAATGTCGGCCCCGCCAAGGCGGAGGCAATCATCGAGCACCGCAAGGAACACGGCGCGTTCCGCAGCGTCGAGCAGCTGGCCATGGTCAAGGGCATCGGCCTGCGCACGGTGGAACTCAACCGCGACCGCATCGAGCTGGGTGCGGCGCCCGCGCGGCGGCCGGCCGTGCGTCCTGCCGCGGCGGCTGCCACCGCGACCGCGGCGACGCGTCCGCAGCGCTGAAGGAGTACCTGGGGCCGCGCACGGACGCTCGGCCGCCAGACAGGAGCAGGAGTGCTCCGGGAGTCCGGCACGGACGCCGGAACGACAGGGAGGTTCGCCGCTCCACCCGAGGCCGGATGCCGGGGTGGGGCGGCATCGTGCAGGGAAGGCACGATGGGGGCCCGGGCGCCGCTACACTCGGGCGAATGGACGACACCGCCGGAAGCCGGGTGATTCCGGCGAACGAATACACCCGCAGCCGCTGGCGCAACGGGCGTGGCTGGACCCGCGAGATCTGCGCCGTCGGCGGTACTGACGAGCGGTGGGACTGGCGGCTGTCGATCGCCGACATCGAGCAGGCGGGCCCGTACTCACCGTTCCCCGATACCGGGCGCGAACAGGTGCTGTTGCAGGGCGAGGGCCTCGAACTCGCGTTTCCCGATGGCCGCAGCAATCGTCTGCAGCCACCGTACGGGCGCATCCGCTTCAACGGTGCCGAGCCTCCGCATGCCACGCCGGACGGCCGGGTCGAGGTGTTCAACCTGATCTGGCGTCCGCAGGCCGTGGAGGTCGACCTCTGGCATCGGCCGGTGGTCGGTCCGATGCTGTTCTTCGCCGATGCGGACACGCGCTGGGCGCTGCACCTGCTGGCCGGGCAGGCGCGCTTCGAGGGCGGGATGTTGCCGCCACTGGCGCAGGGCGACACCGCGATCCTCGACGAGCCAATGCGTCGGCGCTTCCTGCTCGATGGCGGCGGTGAACTGCTGGCGATCCGCATCTGCCCGCACGTGCCGGGCACGGAACTGGACAGCCCTTGATCTCGCTACGGATGCGCTGCACGCAGCGCATCCGGGTGGCCCCGGCGGATGCCGGAGCGCCGACTCAGAAGCGGTAGCTGGCCGACAGCCAGAGATTGCGCCGCTGGTCCTTCACCAGGTAGTCGTCGACGCAGACATAACTGTCGCGGGTGTCGGCGAGGGTGCAGGTCTGCTCGATGAAGTCCTTGTCGAACAGGTTGTTGATACGCGCGTTGAGCCGGAACGCGTCGGTGATCCGCCACGAGGCACCGAGGTAGAACACGGTGTAGTCGGCGTACCAGCGCTCCTGGCCGGCCACCGCGTCGTAGTCGCGGTAGCGGTCGTAGCGGCCTTCGCCGATCAGCGACACCGTCAGCACGTCGATCGGCATCCATTCCAGCGTCGCATTGGCGATGTGCTCGGCGGGGTTGCCGGTGACCGGTCGGCCGGCGTCGTCGCCGCTCTTCTGCTCGGAGCGCGTCCAGGTGTAGTTGCCGCGCAGCGCCAGGGTGTCGGTCAGGTCGGCGTGCGCGGCGAGTTCCACGCCACGGGTTTCGGCGCGGTCGATGTTCACCCGCTGGCTGAAGGTCGTGTAGCCGAGCGCGGCCCAGCCCGGCCCGATGTCGACGCAGTAGCCGCTGCCCGCCGGTGCCACCTCGCAGTTGGCGAAGTTGTCACCGGTGGCGATCTTGTCCCTGAAGCGGTTGTAGAACGCGGTGGCGTTGAAGCCCCAGCGCCCCCCGTCGTAATAGGTCGCCAGCTCCACGTTGGTGCTGGTCTCGGGCTGCAGGGTCGGCGTGCCGACCATCGGCGAGACGCCTTGGCCACCGAATCCGGTGATACCGGGGAACAGGTAGTTCGGCTTCGGCGCCTTGTAGCCGGTGCTGATGCCGCCCTTCACCGTCCACGCCTGGCTGGCATCCCAGACCAGGTAGGCGCGTGGGCTGACATGGCTGCCGAAGATGTTGTGGTGGTCGTAGCGCAGGCCGAAGGTGGCGGTGAGGTCGTCGGTGAACGCCCAGTTGTCCTCGGCGAACAGCGCCCACTGCCGGTGCTTCTGGATGGTGCCGTCGCGGAAGCCCGCGCCGTCCATGCCGAATACGCCGTCCTCCATGTCGGTGTCGTCGTACTGGCCGCCGACGGTGACCACGTGGTCGCCCAGCGGCAACTCCAGCATGGTGTCGAACACCAGGCCCTCGAGCTCCAGCGTGCGCAGCTGCCTTGGCAGGAAGGCCTGCAGGCGTGCGAGTTCCGCGGCGGTCAGGCGACTGGATTCGATGCCAGCCAGGCCGGTGCCGTTGTTGCAGTAGGCGGCCTGCCCGCGACGCGCGCAGACGTCGTTCCACAAGGTCTGCAGTTCGCCGCGTTCGGCGACGGTGAGCGGCAGCGAACGGCCGAGATTGCTGCTTTCGTGCCGGGTGAGGCTGGTGGTGCTGGTGCCGAAGGACCAGCGGCCGACATGGCTCAGCGCGAGCTGGTCGCGCTCGTAACGCTGGTAGGCGGTGTAGCCGACGCGCGGCTGCACCACGCGGCGGGTCACGGTGCCGGTGCCGCCGGGCGCGGGGATCACCGCGTTGCCGGTCCGCCACAGGCTCTCGATGCTGTCGAGCGTGCCGGTCTGGCCGCTGGAGTTGTCGTACTTCAGCCGCGAGCGGTCGTAGTCGAGGAGGATGTCGTGGTCGTCGTTCGGAGTGAACGCAAGGCGCACGCCGGCATTCCAGTTGGTCGCGGCGACCTGCTTGCCGCCACCGCCGAAGCCGAGCGTGCGGTCCCACAGCGTGCCGTCGGGCAGCGGCAGCGGATCCCAGTCGGGAATCGACTCGTCGCGGTCGTACCAGCTGCCGCGCACCGCCAGCCCGAGCCGTTCGGCGACCAGTGGCCCGCCCACGTACAGATCTGTCTTGCGCGCATCGCCGAATTCGTCTTCCTGCTGGAAGGTATGTGCCTGGGTCACGGCGCCATGCCAGGCCGTGCCGACCTTGCGGGTGATGATGTTGACCACCCCGCCCATCGCGTCGGAGCCGTACAGCGTCGACATCGGCCCGCGCACCACCTCGATGCGCTCGATCGCCTCCATCGGCGGCACGAAGCTGAACTGCCCGCCGCCGAAGTTGTTCGGATAGAGGTCGCCGACATTGCTCTGACGGCGACCGTCGATCAGCACCAGCGTGTAGTCCGATCCCAGGCCACGCATGCTGATGGTGGCCTCGCCGTTCTTGTCGGTGCTCTCCATGCCGACGTCGAGCCCCTCGATGTCGCGCAGCGCATCGACGAGGTTGGCGTACGGGCGGCGGGCGAGCTCGTCGCGGGTGACGACGGTGATGCTGGCCGGCGCGTCGGTGATCTTCTGCTCGAAACCGGTGGCGGTGACCACGATGGTGTCGAAATCACGGGTCTGCAGGGCCGGATCGGCGAGCACCTGGCCGCTCAGGCCGAAGGCGAGGGCGATGGTCAACAGGTGGCGGCGCGGGCGGGTATGCCGGCGAGGGGAAACTGCGTGCATCCAGGTGGCTCCGGGAATCGGGACGGAAGGATCCTGAAGCCGGGTCTGGCGGTGGCTGGACGGCGTCGCAGGAGGGAGGCGGCTCCCGCCTCCGATGCGAATTATAATGAGAACGATTCGCAATAAAAGACGGCTGCGCGCATTTTTTCTGCAGCCGCCCGCTCAGCGGTCGTCGCGGGTCCAGATCCCGCCGTCGCGCAGCTCGACCGGAAATTTCACCACCGGCCCGTACGCGGGCGGGCACAGCGGGCGGCCGTCGCGGATATCGAAGCGGGCGCCATGCAGGGCGCACTCGACGCTGCCCTCGGAAGCGTCGAAATGGCCGGCCGAGAGCTCGAAATCCTCGTGGCTGCAGCGGTCTTCCAGTGCGTAGTACGCACCGTCGAGGTTGAACACCAGGATCGGCGTGTCACCGTCCCAGGCTACGCGGGTCTCGCCGGGCAGCAGCTCGGCGGTGGTGCAGACGAAGGTCCAGTCGCTCATGTGCGCATTGTAGGGAGTCCGCGCGTGCCCGCCGCGGTTGCGTGCGGACGCATCACCGCTGCGCAAGGCCGGGCTCGCAGCGCCCTGGATCAACCAGCGGCCCGTAGCGGCTTGTGCAGCACCTCGAAGCGGAGATCGTCGCGCTTCGGGATGCCGAAGCGGGTGTCGCCATAGGGAAAGGGCAGGACCTCGCCGGTACGGCGGTAACCGAGGCGCACATACCAGGCGATGAGTTCGTCGCGGACATCGATGACGGTCATCCGCATCGCGGGCAGGTCCCATTCGTGGCCGGCGATGCGCTCGCATTCGGCCAGCATGGCGCGCCCGATACCGCCGCCCTGGCGGCGGGGGTCGACCGCGAACATCCCGAAATAGCCCTGGCCATCGACGTCGGCCACATGCGCGCAGGCGACCATGGTCGCGTCCGCGGTACCGGCAACGACTACCCGGCTGCGCGGCCGTTCGATATCCGCGCGCAGCAGGGTCGGATCGATGCGGTCGCCGTCGAGCAGGTCGGCTTCCGTGGTCCAGCCGACGCGGCTGGCGTCGCCGCGATAGGCCGAGGTCACCAGGGTTACCAGCGCCGGCACGTCGGCGGCCGTCGCGGCACGGAAATACAGCGGGAGCACTTCGGACATTCGATGTTCGCGCACGGGTGGGATGCGGTGTTGTCCGGAAATCCGCGAGGGAATGCAAGCGGCTCCCCGTTCGTGGCCGTGCCGCCTACGGCCCCTCCGGAAGCCGGTACCACCCACGCTCGTAGGCGACCGTGCCCCACAGCGCATGCAGCGTCGCCAGCCTCTGCGCCTCCGCCGAGGGCGCCCCGGATGCGACCAGTGGACGTCCCGGCCGGTGCACGAACGCGCGCGGCGCCTGCCCTGGCTGCAGGACCACGAGCGTGCCGTCGTCTTCCAGCCAGCCGAAGTTCGCGTCGTACTGCATCGGTGCCCGGCCGTGCGCGGCCGGGTCGTCGCGGTTGAGGTCGCGGCCCAGCAGTGGTGTCGCATCGTCGATGCCGAGCAGCGACAGCAGGGTCGGCGCCAGGTCGATCTGGCTCACCAGCCGGGCGTCGCGGCGCGGCTCGATGCCGGCGCCGAGGATCAGGCCCGGAATGCGGAAATTGTCCACCGGCACCAGCGACTGGCCGAGCACGCGGGAGTCATGGTCGGCCACCACCAGGAACACGGTGTCGGCCCAGTAGTCGGAGGACATCGCGCGGTCGAAGAAGCCGCCCAGCGCATGGTCGGCGTACTTGGCGGCGTTGTTGCGCGTCGCCTTCGGGGCGTCGTACAGCTCGATGCTGTCGTCTGGGAATTCGAACGGATCGTGGTTGCTCGAGGTGAAGACGAAACCGAAGAACGGCGTGCCGGCTGCGTGGAGACGCTCGAAGTCCGCATGTGCCTCGGCGAACAGGTCCTCGTCGGAGACGCCCCAGGAGCCGGCGAAACGCGGCGCAGCATGATCCTTGCGCTCGATGATCCGCTCGAAGCCGTTGCCGAGGAAGAAGCCGCGCATGTTGTCGAAATGGCTCTCGCCGCCGTAGTGGAACGCGGTGTCGTAGCCGTGGCGACGCAGGAGCCCGGCGAGGGTGAAGAAGTCCTGCTGCGCGCGCGGCCGCTTCACCACCGCGACCGACGGCGTGGGCGGATAGCCGCTCACGACCGCCTCGATGCCGCGCACCGAGCGCGTGCCGGTGGCATAGAGCCGGTCGAAGGCCCAGCCGCGGGTGGCGAGCGCATCGAAGCGCGGGGTGAGCGGCAACCCGCCCAGGCTGCCGACGAAACGCGCGCCGAGGCTTTCCTCCAGCACGATCACCAGGTTGCGTGGCGGGCCGTGATGGACCGGGTAGCGCCTGAGCAGCAGCGGTGTCGACGCATCCTCGATGACCGTGGCGCCGGGCCACGCGGCGCTGATGCCGCGCAGCGCGTCGGCCACGGCCTCGTCCGGCGTGGTGGTGTCGTAGATGCGCGCGCCGGGGTCGTGCCGCAGTTCGTCGCGGATCGCGAACGCCAGCGAATAGAACGAGTTGAGCGGCAGGGTGTTCACCGTGGCATCGGTGGAGAACGCGAGCATGGCCGGGTTCATGGGCCGGTGCCCCAGCGTGGAGCGGATGCCCAGCGTGCAGGCCAGCATGACCACGACCGCACCCAGCGCGCGCACCGCCCCGGTGCCGGGATGGTGCGGATGCCGCGCGAGCAGCCGGCGGGCGAGCCGGTAGGCGAGCCACGCGGCGGCCAGCGTGACCAGCACGGTGGCCAGCCCCGTCAGCAGGTGGCCCTTGGCCAGCATCGACGACACTTCGCGCGGGTAGGCGAGGTACTCGATGAACAACCGGTTGGGCCGCAGCCCGTACTCGGCCATGAACGCCGGCGTGGCGGCTTCCAGCGCCACCGGGATCGCCAGTGCAAGCGCCAGCCACACGGCGAACACGATCGCCACCTGCGGGCGCCGTGCAAGCGACGCGGGCAGCAGCAGGTAGGCGGCCGCCGCAATGCCCAGCCACATGCACATCGCGGCCACGTCCACGCGGACGCCATGGACAAGGACCGGCGCCCATCCGCCGGCGGCGCCCACCGCATCCGCTTGCCACAGCGACAGCCCGAGCCGCGACAGCGACAGCAGCAGCAGGCCGAGCACGAAGATCGACAGGAAGGGCAGCAGCGGCGCAAGACCGTGCCGGAGCGTCTGTGGCATTGCGCAACACCCGAGCGGACTCACCGGCAACACCGGCGTGTCCGGTCAGGATTCGCGCGTGGGGGTCGGAAAGTTGTCGGAACGGCGCGACGGCGAAGCGCGGCTCAGCCCTGCTGCGCACCGCCGAAGTCGAGCCGTGCCACCGTGCCCTGGTCGCCACCGGGTTCGATCGTCAGCCGCCAGCCCAGGTGTTCGCTGAGGCGGGCGATCAGGGCCAGCCCGATGCCCGAACCACGGTCGCTGCCGCGCGCCAGGCGCGCGTACAGCGCGCTGATCTCCTCGGGCGTCATGCCGTGGCCAGGGTCGCGGATCTCTACCCGCCCCGCACCGTCGAGGGTGAGGCGGATCTCGCCGCGGTCGCTGTGTTCGATCGCGTTGCGCAGCAGGTTGCCGACGGCCAGGCGCACCACGGCCTCGGGTGCCACCAGCGTGCAGGGTTGCAGCGGGCCGACCAGGAACGTGAGGTCCTTGTCCGCGGCGAGGTGGCGATGGTCGTCGACCACCGCAGGCAGCATCTCGTCGAGGCGGAAGCGCTCCGCTGCGGCGGTGACGCGCTCGGGATCCTTGGCCAGCAGCAACAGCATGGAGATCAGTTGCTCGACCTCGCGGGTGGCGCGCGCGATCCGCTGGAGCTGGCGCGGCGCATCATCGCCGGCCCCGGTGAGCGCGATCTGCGCGGCGCTGCGGATCACCGCCATCGGCGTACGCAGCTCGTGGCTGGCGGTATCGATGAAGGCGCGCTCGCGGTCGACGAACTGGTCGTTGCGGGCAAGATAATCGTTGAGCGCACCGGCGATCACCGTCAGCTCCGAACTCGCACGCGCGGGCACCTCGATGCGCAGGCCGCGGCGGTCGGGCGACAGCGTGCCGATGTCGGCGGCAAGGTCGCGCAGCGGGCGCGCGAGCAGGCGCGCGCCGAAGTAGACCGCGATGCCGAGCAGCAGCATGAACAGCACCGACGAGGCGATCACCGGTTTCACGAGCTCCCACTCGAGGTCCTCGAAGCCGTCGATGTCGAGCGCGAGCGCGTAGCGGATGCCGGCCTCCTCGCGGACCAGCACCACCCACTCGTTGTCGCCGAAGAACACGTTGTCGTGCAGGCCCGGAGCAAGTGGACGCAGGGCATCCGGTGTCCGTGCGTCCGCCGCATCCAGGATGTGGAGGTCGAGCCGGCCGTTGTTGCGCCAGCCGAAGTCGGGATCGTGCCGGCGCCGCTCGAGCAGGTCGTCCATCGACGTTTCCAGCATCGCCTGCCAGACCATCCGCTCGGCCTGTTCGTTGACCAGCAGGCCGTGCACGAACAGCGCGACGCTGAGCAGGACCCCGTAGACCACCAGGCCAAGCGTGATCTGGCGGGTGAGGCTAGGACGCGTACGCATCGTCGACCACGGCGACCCGGTAGCCGATGCGCGGGAGGGTGTGGATGAGCTTGACCGGCTGGTTGCCATCGACGCTGCGGCGCAGTTCGTAGATGTGCGAACGGAGCATGTCGCCATCGGGCGGCTCGTCGCCCCACAACGCGTACTCGAGCTCCCTGCGGCTGACCGCGGCCGGGCTGGCCATCATCAGCACCTGCAGCAGCTTTCGCGATGCGGGGAACAGGTGCAGCAGTTCACCTGCGCGGTGCACCTCCAGGGTGGCGAGGTCCAACCGCAGGTCGCCGACCTCGAGCTGACGGATGGCGGTGCGCCCGCGCGCGCGGACCAGCAGCGCTTCCAGGCGCACTTCCAACTCGGCAAGGTCGAACGGTTTGGTCAGGTAGTCATCGGCACCTGCGCGGAAGCCGGTGAGCTTGTCGGGCAGCTGGTCGCGTGCGGTCAGCATCAGCACCGGCGTGTCGATCCCGCGTTCACGCATGGTCTTCAACATGGCAGGGCCTTCCATGCGCGGCAGCATCCAGTCGAGCACGACGGCGTCGTAGCTCTGGGTGACGGCAAGGTGCAGCCCCACCACGCCATCGGGCGCGGCATCGAGGCGTGCGCCGCGTGCCTCGAAATAGGCGAACAGGCTGGCGACCAGCGGCGGGTGGTCCTCGACGATGAGCAGGCGCATGGCGATCGGTCCGGGGCAGCGCACAGGATGCGCGCCCGCGAGCGCGGCGGCCAGTGATGGCGGTACATCGGTCAGCGACCATGTCGATGGTGCGGGGCGCCATCGCCCTTAATCGGCTGCGAATGTTTTTCCGACCCGGTTCCGACGTGCACGCCGGAAAGCTGCCCGGCGCCGGCAGCGTGCCGGGAAGACGTACGGGACTGTGGTGGAACTGCCCAATACCGCGCTCGAGGCAACGGTCGACCGGTTCGGCCGTCGGCATCATCCGCTGTCCGGCAAGGCGAAGGACGCGGGCTCCGTCGCGGTCGCGGCCGCTCTCCGTGCTGCATGCTGGGTGTGGGCCTGCGTGCCGTGGTGAAGCCGGCTGCCACGCGTTGGGAGGCGATCGCCGCGGTGCCGGCGTTCGCGCTGCTGTTGACCGTGCCGCTGCACGGACTTGGCGGTGACCAGTGGATCGCCGACGCCCTCTATCGACTCGAGGGCGGGCGCTGGGCGCTGCGCGATGCATGGTGGACCTCGACCCTGCTGCACGTGTGGGCAAGGCACGCGAGCATCCTGGCGTGGGTGGGCGCATGCGCGTTGCTCGCCGCCGGGATCCGCGGGCGCATGCCGCGCGAACGGCAACGGGCGCTGGCCTACCTCGTCGTGGCCGTGGCCGGCAGCGCCCTCCTGGTGGGAGTACTCAAGCAGGTCAGTGGCGTCGATTGTCCCTGGGCGCTCGTGGCGTATGGCGGTCGCCACGCGCCCAAATCGTGGTTCGCAGGCGATGGTGCCTGTTTCCCGGCCGGCCATGCCGCCGCCGGGTATGCATGGGTCGCGAGCTACTTCGCGCTGCTGCGGATAGCGCCGCGCTGGCGTCATTGGGGACTGTGCGCAGGGCTGCTGGCAGGCACGATCTTCGGCATCACCCAGCAGCTGCGCGGCGCGCACTTCCTGTCCCACGACGTCTGGGCCCTGGCGCTGTGCTGGGTCTGGTCCGCGGCGCTCGCGCGTGTATGGCTGTGGCGGGAGTCGTCGGCCCGTGCGCCGGAAGCGGACATCGGCAGCTTCGCCATGACGGCGAGGCGGCGACCATGAGCACCGTCCGCGACAGCCTGCGCCGCTTGCAGGTGCCCGACCTCGCCATCCGCGGCTGGCGCCCGAGCATGTCCGGCGAGGCGCTGCTGGCGCTGGTGTGCGCGTACTTCGTGCTCGCCTGCAACGGCACCTTCTGGCAGGCGGTGGCGCGGGCCGGCACGTCGCCGCGGGTGCGGATCGTCCTCGCCGTCGCGGTGTTCGCGCTGCACGCCTGCGTGCTGGCGCCCTTCGCGTGGCGCGCCGCAACCCGGCCCGTGCTGGCGGCGCTGCTGGTACTGACCGCTTGCGCCAACTGGTATGCATCGCGTTACGCGGTGCTGTTCGACGTCGACATGCTCCGCAACATCCTGCACACCGACATGGCGGAAAGCCGCGAGCTGCTGTCACCGGGGCTGCTGGTCCATGTCGCCGTCGCAGGCGGGCTGCCGGCCGCGCTGGTGTTGTGGACGCGCGTGCGCATTCCGTCCCTGCGCCAGGACCTGCGGCGTCGGGCGCTGTTCGCCATCGCCATGCTGGCGCTGGCCCTGGTCGCGCTGGCGATCGGTTCGCAAGGGGTGTTCTCGCTGATGCGCAACGACCACGCGTTGCGTCACCGCATCACCCCCGGCAACGTGCTGGTCTCCACGGTGCGTGCGCTGTCGCAGGAGGAACGCGGCCCGGCCGGCCCGCGCGAGACGGTGGCCGCCGATGCCCGGCGCATCGTCGGCGCCGCCGGTCCGCGCCGGCCGAGGGTACTGGTGCTGGTGGTCGGCGAGACCGTTCGCGCCGACCACTGGGGCCTCAACGGGTATGCGCGCCAGACCACGCCGGAACTGGCGCGGCGCGACGTGGTGAACTTCCCCGACGTCACCGCCTGCGGGACCAGCACCGAAGTCTCGCTGCCGTGCATGTTCTCGATCCTTGGGCGCGAGCACTACGACCGCGTCGCGATCCGCCACCAGGAGAACCTGCTCGACGTGCTGGCGAGGACCGGCGTGGCGGTGGCCTGGCGCGACAACCAGTCCGGCTGCAAGGGCGTCTGCGATGCCATCGGAATGCAGGCGATGCAGCCGGCGCAGGCGCCCGCGCTATGCACCGGCAACCGCTGCCTCGACGCGATCCTGCTCGCCGGCCTGCGCGAGCGCATCGAGGCTGCCGACGACGACGTCCTGATCGTGCTGCATCCGCTCGGCAACCACGGACCGAACTACTTCGAGCGCTATCCCGCCGCGTTCGAGCATTACCGGCCCACCTGCCGCCACGGCGACCCCGGACGCTGCAGTCGGGAGCAGATCGTCAACGCGTACGACAACGCCATCGGCTACACCGACGCGGTGCTGGGAGAATTGATCGACCTGCTGGGCGCGCAGCATGGCCACGACGCGGCGATGCTCTACGTGTCCGACCACGGCGAGTCACTGGGCGAGTACGGACTGTTCCTGCATGGCGCGCCACTGGCGATCGCGCCGCGCCAGCAGCTCCAGGTGCCGATGACGCTGTGGCTGTCGCCCGCGGTCACCGGCAGCGCGGGCATCGACCGCGATTGCCTGGAGCGGATCGCCGGCGATGCCTACAGCCACGACAACCTGTTCGATACCGTGCTGGGCTTCTTCGACGTGCAGACCCGCGATTACCGGCCCGCGCGGGACATCCTGCATCCCTGCCAACGCGCGAGCGCTGCGGCCCGCGCCTGAGAGCGCACCGGCTCAGCCGAGCAGCCGTCGCACCTTGCGCAGCGCGGCGATGAAGGCGTCGATCTCGGCGTGCGTGTTGTAGAACGCCGGTGACGCACGACAGGTCGCGGCGACGCCGTAGAACTGCAGCAACGGATGCGCGCAGTGCTGCCCCGAGCGCACCGCCACGCCTTCGAGGTCGAGCAGGGTGGCGAGGTCGTGCGCGTGCGCGCCGTCGACCAGGAACGAGACCACGGCCGCCTTGTCGGGTGCGCGACCGAGAATGCGCACGCCGGGCTCGGCGTCCAGCGCGGTGGTGAGGTACGCCAGCAGGTCGGCCTCGCGTGCCTCGATGCTGGCCATGCCGATCGCATCGAGGTAATCCACCGCCGCCGACAGCCCCACGAAGCCTGCGATGTTGGGCGTGCCGGCTTCGAAGCGGTGCGGCGGATCGTTGAACACGGTGCCGTCGAAGCTGACTTCCCGGATCATCTCGCCGCCACCGATGAAAGGTGGCATCGCCTCGAGATGCTCGCGGCGTGCCCACAACGCACCGGTGCCTGTGGGGCCGCACATCTTGTGCCCGGTGAAGGCGTAGAAGTCGCAGCCGATCGCCTGCAGGTCCACCGGCCGGTGCGGCACGGCCTGCGAGCCGTCGACCACGGTGACGATGCCGCGCCGACGCGCCTCGCGGCACAGCTCGCGCACCGGGTTCACCGTGCCCAGCAGGTTGGACACATGCGCGATCGCGAACAGCTTGACGTCGGGCGTCATCGCGCGCGCCAGCGCCTCGCGGTCGAGCGTGCCGTCCTCGTGGATCTCGGCCACGCGGATCGTCGCCCCGGTGCGTTCGGCCACCAGCTGCCAGGGCACGATGTTGGCGTGGTGCTCCATCCGCGACACGAGGATGGTGTCGCCCGCCTTCAGCCGCGGCAGCGCCCAGGAGTAGGCGACCAGGTTGATCGCGAAGGTGGTGCCGCTGCACAGCACCAGCTCGTCCGCACGCACGTTGAGGAAGCGCGCCAATCGCCTGCGCGCGCCCTCGTAGGCCTCGGTGGCCTCGCTGCCGAGCTGGTGCACGGCGCGGCTGACATTGGCGTTGAAGTGGCGGTAGTAACCGTCGACCGCGTCGATCACCGCGGCGGGCTTCTGCCCGGTGTTGGCATTGTCGAAGTACACCAGCGGCTTGCCGTGCACGGTGCGTTCGAGCAGCGGAAAGTCCGCGCGCACCCGCGCCCAGTCGACGGGCGGCGCGGTGGTGGCGGGTGCCGGGCTGCTCATCCGGAGACGATGCCGTCGAGCATGCGCGCCAGTGCGGCCTCGAGTGCGCCTCGCAGCGGCCCTTCGACGGCGCCCAGCGGTTCGCGCACGAACGCCGCGGTCAGCAAGGCGCGGGCCTGCAGCTCGGGGATGCCGCGCGCGCGCAGGTAGAACAGCGCGTCGTCGTCGAGCTGGCCGACGGTCGCGCCGTGCGCGGCCTGCACCTCGTCGGCGTGGATCACCAGCACCGGCTGGGTGTCGATCTCGGCGTCGGCCGACAGCAGCAGGTTCTTGTTGGACAGCTGCGCGTCGGTGCCGTCGGCGCCCTCGCGGATCAGGATGCCGCCATGGAACACCACGCGGCTGCGGCCGGCGGCGGCACCACGCCACAGCAGCTCCGCGGAGGTGTCGCGGGCGACATGGTCGATACCCAGGCGGGTATCGACATGGCGGCGCCCGGTGCCCAGCAGCACCCCGTTGGCGGTCAGCCGCGCACGCTCGCCTTCGAGGCGCACGTTGAGCTCGTGCCGCGACAGCGCGCCGCCGAGTTCGACGTCGACGCGGCGGTACTCGGCTTCCTTGGCCAGCACCACGTCGGTGCGCAGGAACAGCGTGGCGCCGGTGGCGTCGTCCTGCACGCGGGCGTGGTCCAGGCGCGCACCATCGGCCACGTGCACATGGGCGAGTGCGTTGGTGAGGTGGCGGCCGTCGCCGACATGCAGGTGGTGTTCGACCACCGCAAGCGAGGCGCCCTGGCGCAGTTCGATCAGGTGGCGCAGGTGCCAGGCGAGGTCCTGCGTGGCACTGTCGTGCGCGTCCGACGGGGCGCCGATGAAGACCAGCTGCAGCGGCACATCGACCGCGGTATCGGCCTCGACGCGCAGCAGCACGCCTTCGCCGGCAAGCGCCGCATTGAGCCGCGCGAACACCTCATCGGTGCGGTCGAAGCGGCGGTGCAGGAAGCGCAGTGCCTCGTCGCCATCGCCCAGCGCAGCCGACAGCGGGCGCAGCGAGACACCGGCGGGCAGCGCGTCCAGCGAGGACAGCGCCGGTGCATGGCGGCCATTGACGAACACCAGCCGCGGCGCAGGGATCGCGTCCAGCAGCGCCGGGTCGATCAGTGGCGGCTGCGCCGGCGCGACGCCGAAGCTGCGGCGCTCCAGCGCGCGCAACGGGGTGTATTTCCAGGCTTCGCTGCGCGGGCCGGGCAGGCCGTCACGCAGGGCCTCGTCGAGGATCGAGCGGCGCGCGGCATCGCCCTGGAAGCCCGCGGCCAGCGAGTCGAGCAGCACGCTCATCAGACCGCCTCCGGCACCACGCGGTCACGGATCCAGCCGTAGCCGTGCTCTTCGAGCTCGAGCGCCAGCTCCGGGCCGCCGCTCTCGACGATGCGGCCGTCCGCCAGCACGTGCACCACGTCCGGGCGGATGTATTCGAGCAGGCGCTGGTAGTGGGTAATCACCACGAACGCGCGGTCGGGTGCGCGCAACGTGTTCACGCCTTCGGCCACGGTCTTCAGCGCGTCGATGTCGAGGCCGGAATCGGTCTCGTCGAGGATCGCCAGCTTCGGCTCCAGCACCGCGAGCTGGAAGATCTCGTTGCGCTTCTTCTCGCCGCCGGAGAAGCCCTCGTTGACGCCGCGATGCAGCAGCTTGTCGTCCAGGTGCAGCACCGACAGCTTCTCGCGCACCAGCTTGAGGAACTGCATCGAATCCAGTTCCGGCTCGCCACGCGACTTCCGCTGCGCGTTGAGCGCGCTGCGCAGGAAGTAGGTGTTGTTCACCCCGGGGATCTCGACCGGGTACTGGAAGGCGAGGAACAGGCCGGCTGCGGCGCGCTCTTCGGGCTCGAGTTCCAGCAGCGGGCGGCCCTCGAACTCGACGGTGCCCTGGCTGACGTCGTAGCCGTCACGGCCGGCGAGGATGTTGCCCAGCGTGGACTTGCCGGCGCCGTTGGGGCCCATGATGGCGTGCACCTCGCCCGGCTTCACGTGCAGCGAAAGGCCCTTGAGGATGTCGCGCCCGTTGATCGAGGCGTGGAGGTCGTGGATCTTGAGCATGGGGTTGTAGCCGTAATTGGTGATTCGTGATTGGGAAAAGCGGGCAGGGTTTGATCCGTGTCGGTGGGCGGCTCTTTCGAATCACCAGTCACCAACCACGAATCACGGGCAGGCGTCAGCCGACCGAGCCTTCCAGCGACACTTCCAGCAGCTTCTTGGCCTCGACCGCGAACTCCATCGGCAGCTCGCGGAAGACCTGCTTGCAGAAGCCGTCGACGATCAGGCTGACCGCGTCTTCCTCGCTGATGCCGCGGCTGCGGCAATAGAACATCTGGTCATCGCTGATCTTCGAGGTGGTGGCCTCGTGCTCGACGGTGGCGCCAGGGTTCTTCACCTCGATGTAGGGGAAGGTGTGCGCACCGCACTTCTTGCCGATCAGCAGGGAATCGCACTGGGTGTGGTTGCGCGCGCCATCGGCATTGCGGTCCACCTTCACCAGGCCGCGGTAGGTGTTCTGCCCGCGGCCGGCGCTGATGCCCTTGCTGACGATCTTCGACTTGGTGCGCTTGCCGATGTGGATCATCTTGGTGCCGGTATCGGCCTGCTGGCGGTGGTGGGTGAGCGCCACCGAGTGGAACTCGCCCGTGGAGTCATCGCCCAGCAGCACGCAGGACGGGTACTTCCAGGTGATCGCCGAACCGGTCTCGACCTGGGCCCAGACGACCTTGCTGCGCGCGCCGCGGCACTCCGCGCGCTTGGTCACGAAGTTGTAGATGCCGCCGACGCCGTTCTCGTCACCGGGGTACCAGTTCTGCACCGTCGAGTACTTGATCTCGGCATCGTCGAGCGCCACCAGCTCGACGACCGCGGCGTGCAGCTGGTTCTCGTCGCGCATCGGCGCGGTGCAACCCTCGAGGTAGGACACGTAGCCCTTGTCCTCGCAGATGATCAGGGTGCGTTCGAACTGCCCGGTGTGGCCGGCATTGATGCGGAAATAGGTGCTGAGCTCCATCGGGCAGCGCACGCCCTTCGGGATGAACACGAAGCTGCCGTCGGAGAACACCGCCGAGTTGAGCGCGGCGAAGTAGTTGTCACCCACCGGCACCACGGTGCCGAGGTACTTCTTCACCAGTTCCGGGTGGTCCTGGATGGCTTCCGACATCGAGCAGAAGATCACGCCCTTTTCGGCGAGCTCCTTGCGGAAGGTGGTGCCCACCGAGACCGAGTCGAACACCGCGTCCACCGCCACGCCGGCCAGGCGCGCACGCTCGTGCAGCGGCACGCCGAGCTTGTCGTAGGTGTCGATGAGTTCCTGCGGCACCTCGTCGAGCGACTTGTACTTCGGGCCCTTGGGCGCGGAGTAGTACGACAGCGCCTGGAGGTCGATCGGCGCGATCTGCAGCTTGGCCCAGTGCGGCACCGGCATCGTCAGCCAGTGGCGATAGGCGGCAAGGCGCCACTCGGTCATCCACTCGGGCTCGTCCTTCTTCGCGGACAGCGCGCGGATGGTGTCCTCGTCGAGGCCGGGCGGCAGCGAATCGGATTCGATGTCGGTGATGAAGCCGGCCGCGTACTTGCGGCCCAGCTGCTCGTGGATCTCCCGGTTCGCGACGGGTTCGTCGACGACGGGTTCGATGATGTCGGTGGCCATGGGCTGCCTACTGTCAGGTGTCGGCCAACCGCGCGTCGATGCGGCGCGCGGACGGCAGGGGGGAAGGAGGAGGAACTGTGGTGCCGTCGTGCAGGCTGGCGAGGGTGAAACCGCGCAGTGCATCGGCGACGACGTCGTTGATGCGGCGCCAGTTGGCGCGCAGTCCGCAGTGGTGGGAGATGCCGCACTGGTTGTCGTCGAGGCTGCATTCGGTGATGGCCAGCGGGCCTTCCATCGCCTCGACGATCTCGATCAGGGTGATCGCCGTGGCCGGGCGCGCCAGCCGGTAGCCGCCGTTGACGCCGCGGAAGCCGTCGACGAGGCCTGCCTGCGCCAGCGGCTTGAGCACCTTGCTCACCGTCGGCGTCTCCAGGCCGGCCAGTTCTGCCAGCTCTGGCGCGCTCAGAACCGCCTCCGACCGCGCGGCAAGCACGGTCAGCACGACGGTCGCGTAATCGGTGAGGCGGGTGACGCGGAGCATTGGCGATCCCTTAAACAGGACCGAAATTGTACTCTTTCGATCGCGCCCGGCCAAACCCCGTGCCCGGCGCGGTTCAGCGTGCGCGGGCACGCGCGCGTGCCGGAGGCGCGTGGCGCGCGTGGCACAATGCCGGCTCTCCACGACCGCGTGACCCGATGTCCACCAAGCCCCTGAAGATCGAAGCCCGCAAATCCCCGATCCACGGCAATGGCGTGTTCGCCACGCGCAAGATCAAGAAGGGCGAAAGGATCATCCGCTACACCGGCGCGCTGCGTACGCACGAGGAAGTGGACGCGGATTACGCCGAGCTCGAGGAGAACGGCCACACCTTCCTGTTCACCCTCAACGACCACTACGTGATCGACGGCAACCGGCGCGGCAACATCGGCCGCTGGATCAACCACAGCTGTGCGCCCAACTGCGAGGCGGTGGTGGAAGAGGACGAGAAGGAACGTCCCGAGAAGGACCGTATCTATATCGAGGCGTTGCGCGACATCACGCGTGGCGAGGAACTCACCTACAACTACGGCATCCGGCTGGCCGAGCGGCACACGCCGAAGCTGAAGAAACTGTGGGCCTGCCGCTGCGGCCAGCCCGGCTGCACCGGCACGCTGCTCCAGCCCAAGCGCTGAGCACCGCGGCGGGATGCACGACGGCCGCCAACCGTCGCAATGACCAACGACAGGCGTCGCGCACGCCCGGCGCGCGTACCGTGCGCGCTGCGGGCCATCCCGGAGCCCGCCTGGAACCCCGATGCGTCGCTGCAGGATCACCATCGCCCTGGCGTCCGCCCTGTTGCCGTGCACGGCCATGGCCGTGGAGATCGACGGGCGCATCGATCCCGGGGAATGGGCCGGCGCGCGTGAGTTCACCGACTTCCGCCAGACCCAGCCGCTGACCGGCGCGCCGGCGTCGCATGCGACGCGCGCCTGGGTCATGGCCACACCCGAAGGGCTGGCGGTCGCGTTCCGCAACGAGCAGCCGCCGGACGTGCCGCGCACCCGCCAGTGGGTGCAACGCGATTTCGATGCACAGGTGGATCGGGTCAACCTGATGGTCGATTTCGACGGCGACGGCCGCACCGCCTACAACTTCACCGTCGCCTCCACCGGCGGCATCTATGACGCGGTGATCAGCAACGAGAACCAGTTCAACGACGACTGGGACGGCCTGTGGACGCACGCGGTCGCCGAGGACGACAGCGGCTGGTCGGTGGAACTGCTGATCCCCTGGCACATCGCGCCGATGCGCGACGGGCGCGATGGCATGCGCACGCTGCGCATCTATCTCGACCGCGTGGTCGGCGCCACCGGCGAGCGCTCGGCGGTGCCGCTGGCGACCTACGAACGCCCGCGCTTCGTGTCCGAATTCCAGCCGCTCGAGGTGACGGCCTACAGCCAGTCACTGCTGGCGGTGACGCCGTACGTCTCGGGCCTGTACGACAACGTCGGCAACGCGGCCAGCGCCAGCGCGGGCGCCGACCTGTTCTGGAAGCCCAGCGGACGCTTCCAGCTGTCGGCGACGGTGAACCCGGACTTCGGCCAGGTGGAAAGCGACGACCTGGTGGTCAACTTCAGTGCCACCGAGACCTTCGTCAGCGACAAGCGGCCGTTCTTCACCGAGAACCAGGGCCTGTTCGAGCTGACCACGCCATCCGACTTCAGCCAGCAGCTGTACACCCGCCGCGTGGGTGGCCCGGCCGACGACGGCAACGGCGCCGGCGACATCACCGCCGCGGTCAAGCTCAACGGGAATTTCGGCGCGGTGAAATACGGCGTGTTCTCCGCCGACGAAGGTGGCGATGCCGGGCGCTCGTTCCATGCCCTGCGCGTGGTGCGCGACTTCGCCGACCAGAACCTCGGTGCCATGCTGACCCGGGTCGAACGGCCCTGGCTGGACCGCCAGGCCGATGTGCTCGGCGTCGACCACAACTGGCGTCCGACGGACCGCTGGAACGTGCGCACGCGGCTGCTCGGCAGCCGCATCGACCAGGCCGGTACGCGCAACGAGGACTTCGGCGCAACGCTCTGGGCCGACTACGAGATGGACGGCGGCTGGCGCCAGCAGTGGATCGCCATGCACTTCGGCAACGAGCTGCAGATCAACGATTTCGGCTACCTCGCCCGCAACAGCGTCAACTACCTGCACTGGGAACTCCGCCGGCGCTTCGCCGATCAGCCGGAGGATTCCCGCTACGCCTCCAAGGACTGGCGCTGGCGCGCGGCCACCAGCCACAACGACCGCGGCGACAAGCTCAACGACCAGTTCCGCGTCAGCCGCGAAGGCAGGCTGCGCGACGGCAGCTACGAATACGCGCAGCTCAACGTCAACAGCGCCGGCGTCAGCGACCAGCTGCTGCGTGGCAACGGCATCGTGCGGCTGCCGCCGAGTTTCTCGGCCGTGTACGAGTACGAGCGCCCGCGCAAGGGCGCATGGGCGCACGAGGTCGAGCTCGAACTGTCGAGTGGCGGGCTGGCGGGCAACGACAGGCTGGGCGCGGCGGCCTTCTATGGCGCGACCTGGTTCATCAGTGACGCCTTCAGCCTCAACGCCGGCGGCACCTGGATCCATCGTCCGGACTGGCTGATCTGGCAGGGGCAGGGCAACCTCGTCGGCGCCTTCCGCGGCCGCGAGGTGCGCCTGCGTGCCGGCCTGGACTGGAGCATCGATCCGCGACAGGAGCTGCGCCTGAAGCTGCAGGCGATCGGCATCGACGCCCGGATGCGACAGGCATGGCGTTTCGATCCGATGGGACATCCGGTCGCCACCGCGGACCCGGTGGAGGATTTCGGCGTGCGCAACCTCGGCTTCCAGGTGCGTTACCGCTACGAACTGGCGCCGCTGTCGCACCTGTACGTGGTCTACGCCCGCGGCGGCTACGAACAGCTCGACGATCCCGATGGTGCCGGCGGCCAGCTCGAGGACAGCTTCCGCCTGCGCGATGACGAGCAGTTGCTGGTCAAGCTGAGTTACCGCTTCGGGCGCTGATCAGCTCAGAGGCGCTCTTCGCGCAATTCCGCCGACGCGATGCGCCACGCATCGCCACCGCCCGAGGCGGCGCGGCGCAGGGTGTACTGGCCCGCGTAGCGGCGGGTGCTGCCGTCGGCCTGGGTGGCGACCACCGACACCGGCACCCGCACGTACTGCGAACCGGTCGCGCCATCGGCTGCACCGGGCGCGCCGACCTGGACCTCGATCGCGCGGGTGGCGGCAAAGCCGGTGGCGAACTGTTCCGGTGACTGCCCGCTGGCGCGTCCGCCGTCCGACCACAAGGCGTAGGCCGAGCGATAGTCGCGCGCGTCGATCGCGGCGTAATAGGCCTGCACCACGGCCGTCGCGCGGCCGGTATCCACGTCCGCCGCGACGGGCACCGGCGACGGCGCCAACGGACCGGCGTCCACGGTATCGGGATCCACCGGCACGATCGGCACCAGTTCGACCAGGCCGGCCTCGGGGTTGTCCTCGAGCGGTGGCAGGCCGTCCGTGCCCTCGGTGTGGATCCACGCTTCCTGCACCGGATGGTCGCCCAGCGGGACCGCGGCCGGCGTGGGCGCCGGCGGTGCAAGGGTGACGCTGCCGGCGCCGGGCGCAGGCGCCGGCAGGGCTGCGACATCGGACGCGCTCTCCGGCGTACCGCGCTCGTGTTCCTTCGCGTCCTCGCCACCGCAGGCAGCCAGCAGCGCCGCCAGCACAACGGCGAGCGTGGTGCGCACGGCGTGCCAGCGCGTAGGCCGTTGCATCTCCCCGGCGCTCATTCCGGAAGGCTCAGCGGTGCACGATTGGGACGCAACCACACCAGCAGCCGGCCCAGCAGCAGCATCGACAACAGGTCGAAGACCACCTGCCGCGTCATCAGGCCGAACGGCAGCGGCTGGCCCACGTAGGCCAGCAGATGCCACGGCAGGAACGACACCAGCGCGATGACCAGGCCGAACTGCAGGCCGTCGCGTGCACGCACCCGCGGCTGGGGATACACGCGCCGGAACAGCCAGGTCATGCCGAAACCGATCAGCGCATAGGCGACCACGATCCAGACCAGCCGCGCGTTCGCTTCGACCGGATCGCGGTAGAGGTCTGCATGGGCGAGATAGTCCGCGCGCAGCAGGCCGCCATGCACGAGCACGCCCAGCAGCATCGCCGCCAGGCTCATCATCAGGCCGCAAACGAAGAAGCGCTTGTCCATCCGGGTGTCATGTCCACGGCGGGCGGGAGGCTGGATGCTAACCGCGCCGGGGTGATGCGTCGATGCAGTGCGCGTGCTCATGGTGTCCGCGGCGTATCGGGGCGGGGTGGGGTGGCGTTGCGTGCGCCTGCGCGCAGCAGCGGCAGGGGGTCGTAGGCACCGTCGGCTCCGTAGATGCCGTAGTGCAGGTGGGGCGCCGTGCCCCGCGCATTGCCGGTGTCGCCGACGCTGCCAAGCACGTCGCCGGGCAGCACGACCCGGCCTTCGGCGAGCTCGTCGGCCCAGTCGTCGAGGTGGGCGTAGTAATGGCGTTCGCGTGCGGGGCCGAGCACCCACACCTGGCGGCCGCCCAGTCCGCCTTCGCGCACGGACACGACGATCCCGGGCGTGGTGCTGACGACGTCGGTCCCACGTGCGGCGAAGATGTCCACGCCTTCGTGCTGGCGGTCGCGTCCGCGCGGCGCGCCATAGGTATCGGCCACGCGGTCGGCCGCGACGCCACGTACCGGCATCGGCAACGCCTCCGGGGCCGGCATGCGCGACAGTTCCCAACCCATGCGCACGGTCGCCATGAACGGTTGCCGCCAGGCCCACGAGGCGGCGAACCAGGCCAGCAGCAGGAACACGATCCAGCCGGTGGCGCGGATCGCGGCGCGGCGGTAATCGCGGCGGGGAGGAGGAGACATCGGCGTCGACACATCACCAGCCTAGTCGGCGCAGGTGAAGCCGACGTCCCCGGTCCCCCGTCGCGTGCGCTCAGGCCGGGGTGCGTACCTGTGCTTCCAGGCGTGTCTTGAGCGCATCGTCGATGCCGAGCTTGCGCGCGAGTTCGTCGAGGTACGCGCGCTCCATGAAGTTCTGTTCGTCCACCACCAGCAGGCTCGCCAGGTACATCTCGGCGGCGATTTCCGGAGCGGCGGCTGCACCGGCGACTTCGGCCGGATCCAGCGGCTTCTCCAGTTCGGCGTGCAGCCACTGCTGCAGTTCGCGGTCGGCATCGACGCGCCGGAACTCGCCTTCGATCAGTTCGCGTTCGCGCGCGTCGACATGGCCATCGGCCTTGGCCGCGGCCACCAGTGCGCGCAGGATCGCCTCGCTGTGCACTTCGGCCTGCGGCGGTGGCAGGCGATCGACCGTCTGCGGTTCGATCGCCTGGCCGGTCTGCTGGCGCTGGTAATCGCCGTAGGCGCGGTAGGCCATCAGCCCGATCGCCGCCAGGCCGCCATAGGTCGCGAGCTTGCGCGTGGTGCGGTTGCGACCGAGCAGCAGGCCGAGGGCGCCACCGGTGAGCGCGCCGCGCCCGAAGTCCTGGTTGAGCATCCCGCCGAGGTTGCCGAGCGGCCCGCCCGTGGCAGTCGGTCCGCCAGCGGCAGGAGTGCCACTGCCGGTGGCGGAGCGGAGGAGTTGGTCAAGAAAGCCGTGCAGTTTCATTGGTCGGACCTGCTGGGATGGGCGGAAGCGCGGAATGCGAGCTAACGGGTTGGCGGCTTAATCGGGTTTCAACGCGGTCGGCCATGCAGTGCGATCCGGTTGCATGCGCCCACAAAAAAAGGCCGGTCGCCCGATGGGCAGACCGGCCTCCAGCCCGCGATGCGGGCCGTGCAGACAACTGCCTTAGACGGCAGCGTCCTTGAGCTTCTTCAGCGGACGCACCTTGACCTTGACGGTTGCCGGCTTCGCTGCGAACACCTGCTCTTCCTTGGTGAAGGGGTTGATGCCCTTGCGCTTCGGCTTTGCCGCCACCTTGACCGAGGTGATCTTCAGCACGCCCGGCAGGGTGAAGGAGCCGTGGCCCTTCTTGCCGATGGAGCCGTGGATCGCGCCTTCGAGCGCGGCGAGCACCGAACGGACGTCCTTTGCGACCACGCCGGTGGTCTCGGCGAGGTGTGCCACCAGGCCCGACTTGCTCAGCGGTTCCTTGATCGCCTTCGGTGCGGCCGGCTTCGCTGCAGCGGCCTTCTTCGGAGCAGCGGCCTTCTTCGCCACCTTGGTTGCTTTCTTCGCCATGTGTCCTGTTCCGTGATGGATGGTTGGATGTCGGCCATATCCGCCGGCCAGTCGGAATGTAGGCCATGTCAAGGCCGCCGCCAATAGGAAACCGCAAAGAAACAGCGGGTTTTTCGCCGCTTCAGCGTCGGGGATGCGGTGGCCAGCGCCACCAGGCCAGCAGCGCCAGCCCGACAACCAGGCTGTAGGCGGCGACGAAGACCCACCACGGCGCCTCGAAGAACAGCAGGCGTGACAGCCAGTATTCGACGAACGAACCCGCATGTGGCGACTGTCCGGCGTGTTCGCGCAGCCCCTGTTCCCAAACCGTCAGCGGGCACAGCCGTCCCAGCCATGCCTGCACTGCGACCACCGCGAGCAGCGCCAGGTGCAACCAGCGCAGCCATCGGTGACGCACCCAGCGCCATCCGCGCGGGCCGCCGACCAGCACCGCCAGCAACATCACCACCGCGAACAGCGCGATGCCCGCGTGCACTGCCAGCAGCGCATCGGCGAGATGCGCCGCGACGGCCGGCGGGATCAGCCGCATCGGCCGCTGCCTTCGTATCCCGCTGCAACCATCGGCCCTGCTGGCGCATCCCGGGAAGAGTGCCCTGCGAAGCGACTGCCGCCATGTCCCGTCTGCCGCACCTGCTGCTCCTGCCACTGCTTGCCACGATGTCCGCCACACCGGTGCAGGGCAGCACCCTGCCGGAAAGGCGCCGGTGGCGTGCTGCGCGTGGGCGACGTGCAGCTGTTGTCGCAGCGCCACTGGTGGTGGCTGATCGCCGGCGCCGCGGCGTTGCGCTTCGACGACGCGCCTGCCCATCAATGCGACGCCGGACGCGCGACCACGGTCGCCGTCCACGTCAGTCCTCTTCCCGGCGCGGACTCCATGCCTCGGCCAACCGCTTCTGCACCTGCGGCGGCGCCGGTTCGTAGTGGCTGAAGTCGACCGCGTAGCGGCCGCGTCCGGCGGTCACCGACTTCAGCTCGGCGGCATAGCCGTCCAGTTCCGACAGCGGAACCTGTGCGCGCACCACGATCTCGCCGGCATCGCCGCCATCGGTGCCATGGATGCGCGCGCGCCGTGATGCCAGCCCGCCGCTGATGTCGCCGGTCTGGGCATCGGGTGCGTGCACCTCCATCTCCACGATCGGCTCCAGCAGTTGCGGCCGCGCGCGGGTGACCGCATCGAGGAACGCCTTGCGGCCGGCGGCGACGAACGCCACTTCCTTGCTGTCGACCGCATGGTGCTTGCCGTCATGCACCACCACCCGCAGGTCCTGCAGCGGATAGCCGGCGAGCGCGCCTTCCTTCAGCACCTGGCGCACGCCCTTCTCGACCGCCGGCAGGAACTGGCCGGGAATGACGCCGCCCTTGACCTCGTCGACGAACTCGAAGCCGCCGCCACGCGGTAGCGGTTCCACGCGCAGGAACACTTCGCCGAACTGGCCGGCACCACCGGTCTGCTTCTTGTGGCGATGGTGGCCTTCAGCCGGTGCGGAGATCGTTTCGCGGTAGGCGATGCGCGGCGCGCGCGTCTCCACCTCCACGCCGTGTCGTTCGCGCAGGCGCTGCAGCTGTACCCGCAGATGCAGGTCCGACAGCCCGCGGACCACCGTTTCGTGGGTCTCCTCGTCCTGCTCCACGTGGAAGCACGGGTCCTCGTCGGCCAGCCGCTGCAGCGCGATGGCGAGCTTCTGTTCCTGGCCCTTGCGTCCCGGCGTCACCGCAAGGCCGAACATCGGCTGCGGAAACTGCATCGGCGCGAGATGGATGTGGTCCTCGTCGTGGCTGTCATGCAGCACGGCGTCGACGTGCAGGTCGTCGACCTTGGCCACCGCGGCGATATCGCCGGGCACCGCCGCGTCGATCTCGACGTGGTCCTTGCCGTGGATGCGGAACAGGTGGGCGACGCGGAAGGGCTTGCGGCCGTCGTCGACCAGCAGCTGGCTGTCGCGGCGCAGCGTGCCCTGGTGGACGCGGAAGATGCCGAGCTTGCCGACGAACGGATCGTGGACGATGCGGAACACGTCGGCGACGACGTGGGCTTCCGGGTCGGGTGCCACCTGCAGGGGGCGGGCACCGGGGCCCGTGCCGGCATGGAAGGGCGGCGGGTTGGCTTCGCCGGGATGCGGCAAAAGGTCGCCGATCGCCGCCAGCAGGGCGTCGAGGCCGACGCCGGTGCGCGCCGACACGAAGCACACCGGCACCAGGTGGCCTTCGCGCATGCACTGCTCGAACGCGTCATGCAGCGCCCGCGTCGACAGGCCGTCCTCGCCGCGGTCGAGGTAGCGGTCCATCACCGTCTCGTCGATCTCGACGACCTGGTCGAGCACGCGCTGGTGCCAGTCGCCGACCGGACCAAGATCGCTGTCGCCGTCGCGCAGGGTGAAGCAATCGACCACGCGACTGCACCCGTCGGCCGGAAGGTTGAGCGGCAGCACCTCCGTGCCGAACGCCTCGCGCAGCGCATCGAGCACGTGCGCGGGGTCGGCGCCGTCGGCGTCGATGCGGTTGATGATCAGCATCCGGCACAGCCCACGCTCGGCGGCGCGTGCCATCAGCCGGCGGGTGCCGTGTTCGACGCCGCGTACCGCGTCGACCACAACCGCGGCGGTATCCACGGCCGCCAGTGCGGCAAGCGCGGGCCCGCGGAAATCCGGGTAGCCGGGCGTATCGATCAGGTTGACGTGGACGCCGGCGTGGTCGAACGAGGCCAGCGCGGCGTCGATCGAATGGCCGCGCTCGCGTTCGATCGGATCGTGGTCGGAGACGGTGTTGCCGCGTTCGATGGTGCCTGCCGAGGAAATCGCGCCACCGGCGTGCAGCAGGGCTTCGAACAGTGTGGTTTTGCCGGTGCCGGGGTGGCCTGCGAGGGCGAGGTTGCGGATGGCTTCTGTGCTGTGGGACATGGACGCGACTCCGTGGAGCGGCCGGGGGCCGGGACGCGGCGGGGGCCGCGGGGAGGCGTCATGGCTGTCCGCGTGGTGTCACCGGGGGCGCATGGAACTCGGCCGGCGGTGCGGGCCGCTGCAGACGGCCTGCAGGCGGGCGGTCATGGCCCGTCGACGATAGCCCGCGGGCAGGGCGAAAACCCGTTGCGACGCAGCACGTGCGCGCCTCGCTAACAACCCGGCGCCTAGGCTGTCCGCACATCCACACCGAGGACGAACACGATGGGCATTTCGCGCAAGGCCCGCGCCCGCTGGGAAGGCGACCTGAAATCCGGCAGCGGCAAGCTGGATACGCCGCAGAGCGGCCTGATGGCCGACACCCGCTACGGCTTCAACAGCCGTTTCGGCGAAGAAAAAGGTACCAATCCCGAGGAGCTCATCGCCGCCGCCCATGCCGGCTGTTTCACCATGGCCCTGGCCGCCAAGCTGGGCGAGGCCGGTCACGCGCCGGAGTCGATCGACACCGAAGCGAAGGTCGACCTGTCCATGGAAGGCGGGCCGACCATGAGCGCGATCACCCTGACCACCCGTGCCCGGGTGCCGGGCATCGATCCGGTGAAGTTCCGCGCGATTGCCGATGACGCCAAGCAGAACTGCCCCGTCTCCAAGGCGCTGTCCGCGGTGCCGATCACCCTCGAGGCCGAACTGCTCGGATGACGGCAGGCAAGCTGCAGCGCGGAGTGCATGCTGCGGGTCGCACGGCGTGGCGCTTCCCGCCGCGTCGTGCGACATGCCGATCGTCGTGATTGCCGCGGAGCGCCGCGCGCGTCCATAGTCCGGGCATCACGACGATCGAGGGGTTGGGGAATGCGTGGAACGATGAGGGGCCCGGCGACGGGCATGCTGGCCGGCGTGCTCGCCTGCCTGTTGGCGGCACCGACGGCGTTCGCCGCGGATCACACGCTGCTGGTCGGTGCGCGCATCCACACGATGGATCCGCAGCAGCCGCAGGCCGATGCGATGGTGTGGAACGCCGACGGCGTGCTGGTCGACATCGGCAGTGCGGCATCGCTGCGCAGCCGCCACCCGCAGGCCGAGGTGGTCGATGCCGATGGCGCCGTGGTGGTGCCCGGGCTCATCGACGCGCACGCGCACCTGATGGGTCTGGGCCTGGCCTTGCTGCGTGCCGATCTCGTCGGCGCCCGCAGCAAGGACGAGATCGTCGCGCGTCTGTCGAATTACGCCCGCGAACTGCCCGAGGGCGCCTGGTTGATGGGCAACGGCTGGGACCAGAACCTGTGGCCCGATACCGCATTCCCGACCGCCGCCGATCTCGATGCGGCGTTCCCCGATCGCCCGGTCTGGCTGCGTCGTATCGACGGGCATGCCGGCTGGGCCAACAGCGCGGCGATGCGCGCTGCCGAGGCTGGCGCCACATCCCTTGCCGATGCCGTCGACCCACAGGGCGGACGCATCGTGCGCGAATCGGGTGCGCCCACCGGCGTCTTCATCGACGAGGCGATGGGCCTGGTCGAGGCTGCCATCCCGGCGCTGTCACCGGAGGATTACGCACGCGCACTGGAGCTGGCGCTGGATGCCGCCGTGCGCAACGGCCTCACCGGCGTGCACGACATGGGCGTATCGCGCGAGGGACTGGCGCGCTACCGGCAGTTCGCCGACGCCGGTCGCCTGCCGTTGCGCGTGTCCGCCTACGCCGACGGCGAGGGCGCCGCGCTCGACGACCTCTGCAGCAATGGCCTGTACGCCCACGACGGCGGCCGCCTGCAGATGCGCGGGGTCAAGCTCTACATCGATGGCGCGCTCGGCAGCCGTGGCGCCGCGTTGCTGGAGGATTACAGCGACGACCACGGCAACACCGGCCTGCTGGTGACCGAGCCCGACGCCTTCCGCGCCACGGTGGCGAAGGCCGCGCGCTGTGGGGTGCAGGTCGCCTCGCATGCGATCGGCGACCGCGGCAACCGGCTGGTGCTCGATACCTACGAAGCCGCCTTGCCACGTGCCGGCGACGACCCGCGCTGGCGCGTGGAACACGCGCAGATCGTCGCCCTCGGCGATATCCCGCGGTTCTCGCAGATGGATGTGATCGCGTCGATGCAGCCCACCCACGCCACGTCGGACATGCCGTGGGCCAGGGCGCGCCTGGGCGATGAACGCCTGGCCGGTGCGTATGCGTGGCGCAAGCTGCTCGACAGCGGCGCGCGCCTCGCGCTGGGTTCCGATTTCCCGGTCGAACAGATGGATCCGCGTCTTGGCCTGTATGCCGCAGCCACCCGCCAGGATCTGGATGGCCAGCCGCCGGGTGGCTGGCTGGCCGACCAGAAGCTCACCGCGGCCGAAGCGCTGCGCGGCTTCACCGCCGATGCGGCGTATGCCAGTTTCGACGAGGCCCATGTCGGCCAGCTGCGCAACGGGTTGCGCGCGGATTTCCTGATCCTCGAGGACGATCCGCTGGCGATGCCGGTCGAGCGCCTGCATACGCTGCGCCTGCGGTCGACCTGGGTCGACGGAAAGCCGGTGTACGAGGCCGCGGCCGGCGACGACGCGCGCTGATTGCCCGCGCCTCCGGCCGGAAGCGCGGGTTCCTTTCCCGGTGTCTGTGAACCGCGTTGACGGCCCGGCTGGCCGTCAGCGCTCCCAGTCCAGCGTGCCGTCGATGACGAAGGCGACCTGGCCACCCGACCAGACCTCGCCCTCGTCGTCGATCTCGAGCTGCAGCCGCGCGTCGTAACCGACCTCGCGACCCTGGCTGACGACATAGCGCCGGTTGCCGCCCGGCAGCGCGTCGCGCGACGCCAGCCACGCGGCGAGCGTGGCATTGGCGGCACCGGAGGCGGCGTCCTCGAACTGCGCCGGTGCGCCGACCCAGGCACGCACGACGAGGTCGTACGGATTACCGGCATCGGCGCGCGCATAGGCGCACAGGCCCATGGTCGCGGTCGACTCGGCCAGCGCGCCGATGGCATCCCAGTCTGGCGTCGCATTGCGCAGGGCCGCTTCATCGGCGACTTCGGCCAACCACCAGCGGCGACCACCGTCCATCAGCGCCGGCGGCAATGCACCGGTCGCGAGTCCGGCCAGTGCGCCGCGCAGGCGCGGATCGCCGCGGTCGGCGATCTCGACGACATGCGCGCGTGGCGTGCGCACGGCGACGGTGCGCTCGCCACCCGTGCCGAGCACGCGCAGCGGCAGGCGGCCGGCCGCGCCGTCCTGCCACACCAGGCCGTTGGCATCGGGCGTGATGTGGCCGGCGCGCAGCAGGGCCTGCGCGCTGCCGACGCTGGGGTGGCCGGCGAACGGCACCTCGCGACGTGGGCTGAACATCCGCAAGCCGTAGCCATGGCCTTCGGCGTCGGAAATGAAGGTGGTCTCGGGCAGGCGCGTCCAGCGTGCGATCGCCTGCATCGTCACGTCGTCGAGGCCCTCGGCATCGAACACCACGGCGAGCGGATTGCCTGCACCGGGGCGGTCGGCGAAGACGTCGAGCTGGACGAAACGGCGGGCGGTCATGGCAGGGGGCGGCGAAAGGGCCGCGCAGCTTACCAACCCGCGCCCGCAAGGGCCTCTGCAGCCGGCAACGCCGATGGCATCGGGTCATCTTCGCCAGTCGTGCATCACCTGCGTCGCCGGACGCGGGCGCGTGCGATTCCATAGAATGTCGCGCTTCGCGCGCCGCTTGCGCGCCCGCAACGACCCACGGACCCCGATGGCTTCCATTCCTTCTTCCCCGCGCTGGATCGTGCTCAAGTTCGGTGGCACCAGCGTCTCCGAGCGCGCGCGCTGGGACACCGTCGGCCGGCTCGCACGCGAGCGCCACCAAAGCGGCAACGCACGTGCGCTGGTGGTGGTGTCCGCACTGTCCGGGGTGACCAATGCACTGCAGGCGATTGCCGAGGGCGCGCACGACCCGGCCGGCCGCATGGAAGCACTGGTCGAGCGCCATCGCGTGTTCGCGCATACCCTCGGGCTGGATGCGGACGACGTCCTCGGCGGACGGTTGGCGGCGTTGCGTGCGCTGGCCACCGATGCACGCGCGCAGGCGCGCCCCTACGACTGGCAGGCCGAAGTGCTGGCGCAGGGCGAACTGCTGTCGTCCACGCTTGGCGCCGCCTACCTGCGCAGCCAGGGCCTGGATTTCGGCTGGACCGATGCGCGCGACTGGCTCGATGCGCTGGAACTGCCGCACCAGAGCGACTGGGCGCGACGGTTGGCGGTGAGCTGCCAGCGCGAAGCCGACGACGCCTGGCGTGCGCGCTTCGCCGCCCACAGCGATGCGCCGATGCTGCTGACCCAGGGTTTCATCGCCCGCCATGGCGATGGCGGCACCGCGATCCTCGGCCGCGGCGGCTCGGATACCTCCGCGGCCCTGTTCGGTGCGTTGCTGCGCGCGCAGCGCGTCGAGATCTGGACCGACGTGCCCGGCATGTTCAGCGCCAATCCGCGCGAGGTGCCGGATGCGCGCCTGCTCACCCGGCTCGACTATGCCGAGGCGCAGGAAATCGCCACCACCGGTGCCAAGGTGCTGCATCCGCGTGCACTCGGTCCGTGCCGTACCGCGGGCGTGCCGCTGGCGATCCTCGATACCGGCCGGCCGGAACTGCCGGGCACGCTGATCGAGGCCAGCGTCGACCCGGTGCCGGGCGTCAAGGCGATCAGCCGCCGCAACGGTATCGTGCTGGTGTCGATGGAGACGGTCGGCATGTGGCAGCAGGTCGGCTTCTTGGCGGACGTGTTCGAGCGTTTCCGCGCCCACGGGCTGTCGGTGGACCTGATCGGTTCGTCGGAGACCAACGTCACCGTCTCGCTCGATCCCAGCGACAACCTGGTCAGCACCGACGTACTGGCGCGGCTCTCCGACGACCTCGCGCAGTTCTGCCGGGTCAAGGTGATCGCACCGTGCGCGGCGATCACCCTGGTCGGGCGTGGCATGCGCTCGCTGCTGCACAAGCTGTCGGACGTGTGGGCGACGATGGGACGCGAGCGCGTGCACCTGATCTCGCAGTCGTCCAACGATCTCAACCTGACCTTCGTCATCGACGAGGCGGACGCCGATGGCCTGCTGCCCGAGCTGCACGCCGAGCTGATCGACAGCGAGGCGATGCCGGTGCGCGAGACCAGCGTGTTCGGGCCGCGCTGGCGCGAGATCGATGGCCAGCTGCGGCGGCGCCCGCAGCCGTGGTGGCAGGCGCGCCGCGATGAGCTGCTGGCGCTGGCCGATGGCGCGACCCCGCGCTACGTCTACGACCTCGCCACCGTCCGCGCCCGCGCGCGCGCGCTGGCCGCGGTGGCCCCGGTCGATCGCCGCTACTACGCGATCAAGGCCAACCCGCACGCCGACATCCTGCGCCTGCTCGTCGACGAAGGCTTCGGCCTGGAGTGCGTGTCGCAGGGCGAGCTCGACCATGTGTTCGCGACGCTGCCCGGCCTCGCACCGGAGCGCGTGCTCTTCACCCCGAGCTTCGCGCCGATCGACGAATACGCCGCCGCGTTCGCACGCGGGGTCACGGTGACCCTCGACAACATCGAGGCGCTGGCGCACTGGCCGGAGGTGTTCCGCGGCCGCACGCTGTGGCTGCGCGTCGACCTCGGCCGTGGCGAAGGCCACCACGCCAAGGTGATGACCGGCGGGCTGGCATCCAAATTCGGCCTGCCGGTCGATCGCATCGACGCGTTCCTCGCCGCTGCGCGGCCGCTGGGCGTGCGCATCAGCGGGCTGCATGCGCACCTGGGCAGCGGCGTCGACACCCCCGAACACTGGCGTTCGGTCTGCGACGAGCTGGGCGGCATCGCCGAGCGCATCGGCAGCATCCTCACCATCGACATCGGCGGCGGCCTGCCGATCCCGTACCGCGACGAGGACGAGCCGTTCGACCTCGACGCCTGGAGCGCGGGGCTTGCCGAGGTGAAGGCGGCCTACCCGGGCTACCTGCTGGCGATCGAGCCCGGCCGCTATCTGGTCGCCGAGGCGGGCGCGCTGCTGCTCACCGTCACCCAGGTGGTGGAGAAGAGCGGCATCCACCGCGTCGGCGGCGACGCCGGCATGAACGCCCTGATGCGTCCGGCGCTGTACGACGCCTGGCACGACGTGCACAACCTGTCGCGGCTCGACGACACCGGCACCACGGAGTTCGACGTGGTCGGCCCGATCTGCGAATCCAGCGACGTGCTCGGCCACCGCCGCGTGCTGCCGGCAGCCACCGCGCCCGGTGACATCCTGCTGGTGGCCGATACCGGCGCCTACGGCCATGCGATGGCCAACACCTACAACAGGCGCGAGCTGCCCGGCGAAACCGTGCTGCCCGCGCAGGGAGATCAGCAGTGAGCCTGGCCTTCGATCGCGATGCGATCCGCAGCTTCCGCTTCGTCGACTGCGGCTTCGATGCCGGCAGCGGCATCGCCCGGCTGGTCTACGCCTTCGACGAGGGCCCCGAGCTGGTCGAGACCGTCACCATTCCGGGTGCGCCGTTCGTGCTCGACGATGCGCGCGTGGCGGCGGTGCAGCGCGCCACGCGGTTGCTGCACCTGATCGCCGGCGTCAGCTACTACAAGGCGGCGGTGCCGGAGATCATCCGCGTCGACGGCTATGCCATCGACGGCGGCACCGCCGCGCTGCTGGAGGACATCTACCTGCACGGCCTCGGCGAGTTCGCCTACCGCAACGGGCTGGACCTGCGCGGCAGGATCCGGTTTCCGGCCACTGTCGCGTCCCTTCTCCCGCCTGCGGGAGAAGAGCCTGCCCCCGAGGTGCCCTTGGTCGGGGGTGCCCGAAGGGCGGATGAGGGCAGCACTCCCGCCGCACCGGCCGCCGGCCTGCGCGAACACGCGCTGGTCGCGATCGGCGGCGGCAAGGACTCGCTGGTCTCGATCGAGGCACTGCGCGATGCCGGCGTCGCGCAGACGGTCAGCTGGATCGGCGGCTCGCAGCTGATCCGCGCCTGCGCCGAACGCACCGGCCTGCCCACGCTCAACATCCAGCGCCAGCTGGCGCCGCAACTGTTCGAGTACAACCGCCAGGGCGCATACAACGGCCATATCCCGGTCACCGCGATCAACTCGGCGATCCTCGCGCTCGCCGCGCTGGTGCTCGACGCCGACCAGGTGGTGTTCTCCAACGAGCGCTCCGCCAGCTACGGCAGCCTGATCGAAGGCTCCGGCGAGGTGAACCACCAGTGGTCGAAGGGCTGGGCGTTCGAGCAGGCGTTCGGCGACCACCTGCAGCGTTTCGTCGCCGCCGACCTGCGCTACTACTCGCTGCTGCGGCCGCTGTCGGAGCTGGCGGTGGCACGGCAGTTCGCGCGCATCGACCGTTACGACGCGCACTTCTCCAGCTGCAACCGCAACTTCCACCTGCTCGGCGAGCGCCCGGTCAACCGCTGGTGCGGGGTCTGCCCGAAGTGCCACTTCGTGTTCCTGGCGCTGGCGCCGTTCATGCCCAAGCCGCGGCTGGTGGCGATCTTCGGCCGCAACCTGCTCGACGACGCCTCGCAGGTGCCGGGCTACGACGCGCTGATCGAGTACCGCGACCACAAGCCGTTCGAATGCGTAGGCGAGGCGCGCGAGTCGCGCGCGGCGCTCGCCGCGTTGGCCGCACGTCCGGAGTGGCGCGAAGACGCGATCGTGCAGCGCTTCGCGCGCGAGATCGCCCCGCAGCTCGACGGCACCGGCCTCGATGTCGCGCAACTGCTCGACGTCGACGGCGAGCACCGCATCCCCGCGACGCTGTGGGAGCAGCTGCGTGCACGCTTCGCCGCCTGATATCGCCGCGCTCGAGGGCCGCCGCGTCGGCCTGTGGGGCTGGGGCTGCGAAGGCCGTGCGGCGTGGCGCGCGATCCGTTCGCGCCAGTCGGCATTGCCGCTGACGCTGTTCTGCCAGCCGGGCGAAGCCGACGATGCCGCGCGGCTCGGTGATCCGCTGCTGCAGGTGTGCACGGCGGTGGATGCCGATGCACTGGCTGCCTGCGACGTCGTGATCAAGTCACCGGGGATCAGCCCGTATGGCGACGTGGCCCAGGCCGCCGCCGGGCGCGGCACGCGTTTCATCGGCGGCACCACGCTGTGGTTCGCCGAACGTGGCGACGCGCGCACGCTGTGCGTGACCGGCACCAAGGGCAAGAGCACGACCACCGCGCTGCTCGCCCACCTGCTGCGCGCGGCCGGCGTGCGCACCGCGCTGGCCGGCAACATCGGCCTGCCGCTGCTGGAGCTGCTCGACGGGCAGGCGGATGCCTGGGCGATCGAACTGTCGAGCTACCAGACCCGCGACGTCGCCACTTCCGGCGTGAGGCCGGACCTGGCCATCGTCACCAATATCTTCCCCGAGCACCTCGACTGGCATGGCGGGCAGGCGCGTTATGTCGAGGACAAGCTGGCACTGCTGACCGACGCCCGGCCGCACATCGCCGTGCTCAATGCGGCCGATCCCACGCTGGCTGCGCTGCGCCTGCCCGACAGCGACGTGCGCTGGTATGGCCGCGCCGACGGCTGGCACCTGCGCGACGACACGGTGTTCCGCGGCGACACCGCCGTGCTCGACACCCGCGAGCTGCCGCTGCCGGGCCGCCATAACCGCGGCAACCTCTGCGCGGTGCTGGCGGCGCTCGAGGCCTGCGGTCACGACGCGGTCGCGCTCGCGGCGCAGGCGCGCGGCTTCCAGCCACTGCCGCACCGGCTGCAGCCACTGGGCACGCGCGATCGCTTCGACTGGGTCAACGATTCGATCAGCACCACGCCGCACGCCAGCATCGCTGCGCTGGAGCTCTATCGCGACCGGCCGGTGGCGATCCTGGTCGGCGGCCACGATCGTGGCCTCGACTGGACCGCATTCGTCGACCATGTGCGCGCGCACCCGCCGCGGGCGGTGGTGACGATGGGCCAGAACGGCCCGCGCATCCATGATGCGCTGCGGAAGGCAGCCGGCGAGGTCGGGTTCGCGCTGCGGCAGGCCGGCGATCTCGAGTCCGCGGTCGCCCAGGCGCGCGGGATGCTGGCTGCGGATGGCGGCGTGCTGCTGCTGTCGCCCGGCGCACCCAGCTTCGGCCCCTACCGCGACTACGCCGAGCGCGGTCGCCACTTCGCCCGCCTGGGCGGATTCAACCCCGACGCGATCACCGCGATTCCCGGCCTCGGCATCGCCTGAGCCTGCACGCGCGCCGCCGGGCCGCCGCGCTACGCTCGCGGTCCCAGACCCCGGAGCACGACCCATGCGCCGCATCCTGCTCGCCGCCTGCTGTGCCGCCTTTGCCGCCGCCGCCCAGGCGGCACCGAAGGCCGACCCCGTGCAATGGACCCTGGACGGCACCACCTTCGAGGGCGTGCTGGTCCACGACGGTGACGGCGACGGCCCTAAACCCGGCCTGCTGATGGTGCCCAACTGGCGCGGCGTGAATGCTTCCGCAGTGGAGAAGGCCCGGCAGATGGCCGGGGACGACTACGTCGTGCTGGTGGCCGATGTCTACGGTCGTGACGTGCGCCCGCAGAACGATGCCGAAGCCGGGCCGGTCGCCGGTGCACTGCGTAACGAGGAGGGTCGCGCCACCCTGCGTGCGCGTGCCCGCAAGGCGCTGGAAGTGCTGCAGGCGCAGCCGCAGGTGGATGCGGAGCAGGTTGGCGCGGTCGGGTTCTGCTTCGGCGGCACCACCGTGCTCGAACTCGCCCGCGATGGCGCGCCGCTGGCCGGCGTGGTCAGCCTGCACGGTGGGCTGTCGACCACGGCGCCGGCGTCATCGCCGGTCACGCCGGCGATCCTGGTGCTCAACGGCGCCGACGACCGTGGTGTCAGTGCCGAGGAAATCGCGGGTTTCCAGCAGGAGATGGACGCCGTCGACGCGGACTGGCAGTTCGTCAACTTCGCCGGCGCGGTGCACTGCTTCGCGGAAGCCGACGCCGACAGCCCCCCGAACTGCGTCTACCACGAGCGTTCGGCGAAACGCGCGTGGCGGATGATGGACGACTTCTTCGAGGAGCGCTTCGCGCAGTGAGGCGAGGGGCGCAGGACGACGCCCTGATCCGTCAGTACGCGCGATCCACCGCGTACTTCGCCAGCCCGCGTAGCGCCGCGGTCGCATCGTTTTCCGGCAGCCCGTCGAGCGCACGCATCGCCGCTTCGGCATGCACGCGGGCGCGCTCGCGGCTGTATTCGAGCCCGCCGGTGGCGTGGATCGCCGCCAGCACCTCGGGCATGGCATCGGCGTCGCCACGCTGCACGATGCCGCGCAGGCGTTCGCGGGTCGCCGGATCGGATTCGCGGATGGCGTGGATCAACGGCAGCGTGGCCTTGCCCTCGGCGAGGTCGTCGCCGAGGTTCTTGCCGAGATCGTTCGCATTGGCGGCGTAGTCGAGCACGTCGTCGGCGATCTGGAACGCGAAGCCGAGTTCCATGCCGAAGTCGTGCAGCTTCTCGCAGGCGGCGGCATCGGCGCCGGCGGCGAGTGCACCCAGGCGGGTGCCGGCGGCGAACAGCACCGCGGTCTTGCGCTCGATCACCTGCAGGTAGGCGGCCTCGTCGGTATCCGGGTTGTGCACGTGCAGCAGCTGCAGGACCTCGCCCTCGGCAATGCGGTTGGTGGTGTCGGCGAGGATCCGCATCACCTCCATCGAATCCAGCTCCACCATCAGCTGGAAGCTGCGCGAATACAGGAAGTCGCCGACCAGTACGCTGGCGGCGTTGCCCCAGATTGCGTTGGCGGTGCTGCGGCCACGGCGCAGGTCGGACTCGTCGACCACGTCGTCGTGGAGGAGGGTGGAGGTATGGATGAACTCGATGATCGCGGCGAGCTGGTGATGGTCCGGCCCGCCCGCGCCGCAGGCGCGCCCGGCCAGCACCACCAGCATCGGCCGCAGGCGCTTGCCGCCGGCGGAAACGATGTGCTCGGCCACCTGGTTGATCAGCAGCACGTCCGACGCCAGCCGGCGGCGGATCAGCGCGTCCACGGCCTGCATGTCGGGCGCGGCGAGCGCCTGGATGGTGGGCAGGTCGGCGGTGGGGGCGGCGGAGGTGGGGGCGGTGGCGGACATGCGCAGGGACGTGCTGGAAACCCCCGAGTATAAAGGCCCGGCGCAGGGCCCCGACACGACGTCACGGTGTTTCCCGACCGTGCACCGGCGCGTCACCCGGAGCCCGGGCCCGGGAGCTCGCTTATACTTCGGCCCCACACACACGCAAGCCGCCGGCGCCGCCGGTGGCGATCGAAGAAGGTCCCCACACATGGCACGCGGAATCAACAAGGTGATCCTGGTCGGCAACCTCGGCAACGATCCCGACGTGAAGTACACCCAGGGCGGCATGGCCGTGACCACGATCAGCCTGGCCACCAGCAGCGTGCGCAAGGACAAGGACGGCAACCAGCAGGAACGCACCGAGTGGCACCGGGTGAAGTTCTTCGGCAAGCTCGGCGAGATCGCCGGCGAGTACCTGCGCAAGGGCTCGCAGGTCTATGTGGAAGGCTCGATCCGCTACGACAAGTTCACCGGTAGCGATGGTGTCGAGAAGTACTTCACCGATATCGTCGCCGACGAGATGCAGATGCTCGGTGGCCGCGGCGAAGGCGGTGGTGGTGGTGGTGGTGGCGGTGGTGGTGGCAACTACGAGCGCAGCAGCGGTGGCGGCGGGCAGCGCCCGCAGCGCCAGGAGTCGGCGGCACCCCGTCGCCAGGCGCCGGCGCAGCAGCCGCAGCCGGCGATGGACGACTTCTCGGACGACGACATCCCGTTCTGATGCGCGTCAGCCGCGGCGCGCCGCGGTCGTTCCTTCACGGGCGGGCCCATGGGTCCGCCCGTTGCATGTCTGCCTCCCGGTGGCCGCCGGCAGCCCGCGCGCTTGCGGCGCCGGGCCGGGAGTGCAATAGATAGCGCCTCTCCCGACGGAAGCAGGCAGCATGAGGCAGCAGACGAAGTCCACCCGCGTCACCCTGGCGGCAGCGGTCGCCCTCCTCGTCGCCGGCAGTGCGTTCGCGCAGCAGCCGCAGGCGCAGCCACAACCGCAGCCGCGGCCGGCCGCCCAGGCCGCGCCGCAGGCGCAGCTGACGCCCGAACAGCAGGCCCAGCTGGCCCGCCAGGACGCCGAGATCACCCAGGCCGCGCAGCAGATCGTGCAGATGATCGATGGCAACCGCACCGGCGAGGTCTGGGACATGGCCACCGTGCGGGTAAAAAGCATGATCCCGCGCGAGACCTTCGTGCAGGAAGTCGCCAACGACCGCGCGCGGGTCGGCGCGGCCACCCAGCGCGGCCAGGCGGTGGTCACGCGTTCGCAGTTCCAGGCCGGTGGCCAGGTGCCCGAGGGCCTCTACCTCAACGTGGTGTTCCCGACCCGGTTCGCGAACACGCCCGAGGCGGTGCGCGAGCTGGTGTCATTCCGGCTCGACGAGGACCGCACCTGGCGCGTGTCGGGCTACAGCGTGCGCGCCAACGACCAGTAAGGCCTGCGGGCGCGTTCCGCGCCCTGCGGCGTTCGTGCCACCGGACCCCGGCCCCTGCGCCGGGGTTCTTCATTCCTGCCCGTCGGCCAGCTCCTCGAGCACGCGTTCGCCGCGGCGGATCCCCGCGCTTTCGTCCGCCAGCGCGCCCGGCCCGCGGCCGCTGCGGCGTCGCCAGGCGATGAAACCCGCGGTGGCCAGTAGGCCGATACCGCCGATCAGCAGAGTGACCAGCACCCAGGCCGGCGTCCCCTGCCCGGGTTTCACGTCGGCAAACGCGAGCACCACGAACACCCAGAAGATCCACCAGGGCAGCCCACAGACGTTCGAATTGATCCGGTATACGCAGCGCAGCTGCGCCAGCTGCTGCTGGATGCGGGCCACCGGCGCCGCGTAGTCGATGCGCGCGACCAGCACGGTCGTGATCAGCGCCATCAGCAGGGTGACCACACCGAAGGCATGCACCAGCAGGCCGGTCGCAAGCATCGCCGGTACGCCGAGGTGGCTGGTCCAGCATGAGACGCCGAGCAGGATCAGTCCCAGCCCCAGCGCACCCTGCGCGAGCTGGGCCCAGAACAGCGGGCGCAGGCCCCTGCGCATCCGGTCGAGCCTGCGTTCGCGCAGCAGTTCGCGCTGCAGCGCACCCTGCTGTTCCAGCTGCCGGCCCAGCACCTGCCAGGCGTGCCTGAGTTCATCGAGTTCCATGGTCTGCCTCCGGGCAGTGGATGCGGGCGTGGTCGCGCAGGCGCTGCTTCAACCGCGAGATCCGGGTGGTGACATTGCTCTCGCCGATCCCGAGCACCTCGGCGATCTCGCGGGTGCTGCGTTCCTCGAGATGGAGCAGCAGCAGGGCACGCTCGAACGGCGCACGCGTACGGATGAAATCCTGCAGCACGCAGCTGTTCCTGCAGCGCGGGGTCGGGGCCGGGCGCAGCGACGTCGTGCAGCCGGTCGTCGAACGGTTCCGTCCGGTCACGCTGGCCGCCCTGGCGACGCGCATGGTCGATCGCCACGTTGAGCGCAATGCGGTACATCCACGTCGGGAAGCTGCGCCTGCGGTCATAGCCGGGCCAGGCCCGCCACAGCTGCAGGTGGATTTCCTGCGCCAGTTCGGCACGGTCCTCGCGGTGCCATGCGTAGCTGGCCGCCACCTTCAGCACGATGCCGCGGTGGCGTGCCAGCAGCACTTCGAACCCATCGGCGTCGGTGCCCACCGGGCTTGCGATCTCCATTCCTCGTCCATGTGCTGCAGGTTGAAGGGTGATTCGTGGCGGGCCGCCATTTGTCACAGGGCATTTCACCGCTGGTCGGCATCATGCGGCGGACCGCCCCGGAGACGACTGCATGCTGAAGCCGCAACGACCCGCAAATGAAGCACAACGGCTGGACGTGCTGCGGCGTGCGCGGATCCTCGACTCACCACCCGACGAGGGCTTCGACGACCTGATCGCCATTGCAGCGGCGATCTGCCAGGTGCCCTATGCACTGGTGAGCCTGGTCGACGAGGAGCGGCAGTGGTTCGTGGCGAGGTTCGGCATCGAGCTCGAACAGACCACGCGCGACGATTCGTTCTGCGCGCATTCGCTGCTGTACCCCGACCGGATGATGGTGGTGCCCGACGCGCGGCAGGATCCGCGCTTCCACGACAACCCGTTCGTGACCGGCGAGCCGCGGATCCGGTTCTATGCAGGCGCACCGCTGCTCGCGCCGGATGGCATGCCGCTGGGCAGTTTCTGCGTGATGGATCGCGAGGTGCGCACGCTCACCGATGAGCAGAGCCGGGCGCTCGAGGCGCTGTCCCGGCAGGCGTCGCGCCTGATCGAACTGCGCCGGGTCAGCGTCGAACTGCAGCACCACCTGCGCGAACGCGACTGGTACGAGGAGCAGCTCCTGCAGTCTCACCTCGCGCTGGAGCGGGAAAACGCCAGCCTGGTGCAGATGAGCCGGACCGATCCGCTGACCGGGCTGCCCAACCGTCGCGCCTTCGCCGAGGAAATCGAGGCCGTGGCGGCTGCCGGGGTCCCGTATGCGGTGGCGATCTGCGACATCGACCGTTTCAAGCTGATCAACGACAGTTACGGCCATGCGGAAGGCGACCAAGTGCTGTGCGCGGTGGCCGACGCGCTGCGGGGTCGGCATGCCGCGCGCGGGCGGGTGGCCCGGGTGGGTGGCGAGGAGTTCGTGGTGCTGTTTCCCGGGATGAGCCGTGAGCAGGCGCTGGTCGAGTGCGAGACGCTGCGGCATGCGGTCGAACAGCTGCCGATCCGGCACCGCGTCACCATGAGCGTAGGCGTGGCGGAAGGCGCGACGGGAGAGTCGATCAAGTCGGTCTTCGCCCGCGCCGACGACGCCCTGTACGCGGCCAAGCACGGTGGCCGCAACCGCGTCGAGGCCGGCTGACCGCTCAGTCCGGGCGGGTCTCCAGCAGGTCGCGCGCCTCGCCGGCGAGGTTCTCTGCATGCACCGCCGGCGCTGTCGTCGCGCGTCGCCGCGACAGCAGCGGATGCACCAGCACCGCCGCCATGATGATCGCCACGCCGGCGTAGAACGCAGGCGTCAGTTCGCGCTGCTCGCCGAGCAGCAGGATCGCCAGCACGATCGCGTAGACCGGTTCCAGGTTCACCGCCAGCTGCGCGGTGAACGCGCTCATGTGGCGCAAGGCCACCAGCGACAGCGCGAAGGGCAGCAGGGTGCAGGCGAATGCCAGCAACAGCAGCAGGCCGGCATCGCGCGCGCCCGGCACCACGAAGCCACCAGCGAACACCGGCGCCGCCACTGCCAGCACCGGCCACAGCAGGGTCAGGGTCAGGGTGCCGGCACCGAGCTCGATGGTGGTGACGGTGAGCGGGTCGGCACGGTCGACCAGGCGCTTGTTGAAGGAGCCGAACAGCGCCACGAACAGTGCCGACAGCGCACCCACGGCGACGCCGGCACGCATCTCGCCGGGCACGCCGCCGACCACCAGCGCCACGCCCGGCAGGACCGCGATGCCCAGCGCGAGGTCACGCAACGACAGCCGGCGCCCGGCCAGGCGCGGCTCGATCACCGCCACGAACACCGTGGCCAGCGCCATGCAGGTCGCCGCGACGGACGCGTTGGCGAGCTTCACCGCACCGTAGAAGGTGAGCCAGTGCAGGCCGACCAGTGCGCCGACGCCGGCATAGCTCAACGCCAGCCGCCGCGGCAGCGCACGCAGGCCGCGCCACACGCGTGGCACCAGCAGCAGGGTGCCGGCGACCAGCAGCATCCGCCACCACACCAGCGGCAGCGCCGGCAGGGTGATCAGCTTGCCGAGGATCGCGGTGAATCCCCACAGCAGCACGCAGAAATGGATCTGCCAGTGGGCCTTGGCGGCTGGGGTCATCGGGTGCTGTCGCGGGCCTCAGGGCCGCGCATTATCCATCCCGGCAGGCACCGCGGGGCCTTGCGCCGCCTCGGCCAGCAGCCAGTCACGGAACACCCGGGCGGGCGCGCGCAGGTGCCGATGCCCGGGATGCACCAGATGGTAGGCGCGGCGCCCGGACACCCAGCGTCCCGGCAGCGGGCGCAGCCGCTCGGCCTCGAGCCACGGAGCCGCCACGTGCTCGCGGGCCAGCGCGATGCCCAGGCCATGGGCGGCCGCCTCGAGCATGGCGGTGCTGTCGCTGAAGACGATCCGTGCATCCGCATCGGCGCCCTGCACGCCGTTGGCGCGGAACCAGTCGTGCCAGCCGAAATGCGACAGGTCCGCCAGCAACGGATGCGTCGGGATGTCGGCCACGGTGCGGATGCGCGCGAATCCTTCCCAGGTCGGCGCGGCAGCGGCGAACAGCCGCTCCTCCAGCAGCGGTTGCGCCGACAGACCCGGCCAGTGGCCGGGCCCGAAGCGGATGCCGAAGTCCGGGCCACCGTCGTCGAAGCGGGTGAGTGCGAATCCGGTATCGATGCGCAGGCGGATCCCGGGATGCGCCGCGGTAAAGCGCGGCAGGCGGGGAATCAGCCAGCCGTGCACGAACGAATGCAGGGTGGTGATCGCCACCGTGTCGCCGGCGTCGGGGCCCGCGCGCAGTTCGCGCATCACGCTGTCGAGATCGCCGATGGCATGGCTGGCGGAGTCGGCAAGCCGGCGGCCCTCGGCGGTGAGCGACACCCCGCGTGCGTGGCGCTGGAACAGGGTCACCCCCAGGCGGGCCTCGAGCTTGCGCACCTGGTGGCTGACCGCGCTGGCGGTGAGGTGCAGCTCTTCGGCCGCGTGGGCGAAGTTCTGGTAGCGCGCTGCGGTTTCGAATGCCGCCAGCGCGGACAGCCAGTCGGTGCGCATTGCCATTGAGACGCGAATCCTGTTTGTGGCTGGCGCCCAAACTATGCGCTTGTGCGCTCCACCGGCAAGCGGAGAATCCGCCGGACCACAACCGGATTCCCGACGATGAACGCATGGGTGGAACGGGCCGTGCGCCGCGATGGCGCAACCGATGGCCGCACGCTCGCCGAGCTGTGCCTGCTCGGGGCGATCTGGGGCGCCTCGTTCCTCTTCATGCGCGTCGCCGCCGCCGACTTCGGCGCGGTGCCATTGGTGGAAGTGCGCCTGGCCCTCGGCTCGCTGGTGCTGTTGCCGTTCCTCTGGCACCACCGTGGCGTCTTCCCGCTGCGGCTGTGGCCCAAGCTGGCGCTGATTGGCGCGATCAATTCGGCGATTCCGTTCGTGCTGTTCGCATGGGCGGCGCAGCGTGCACCGGCCGGCATCGGTGCGATCGCCAACGCGATGACCGTGCTGTTCACCGCGCTGATGGCCTTCCTGTTCTTCGGTGAGCGGATCGGCGCGCGCCGTGGCGTGGCGCTGCTGGCGGGTTTCGCCGGCGTGGTGGTGCTGGCCAGCGGCAAGGTCGCCGGGATGAGCGTGGGCGCCGCGGTGCTGGCCGGTGCCAGCGCGTCGCTGTTCTACGGGCTCGGCATCAACCTGGTGCGTCGTCACCTGACCGGGCTGCCGCCGGCCGCGGTGGCATCGGCGACGTTGGGCGTGGCGTCGCTGCTGCTGCTGCCGCTGGCCATCGCGCAGTGGCCGGCGGCGCGCATCCCGATGGCCTCGTGGTTGTCCGCTGCGGCGCTGGGCGTGGTCTGCACCGGCATCGCCTTCGTCATGTACTACCGGCTGATCGCGCGCATCGGCGCAAGCCGTGCCTCCACGGTGACCTACCTGGTGCCGCTGTTCGGCGTGGCCTGGGCCTGGCTGCTGCTGGACGAGCCGCTGACCTGGTCGATGGCGCTGGCCGGCGCGATCATCCTCGGCAGCGTCGCCGCCAGCCAGCGCAGCGGCGCACGCTGAGGGCGCCGCAGGCAGGCCACGCGGCCTGCAACACGTCCGCTCAGGTGAACATCGCCACCAGTTCGTCCTGCTGCGCGCGGCTCAGCAGTTCGCCGTGGCCGGCCTGCAGGTTGTCGGCCTGGCGGTCGGGCTTGCCGGTCGCGGGGATCACCGCGGTGACCGCGGGGTGGCTGATGGCGAACTTCAGGAACATCTGCGCCCACGAGCCGATGCCGAGCTCCGCGGCCCAGCCGGGCAATGCGCGGCCCTGCACTTCGGCGAACAGCTTGCCGTCGTCGAACGCGCGGTTGACCAGCACCGCGACGCCCAGTTCCTGCGCCGCGGGCAACACGGACCGCGCAGCCTCCGGTGCATTGACCGAATAGTTGACCTGGATGAAGTCGGGCTTCTCCGCACGCATGATGCGTTCGAGGTCGGCATGGCCGCGCTCGACGAAGTGGGTGAGGCCGATGTACTTCGTCGCGCCCTGTGCCTTCAGTTCGCGCGCATACGGCAGCGCGATCTCCCACGCGCGCAGGTTGTGGACCTGCAGCAGCTCGACGCGGTCGGTGCGCAGGCGGCGCTTGCTCTCGGCCCACTGCGCTTCCATCGCCTCGCGGCTGTCCTCGGCGATCTTGGTGGCGAGGAAGCAGCGTTCGCGCCAGTCGCCGGTGTCGAGCAGCGCGCCCAGCACCTCGTCGGCGTTGGAATAGTTGGGCGAGGTGTCGAACAGGCGGCCGCCGCCCTCGAAGAACACGCGGATGGTGTCCTGCAGCGTGTCGTAGTCGGCCGAGCCCAACGGCACCTCGTAGCTGCCGGAGGTGCCGGCGCCGATCACCGGCAGCTGCTCGCCGGTCGACGGGATGGCGCGCATGAGCATGGCGCCGCGCGCGGTCGGGGCCGACGTCGCGGACGCCGGTGTGGCGGATGCGGATTGCGCGGCAGCGCTGCCGGTCCCGCTGCAGGCAGCCAGCGGCGCCAGGGCCAGCCCGCCGGCGGCGAGCGAAATGGTGGTGAGGAAATCCCGACGCGTGTGCATGGCGGTGTCCGTGGCATGGATGTCGGAAACGATACTAGTCGCATCGTCCCGGCACCCGGCGCCGCAGCGCAGCAGCGGTGCGTCAGCGCGACAGGGGCAGGGCGCCGATGTCGGCGTCGTCCAGGCCCGCCTCGGTCAGCACCAGTGGCACGCCGCGCGTCGGATGTTCGATCACCAGCACCGGCTGCCGGTACACGCGTTCGATGGTCTCGCGCTGCAGTACCTCGCGCGGGGTGCCGTCGGCGACCACGCGGCCGTCGCACAGCATGACGATGCGGTCCGAGTACGCGGATGCCAGGTTGAGGTCGTGCAACACCGCCAGCACGCAGGCGCCGTGGTTGGCCAGCCTGCGTGCGTGCCGCAGCAGGCGCTCCTGGTGGTGCAGGTCGAGCGCGGCGGTGGGCTCGTCGAGCAGCACCACCGGCGCGTCCTGGGCCAGTACCCGCGCGAACGCGGTGCGCGCGGCCTCGCCGCCGGACAGCGTCTGCACGTTGCGATCGGCCAGTCCCAGCAGGTCGGCCGTGGTGAGCGAGGCCTCGACGATGGCGTCGTCGTGGTCCGCGTCCGTGTCGTGCGGCAGCCGGCCCATCGCCACGACCTCGCGCACGCCGAAACCGAAACGCACGCTGTGGTCCTGCGGCATCACCGCGCGCTCGCGCGCCAGCTCACGCACGCGCCACTGCGGCAACGGGCGGCCACCGACGCGCACTTCGCCTTCGCTGGGCCTGCGGTCCCCGGCGGCAAGCGACAGCAACGACGACTTGCCGGCGCCGTTGGGTCCGACCAGCGCGGTCAGCGTGCCGGGTGCGAAGTGCAGGTCGACGTGGTCGACGATCACCCGCCCGTCGATCACCAGTGATGCGCGCTCCAGCGCCAGCGCCACCGGGGTGCCGTGGTGGGCGGTGGCGGCACTCATGGCGCGCCCCGCGGCTTGCGCCGCAGCACCAGCCACAGGAAGAACGGCGCGCCGATCGCCGCGGTGAACAACCCCAACGGGATTTCCGACGGCGGATCCAGCGTGCGTGCGGCGGTATCGGCCAGCACCACCAGCAGCGCACCGAGCAACGCCGACAGCGGCAGCAGCAGGCGGTGGCCGGGGCCGACGATCAATCGCACCACGTGCGGCACCACCAGCCCGACGAAGCCGATCGAGCCGGCGAACGCCACGGCCGACCCGACCAGCAGCGCGCTGAAGGTGATCAGCCGCAGCCGCGCGCTGCGCACGTCGAGGCCGATGTGGCGTGCCTGGCGTTCGCCCAGCGCCAGCATGTCCAGCGGCGTGGCCATCGTCAGCAGGGCGCCGACGCCGACCGCGAACACCGGCGCGGCGGCGGCCACGTCGGTCCAGCCCACGCGTGCCAGCGAACCCATCTGCCAGAACACCAGCGACTGCAGCTCGGCGGAGTCGGCGACATAGGTCAGCAGGCCGATCGCCGCCGAACATGCCGCACCGATGGCGATGCCGACCAGCAGCAGGGTGGCGGTGCCTTCGCCGCGTCCGGGGCGTGCCAGCAGATAGATCAGGGTGGTCGCCAGCGCACCGCCAAGGAATGCCGCGACGGGGATCGTCCAGTAGCCCAGGGCCGAGGCGCCGAGCACGATCGCCGCAACGGCACCGAGCGATGCGCCCTGGGTCACGCCGACGATGCCCGGGTCGGCCAGCGGGTTGCCGAACAGACCCTGCAGGCTGGCACCGGCCAGCGCGAGGCTGGCGCCGACCATTGCCCCGAGCAGGGCGCGCGGGATACGCAGGTTCCACACCACGGAGATGTCGCGGGTGCTGAGGTCCCCGGGCGCGGCCAGCCCCAGTTGCACCCCGATCGCGTGCAGCACGTCGGCCGGCGCCACCTTCAGCGGGCCGACGCCGAACGACAGCAGGATGCCGGCCAGCAGCGCGAACAGCGCCACCGGTACCGCCAGCTGTCGCACCATCGCCGGGCGTGCACGGCGCGGGCCCGGAGCGGACGCCGCGTACGGAGTGCTCAAGGTGCCTTGTCCGCCAGCGCCGCCAGCGCCTGTGCCAGCGAGATGGCGCCGGCGCCGGAGGCGACGCTGGTGTACTTCAGCTGCACGTCGGGCATCACCCACACCCGGCCCGCCGCACCGGCCGGCGTCTGCCGCAGCGTGGGGTACTGCGTCCACAGCGCGTCGGCACCGCCGAACAGTTCGAGATCGTGTTCGCTGACCAGGATCACCTCGGGCGCCGCGGCCACGATGCCTTCCTGGCTCAGCACCGAGTAGTCGCTGACGCCCGCGGCGTCGCCGATGTTGTCGCCGCCGGCCAGGCGGATCAGCGCCGCGGCGGCGGTGTCGGCGCCGCCGACGGTGGGCTGGCCACCGGCGCCGGTCGCCGAGACATGGATGACCTTCGGGCGGCGTGCATGGCCGGCGGCAATCCGCGCCGCCTCGTCCAGCTGCGCCTGCACCTGGGTGGCCAGGCGCTCACCGGCCTCGGCCGCGCCGAACAGCGCCGCGGTCTTGCGCACCTTGTCGGGTGCCGGTTGCAGGTCGTCGACGATCACCGCGGGCAGGCCGGCATCGCGCAGCTTGCCGGCCAGGCCACTGTTGCCGTGGCGGCGCAGGCTGTTGCCGACGAACAGGGTGGCGTCGAGGCTCAGTACGCCCTCGGCACCGGTGGTGCGGTTGAACAGGAACTGCTTCGGTGCGGCGCGCCCCGCGGCGGTGGCGGTATTGACCGGCGCGGCGAACACCTGCGCGTCGAGGCCGAGCGCTTCCATCACCGAGATCACGTCGTCGCCGCCGGCAATCGTGCGGCTGCTGTCGGTCACCGTCACCTCGACGCCGTCGTCGGAGCGCACCGTCGCTGGAAGCCGCGGGTGCACGCCTTCGGCGTCGGGCACGTCGACACCGACCACGCGCTGCCAGCCCCCGGGCAGCGCCGTGGCACCACCGGCAGTGGCCGGCGCGACGCCGGTCGTCGCCGCTGGCGGCGCGGAGGGCGAGCACGCGGCCAACGCCAACGCCAGCGCCAGGCAGGCGGCGAGGGCGGCAGTGGACGGGCGGGAGATACGGCGGTCAGGCATGGAGGGATCCATCATTGCCGGCGGGACGGGGCGTCCTGCAGGCTGAAGTGCGCATTTTACCGGTGTCGGCAAACCACTCAGCGCGCCTTCGGGGTGATGCGGCGGATCTGGTCGCCGGCGGGGTCGTTCTCGCCGCGCGACTTGTTGGTGGCGAAGATGTTGCCGCGACCATCGGGATAGGCGTGGTTGGGGAAGGTGCCGCCATCGAGATTGGCGACGAGGTTGCCGGCGCCATCCACCACCGCGATGGTGCCCGCGACCCGGGTCGGCACATAGGCCAGGCCGGACTGCGGATCGAACGCCACATAGACCGCGCCGGCACCGACGTACACATCGTGCAGCACCTTGCCGCTGTCGGCATCGGCGATGACCAGGTTGTCGCTGCCCTGCGCGGCCACATAGACGCGCCGGTTCTGCGGGTCCACCGCCACGCCGATCGCGCCTTCGACACCCGGCACGCGGAACACCTTGTCGATGGTGCCGCTGGCGACATCGAGCACGGCGACCTCCCCGGTGGACAGGCTCACCGAGTACAGCTTGTGCGCCACCGGGTCGAGCGCCAGCGCCATCGGGCTGAAGGTCTCGCCGCGCTCGCCGGAGGGAATGGTCACTTCCTGCACGACTTCGAGCGTGTCCGTGTCGAACGCGACCAGCACGCCGCCGCCGAAGCTGCTGGCCCAGGCGCGGCCGGTGGCGGCGTCCACCACCACGTCGCGCGGGTGCGCGATCACGCCGGGTTCGAACTGCTTGACCAGCGACAGGTCGGACTGGCGATACACGGCCACGGTGTCGTCGCGGGTGTTGGTCACCCAGACATTGCCGCGGGTGTCGTCGACGCCGATGCCGTACACCGCGAACACGCGGCCGTCGTCGCGCCCGGGCACCGCGGCGGGGGTGATGCGCGCGGTGACCTCCAGCGTCCGCGGGTCGAGCTTGAGCAGTTCGGATTCGCCCACCGGCGGACGGCCCACCGCGGCGGTCACGAACAGCGCATCGCTGGCCGTGCCATAGGCGACCTGGTACAGCCCGCGCACCAGCGGACTGGCGGCGACATCGAAACGGTCCTGGCCCGACAGCGGGACTTCCTTCGACACCTTGAGGTCGAACACCGCCGCGGCATCCGGGTTGGCGACGCGCACGACCACCGGATGCAGGCCGGCGGCGGCATCGGCCGGAATCGCCAGCGTCGCCTTGAAGCCCCCCTCGCCATCGGCGATGTAGGGCTGCGCGTTGAGCACGGTCTCGCCGCGCAGCAGCGTCACCGACTGGCCGGGTCTGAAGCCGCTGCCGGCGATCTCCGCCTCGGTGCCCGGCAGCACCAGCGGGGTGGTCGCGCGCACGCTGCCTCGGAAGTCGTTGTCGGGCGTGCCGAACACCTGCGCGCCGGCGATGCCGGCCGCCATCGCCAGGGACAGGCCCAGCGCCGCCAGGCGCAGGCGGGAAGAACGGAAACGCGTGCTGCTCATTGCGGACTCCTTGGCGGGGATGCCGGCACGGGTGCCGGAGGATGCGGATTGGGGACGGCTGCCGGTATCGCGCGGCGTCTGGGGGAGAGCGCTGATCTGCGTCAGGCTGCCCACCGGTACGTACGATCGATGGCCGACGGTGCGGATTCGGACGCGATGGTGGTGACGCGCAGCGCCGGCCTCGACCCGCGGTGGAACCGGTCGGGATAGGCGACGTCGTCGACGGAGCCGGCCAGGGTGCTCATTGGTCGGCGTCGCCCGTGGAGGGTCGTGGCGTGTTGCTGCGGTCGGCCACGCCGGTCACCGCGTGCAGCGCGCCCATCAGCGAGGCGCGGAACATCGGACCGTGGCCGAGGCCCGGAAACTCGCGGTACGAAGCCTCGATGCCGGGCACCGTCGCCAGCGTCCCGGCGAGCTGCATCGCCGCATCCGGCGTCGCCGCCTGGATCCGCCGGAGGTGTGCGACCACGCGCGGATTGGTCAGGTCACGGCGTCCGCGGTCGCCGACACGTTCGGCGCCGCCGAGGTGGATGATCACCCGCGCCGGATGCCCGACGTTGTGGGCGATGAAGCGTTCGCTCTCGCGCACCGCATGCGCGTCGCCCCACCACATCGACGGGCTGCCGGCGACATAGGTCTGGAATGCGCCGGTGCGGGTGTACAGCGTATGCAGCACAAACAGCCCGCCCAGCGAGTGGCCCCACAGCGTCTGCCGCTGCGGATCGATCGGCATCCGCTGCGCCAGCTGCGGGCGGATCGTACGTTCGATCAGCTCGGCCAGCGCGTCGGCGCCGCCACTGCCCAGGGGTGCGGTTTCGGCGTCCTCGGGCGGCAGCACCGCCGGCGTGTAGTCGCGGTTGCGCTGCGGCGAATCGATGCGCAGGTCGTTGTCGTAGCCGATGAACACCAGCGCATGCGGCTCCGGCTGCGCGGCGAGCTCCTCCAGCAGCGCGTCGTCGAACTCGATCAGCGCGGCGTTGCCGTCGAGCATCCAGAACGTCGGCCAGCCGGCGGCGGGGGCGGGCGTCTTCGGCACCGCCACGTGCACGCGCCAGGTGCGGCTGCCGTCGTGGCTGGCGACGGTGAAGCGCTCGAAGGCATAGGCGTGCGACGCGTGATCGGCCACGGTCTGGCCGATCGTCTGCAACGGGTTGCGCTGCTGCGCGGAGGCGGGTGTGGTCATGGCGAGGGAGGCAAGGAACAGCAGGCCGGCCGCCACGGTGGTCGCGACACGCGTGCGTACGGACGGCCGGAACCGGGCGGGCTGGAAGTCGCCTGGCTGGAAGCGGGCTGGCTGGAAGCGTGCTGCGTGGAAGCCTGCTGTATGGAAGGTTGATGTCATGCGGGATCCGTCGAACGCGTCAGAAGCCGATGTGGGTGCTGACGAACCAGGCGCGTCCGGGTTCGTTGTACGTGTAGGCGCCGGCGCCCTCGATGGCGTTCGGCGTGCCGAGGTTGACGCCCGATGCGTTGCCACGGCGGAAGATGCGCTTGTCGAGCAGGTTGTCCACGCCGATGACCACGTTCACCCGGTCGGTGATCCGGTAGCGGCCACTCAGGCCGACCAGTGCATAGGGCGGCATGCGGTCCGCGGCGCTGCCGGTGACCGGACGGCCCTGGTAATCGAGCCGCTGCGGCACCTGCTCGCCGTAGAACGTGGCCCGGGCCAGCAGCGACAGGCGCTCGCCCGCCTGCCAGTCGAAGGCGGTGTTGACCGTGTATTCGGGAATCGTCGACAGCGCATCGCCGGTCGTGCGGTTCTCCGATTCCAGCATCCAGGTGACGTTGGTGTTCCAGCGCAGCGCGTCGCCCAGCGGCAGTTCCACGCTGCCTTCCAGGCCTTCGATCACGGCCCTGGGCACATTGTCCCAGCGGAAGACATCGACGTTGCGCACGCGGTCGACGACGACGCGGCCGGCTTCCACCTTGTCGCGGTAGTCGTTGTGGAACCAGGTCAGGCCGGCCTGCATGCGGCCGTCGGCAAACTGCACGCCGAGTTCCTTGTTGATGCTGGTCTCGGCGTCGAGCGCGTCGTTGCCGACCAGGAAGCACGGGCCGCCCCCGCCCCAGCAGCCGATGCCGTTGCTGTAGAGCGAATAGCCGGCGTTGCTCTGGTACAGGTTGGGTGCCTTGTAGGCGCGGGCGATGCCGGCGCGCAGGGTCCAGCCGGGCAGGAAGCCGAACGCGGCGTTGAGCGCCGGGCTGACGTTGCCGCCGTGGCGGTCGTGATGGTCGTAACGCAGCGTCGGGGTCACCGTCAGGCGGTCGCCGATGTACAGGTTGTCCTCGATGAACACCGAGGCGATGCGTGCATCGGCGCGCCCGTCCCAGGTGGTCGGCGGCACCGGGACATTGGGCTGCGGGTTGCGGTCCTTGAGGCCGGATGCGGTGTCCTCCAGCCGGCTGTCGACCCACTCCGCGCCGACGGTGACCACATGGTCGACGCTGTCGCCGATGATCGTGCGGTTGACCTCGCCATGCAGCGTCAGCGTCCGCAGGTCGATGTCGCCGAAGCCGCCGTCGACGATGAAGATGCCCTCGGTTCCCCCGGCCAGGCCTTCGAGCAGGCGCGTGTTGCGGGTGTCTTCCAGCGCCGCGTACACCAGCGAGCGGGTGGAGTCGCCGTACTCGCCACGGTGGCTGATGTCGAATGTGCGGCGGTAGCTGCGGTTGGTCTCCGCGCCGATCCACTTCAGCACTTCGGCGTTGCGGTTGGTGTTCTGGCTGTCGCCGGTATAGATGTTGCCCTGGCGGCTGAAGCCGGCGCCGAAGTCGAAGCGCTGGCCCGGCAGCAGTTCCCACAGCAGCTTCGCCGAGGCGTTGCGGCTGCGCACGCCCTCGCGGCCGGCGGGGAAGGTGCCGGCGTTGCTGCCGGTGCGCCGCGAAGCATGGTCCCGATTGATGTCGAAATCGTCGGCGTCGGCCTTGCCCGCATTGCCGGACAGCCGGAACGACAGGCGGTCCGACAGCGGGCCGCCCATCTGCAGGCCTGCGCGCTGGCTGCCGCCGTCGACGCCGTGGGTCGGGACCGAACCATAAAGGTTCAGCGAGCCGCTGAACGCATCGGTTGGTGCGCGGGTCACGATGTTGACCACGCCGCCAGCGGCGCCATTGCCATAGCGTGCCGCGGCCGGACCGCGCAGCACCTCGATGCGTTCGATCTGCTCGGGCGCCACCCAGCCGGTGTCGCCACGCGAATCACGTTCGCCGCGCCAGCCGTAGCGCACGGAGTTGCGGCTCGACACCGGGATGCCGTCGACCAGGATCAGGGTGTTCTCCGGGCCCATGCCGCGGATATCGATCTGCCGCTGGTTGCCACGCTGGCCGCTGGTGGAGTTGCCGGTCAGGTTGATGCCCGGCAGCGTGCGCAGGAACTCGGCGATGTCGTTGCGCGGTGGCTGCCGTTCGAGATCGTCGGCCAGCACGGTCGAGGCGCCCAGCGCCTGACGCGCGATGGCCTCGGCGGTGACGTGGACGGTGTCGAACGTGCGCACGTCGGCGCCAGCGTCCGCGGGGCGCCCTGTCCAGGGGGAGGCGTCATGCGCGGCCAGCGGGCCGCACAGGGTCAGCACGACGGTCGAAGCAAGCAGAGACACGCGGCGTGGGCAGGGCATTCGGGTTCCGGCACAGGCGGGATTGGCGGGCGTCGGGAGCGGCTGGACGATCGGCGCAGCGCGGGGCGCGGCAGCCGCTCATCCTAAGGTGACTGAGAATCGTTATCAACAACGTTGGCGCTCGTCATCGACGCCATGCATCGCGGTGAATGAGACCTGTTATCATTCGCGCCGCGCAGCGGGCTGGAAGCCGGCTGTCCCCGCCGAGGCCCGTGGCCCGTCCGCCGGACGCGGCGCGGGTCGCTTCCGAGACCTGCATGTCCGCCGTTTCCGCGCCCTCCAGCACCATTCCCGGCCTGCCAGCGCTGGTGTTCACCGCACTTGCCGGCACCATGGCGATGATGGCCTTCGTCGCCGTCGTCGGGCCCGTGGTGCGGGTGCTGGGACTGGCGGAATGGCATGCCGGCCTGGCCGTGACCGCAGCCGGCCTGCTGTGGATGCTGGCCGCGCGGCGCTGGGGTGTGCTGAGCGACCGGATCGGGCGTCGACGCGTGCTGCTGATCGCACTGGCGGCGTACGCCGCGGTGTACCTGGCGATGGCGGTGTTCGTGGATGTCGCCCTGCGCAATCCGCCGGTGGTGCTGGTCTCGGTGCTCGCGCTGGTGGGGACCCGGGCACTGGTGGGCCTGTTCTATGCGGCGGTGCCGCCGACCGCGGCCGCGCTGATCGCCGATGGCGCGCGTCCGGGCCACCGCGCCGCGGTGATGGCGCGGCTGGGCGCGGCGAATGCGCTGGGCATGGCGGTGGGGCCGGCTGCGGCCGGCTGGATCGCTTTCCATGATCTTTCGCTGGCGCTGTATGTCGCCGCGGGGCTGCCCCTGCTGTCGCTGCTGGTGGTGTGGTGGCGGCTGCCGCTCGACGGGCCGCTCGCGGGTGGCACACCCCGGCCCGCCAGGCAGGCGCTGACCTGGCGCGACGCGCGGTTGCGGTTGCCGGTCGCCGCGGTGTTCGCCGCGATGGTGTCGGTGACCATCGCCCAGGTAGTGGTGGGTTTCTTCGCGATCGACCGTCTCGCTCTGTCGCCGGCCGATGGCGCCCGGGTGGCGGGGTTGTCGCTGACCGCGGTCGGGGTCGGCCTGATGGCGTCGCAGATGCTGGTGATGCGCTTGAAATCGGTGCCGCCGGCGCGCTGGATCGCGCTCGGTGCCACGATCTCCGCCACCGGTTTCGGCTCGCTGGCGCTGATCGACGTGCAATGGCAGCTGCTGCTGGCCTATGCGGTGGCGTCGTTCGGCATGGGCTTCGTGTTCCCGTCGTTCCAGGCGCTGGCCGCGGATTCCGTCGATGCCCACGAGCAGGGCGCGGCGCAGGGCACGGTGGCTTCGGTACAGGGGTTCGGCATGGTCATCGGCCCGCTGCTGGGCACGCTGCTCTACAGGGTGTCGCCGGGTGCGCCCTACCTGATGGTCGCTGCGGTGCTTGCGGTGCTGGCACTGGCGGCGGTGCGGCACCGCGCGGGGGTGGTGCGATGAGCGAAGGCCCGCTGTCGATCGCGACGGACCTGCCGGCGTCGGCGCCCTGGTGCGGGCCCGCCAGCCCGGGCGCATTCCGCCTGCATACCCCCAGCGAACGTCTGGACGCGGTCGGCTGCCTGGCGCGCTTGCCATCGGGCCCCACGGACACGCTGGGCGCGCGGGTCGATGCGTTCTTCGCCGCGCGCCGGTCCGGGCCGGGCCTGCTGGTGGGCGCACTGCCCTTCGATCCGCATGCCGACGACGCGCTGTACCAGCCCGAACGGGTGGGCGCCGCCGCGCCCGGCAGCCGCGACGACGGCGCCTGCCTGCGCCCGAGCGCCGCCGTTGCGGAACCGTCCGAGGCCGACTATGCCGCGGCGGTATCGCGCTGCGTGGCACGGCTGGACACCGCGGACGCGCCGCATGGCCTGCACAAGGTGGTGCTGGCGCGCAGCCTGCGCGTGGAAGCGGCGGCCCCGGTGGATCCGCAGCGGCTGGCCGCACGACTCGGCGAGGACGCCAGCGTGACCACCTATGTGATGCCGCTGCCGGTCGCCGCCGGCGAGGCGCCGGCGTGGCTGGTGGGGGCGACGCCGGAACTGCTGGTCTCGCGACGCGGCACCGCGGTGGTCTCGCATCCGCTGGCCGGTTCGGCACGGCGCTGGCGCGAGCCCGCGCGTGACGCCGCCGCGGCCAGGGCCCTGCTCGCTTCCGGCAAGGACCACGAGGAACACCACCATGTGGTCGAGGCCATCCTCGACACGCTGGCCCCGCTGTGCAGCCGCCTGCACGCACCGGTGGCGCCGTCGCTGCACGCCACCCGCACGATGTGGCACCTCGGCACCCGCATCGAGGGCACGCTGAAGGATCCGGCGGTGTCGTCGGCGCACCTGGCCGGCCTGCTGCATCCCACGCCCGCGGTGTGCGGCACTCCGCGGCTGCCTGCGCTGGAGGCGATCCGCGCGCTGGAACCGGTCGACCGTGGCTTCTATGCCGGCGCGGTCGGCTGGACCGATGCGGACGGCGATGGCGAGTGGCACGTGTCGATCCGCTGCGCCCGCGTGCAGGGGCGGGTGCTGCGCCTGTTCGCCGGTGCCGGCATCGTCGCCGGCTCCGAGCCCGCACTGGAGGTCGACGAGACCGCCGGCAAGTTCCGCGCAATGCTCGATGCGCTGGGCATCGACGACCTGCGCACCGCATGAGCGACCGACGCACGATGGGCAACCCGCAGTCCGCAACCCGGCTTCCGCTGCGCCAGGTATGGCCGGACGCCTTCGTGGCCCGCTACCGGGCGGCCGGTTACTGGCGTGGCGAAACCTTCCCCGGCTTCCTGCGCGAACGCGCGCAGCGCCATGCCGACGACGTGGCCGTGGTCGGCGGCGACACGCGCTGGACCTATGCGCGGTTGTGGGACGAAGTCGAGCGCATCGCCGCCGGTTTCCTCGCACAGGGCCTGCAGCCCGGCGACCGCGTCATCGTCCAGCTCGGCAACATCCCCGAATTCATCGCGGTGGCCTGTGCGCTGTTCCGTGCGCAACTGGTGCCGGTATACGCGCTGCCGGCGCATCGCATCACCGAGGTCGCGCACTTCGCGCGCAAGGCCGAAGCCAGCGGCTATGTCGTGGCCGAGCGCTACGAGGGCTTCGACTACCGCACGCTGGCGCGCGAGCTGCAGGCCGAGGTGCCCGCCGTCGGGCACGTGTTCGTGGTCGGCGATGCGCAGGAGTTCACTTCCGTCTCCGCGCTCGAGGGCGATCGCGCCGCGCTGCCGGGCGATCCCGATCCGCAGTCGGTGGCGTTCCTGCAGATCTCCGGCGGCAGCACCGGCCTGTCCAAGCTGATCCCGCGCACCCACGACGACTACATCTACAGCTTCCGCGCCAGCAATGAACTCTGCGGGATCGGCCGCGACAGCGTGTACATGGTCGCGCTGCCGGCCGCGCACAATTTCCCGATGAGCTCACCGGGCTTCTTCGGCGCGCTGTACGCCGGCGCGCGCGTGGTGCTGAGTCCGGGGCCCGGGCCGGATGCGGCGTTCCCGCTGATCGCGCGCGAGCGGGTGACCTGCGTCGGCCTGGTGCCGCCACTGGCACTGTTGTGGGCCGATGCCGCGGCGAAGACCACGCACGACCTTTCCAGCCTGCAGGTGGTGCAGGTGGGTGGTGCCAAGCTGGTGCCGGAAGCGGCGCGTCGCGTGGTCGCGGGGCTCGGTTGCGCGTTGCAGCAGGTGTTCGGCATGGCCGAGGGGCTGGTCAACTACACCCGGCTCGACGACCCCGACGACATCGTGCTCGAGACCCAGGGCCGTCCCATCAGCCCGGACGACGAGGTGCTGGTGGTCGACGACCACGGCAACCCGGTGCCGGATGGCGAGGTCGGCCACCTGCTCACGCGCGGGCCGTACACCATCCGCGGCTACCACAACGACGAGGCCGCCAATGCGCGCGCGTTCACCGACGACGGCTACTACCGCACCGGCGACATGGTGCAACGGCTGCCGGGCGGTTACCTCGTCGTGCAGGGTCGCGCCACCGACCACATCAACCGCGCCGGCGAGAAGATCTCCGCCGAGGAGATCGAGGACCACCTGCTGGCGCACCCGCAGGTGTTCGATGCCGCGGTGGTGTCGATCCCCGATGCATTCCTCGGCGAGCGCAGCTGTGCCTTCGTGATCGCGCGCGGCGAGCAGCCGAAGCCGGCCGCGCTGAAGGCCTGGGTGCGCGGCCGCGGCCTGGCGGCGTTCAAGGTGCCGGACCAGGTCGTGTTCGTGGACGCATTCGACACCACCGCGGTCGGCAAGATCAGCCGCCGCGAACTGCGCGCGCAATTGCGCGAACGGTTCCTCGCCCACGTTGCGGCTCCGGCTGCGAAGACGACCTGAGTCCGGACGGCGCGGCAGGCTCCCACCCGGCGGAACAGTCGCCGCGCCACGCGCCGGACGGTCGGCGAACAAGGTCGCACCTAACCAGTACGAGACATCCATGGCACTCCCCACCATCCCCGCATATCCACTGCCCACCGCCGACGAGCTGCCAACACCGCGCGGCGCCTGGCGCCCCGAGACCGGCCGGATCGCGCTGCTGGTGCACGACATGCAGCGCTATTTCCTGTCGCGCTTCGATGCCGATGCCGCGCCGCTGGCGCCCGCCATCGCCAACCTGGCGCGCCTGGTCGAGCGCTGCCGTGCGCTGGGCATTCCGGTGTTCTACACCGCGCAACGCGGCAACCAGGACCGCCGCGACCGCGGCCTGCAGGCCGACCTGTGGGGTCCGGGCATGCAGGCGATCGACGAACACGAAGCGATCATCGACGCGCTGGCGCCCGCAGCCGGCGACCACGTGCTGGTCAAGCACCGCTACAGCGCCTTCCAGCGCAGCAACCTCGAACAGCTGATGCGCGTGCGCGGCCGCGACCAGTTGCTGATCACCGGCGTCTACGCCCACATCGGCCTGCTGTCGACCGCCACCGAGGCGTTCCAGCGCGACATCGAGACCTTTATCGCCGCCGATGCGGTGGCCGATTTCTCCCGCGCGGATCACGATATGGCATTGGCCTGGATCGCCCGCGCCTGTGGCGTGCCGCTGGCGACCGACCGCCTCCTGGAGATCCTGCAATGAACGCACCGCAGACCCTGACACTCGAGCGCATGCGTGCCGACGTCGCCGACCTGCTCGGTGAAGCGCCGGACGATATCGGCGACGACGACAACCTGGTGGACCTGGGCCTGGACTCGATGCGCGTGCTCGGCCTGGTGATGCGCTGGGGCGAGACCGGCATCGCGCTGGAGTTCCCGCATCTGGCCGAGCACGTCACCCTGGCCGGCTGGTGGTCGACCGTGCAGCAGTTGCAGAAGCACGCGGGGCAGGGCTGATGTCGGTGGAGACAGGCGTGCATCAAGCGGTCCGGATCGCCGGCGTCGCGGTGGGTGCGCGCCCGAGCACGATCGTTCCTGCGGGTGCGGGGCGCCTGTCGTCATGATGGTTCGTCGCCGCACCCGGCCCGGATCCGGCACGCCATGAGCGTCGTGCGCGAGTCCTGCGAAGCGGTGCCACACGTGGCCGCGGCCGACGGCAGCTGGCCACTGACCGAGGCGCAGGCCGGGCTCTGGTATGCACAGCGGCTGGCGCCGGAGAACCCGGCGTTCAACACCGCGCATGCGCTGTGGATCGACGGGGCGCTCGATGTCGCCGCGTTCGCTTGTGCCGCCGACCGCGCGGCGCAGGAAGCGACCGCGCTGCGGTTGCGCATGCGCGATGGCGAAGACGGTCCCCACCAGGTCGTGGACGACGCGCACCTGCCGCAGCTCGAGGTCGTCGACCTCTCGGCTGCAACTGATCCCGCTGCCGCCGCGCGTGACGCCATGCAGCACGACCGCGGCACCCCCGTGGACCCGACGCGCGACCGCCTCGCCGTGCAGCGCCTGTACCGGCTCGGCGTCGATCGCTTCGCCTGGTACTTCCGCGTGCACCACCTCGCCGCCGACGGTTACGGCATGGCGCTGTTCGCAGAGCGCGTTTGCGCGCTGTATGCGGTGGGTGGCGATGCGGCCGCAGGCGCGCCACTTGCATCGTTGTCGCGTGTGTTCGGGGAAGACGCCGCCTACCGCCGTTCCGAACGTCGCCAGCAGGATGCCGGGTACTGGCGCGACACGATGGCCGGGATGCCGGCCGCGGCCGGCTTGGGCGGTGGCTTCGCCGCGGCCGCGCCTGACTGCCATCGCCATGTCGTCGCGATCGACGAAGCGTTGCGGACGGCACTGCTGGCCACCGCGCAGCGCATCGGCCAGCCGTGGCCGGACGTGCTGACCGCGTTCGCCGCCGAATACTGCCGGCGCATGTCCGGCCAGGAGGAAGCCGTGGTCGGCGTGCCGTTCATGGGCCGACTCGGCAGCGCATCCGCGCGGGTGCCGGCGATGGTCATGAACGTGTTGCCGCTGCGGGTGCCGGCGATGCCGGAGACGAACGTCGAAGGCTTCGTGCAGGCGATCGCGCGTGCGCTGGTGCGCGGCCGCCGGCACGGGCGCTACCGCGGCGAACAGTTGCGGCGCGACCTCGGCCTGCTCGGTGGCCAGCGCCGCCTGCACGGGCCGCTGGTCAACGTGCAGCCGTTCTATCGCCCGCCGCGGCTCGCGGATATGCGGGTCTCGCTGGAAGTGCTCGGCACCGGTCCTATCGACGACGTCACCATCGGCTTCCGCGGCGACGCGACCCATGCGCTCGATCTCGAGATCGAGGCCAACCCGACGCTGTACGACGCGGTCGAGGTCGCCGCGCATGCCGCGCGCCTGCAGGCCTTTCTCGCAGCCGCCTGCAACGCATCGCAGATGGACGACGTGCCGCTGGCCAGCCCCGAGGAAGCGCGACGTTACCTGTTCGAGGTCAACGCCACCACGCAGGAGGTGCCCGACACCACCCTGGCCGCGCTGATCGAACGCAGCATGCAGGCGACGCCGGATGCGGTCGCGGTGGAGTTCGAAGGCGCTTCGCTGACCTACCGCGAACTCGAACGCCGCACGCGTGCACTCGCGCTGCTGTTGCGGGCGCAGGGCGCGACCGTCGATACGGTGGTCGCGGTGGCGCTACCGCGTTCGCTCGAATTGATCGTCGCCCTGGTCGCCACGCTGCGCGCCGGCGCCGCCTACCTGCCGCTGGACCTCGCCCATCCGGATGCACGCCTGCAGCGCATCCTGCAGTCGGCGACGCCGGTGTGCGTGCTGGCGGGGCAGGGCGATGCAGCGCGTTTCGGCGATAGCGCACCGGTACTGGGGCCGGATGCCTGGGACACCCGCACCGACACCACGCTCGAAGGCGTGCCGGGTCCGGACGACGCCGCCTACGTGATCTACACCTCCGGCTCCACCGGCGAGCCGAAGGGCGTGGTGGTCGAACACCGCGCGATCGTCAACCGCCTGGAGTGGATGCGCGCGCATTACGGCATCGACGCCTCAGACCGCATCCTGCAGAAGACCCCGGCCACGTTCGACGTGTCGGTGTGGGAATTCTTCCTGCCGCTGCTGGCCGGCGCGCGGCTGGTGGTGGCCGCGCCCGACGCGCATCGCGATCCGGTCGCGCTGGCGCGCCTGGTCCGCGCTCGCGGCGTGACCACGCTGCACTTCGTGCCGTCGATGCTGGAGGCCTTCCTCGCCGCACCGGAGGCGCGCGGGCTCGTCGTGCGCCGGGTGTTCTGCAGCGGCGAGGAACTCGGCGCCGACCTGCGCGACCGCTTCCACGCCACCGTGCGGGCCGAACTGCACAACCTCTACGGCCCCACCGAGGCGGCGGTGGATGTCAGTTACTGGCCGGCGTCGGCGGACGACACCTCGCGCCCGGTGCCGATCGGCTTCCCGGTGTGGAACACGCGGCTGTACGTGCTCGATGCGCGCATGCGGCCGTTGCCGGCGGGCGTGGTCGGCGACCTCTACCTCGGCGGCGTGCAGCTCGCGCGTGGCTACCTCGGCCGCGACGACCTCACCGCCGAGCGCTTCATCGACGATCCGCACGTGCCCGGCGCGCGCCTCTACCGCACCGGCGATCTGGCCCGCTGGCGGCGCGACGGCGCGGTCGAGTTCCTCGGCCGCAGCGACCACCAGGTCAAGCTGCGCGGCCTGCGCATCGAACTGGGCGAGATCGAAACCGCCATCCTCGCCAGTGGCGCGGTGCGCCGTGCCGGCGTGATCGTGCGCGAGGACCGCCCCGGCGATCGCCGCCTGGTCGCCTACCTGCAACCGGAAGGCGAACTTGACCTCGCCGCGCTGCGCACTACCGTGGCCGCGCGCGTGCCGGACTACATGGTGCCGGCGGCGTTCGTAGCGCTGGACGACTGGCCGGTGACCGCCAACGGCAAGCTCGACCGCGGCGCGCTGCCGGCGCCGGTCTACGACGGAGCGGAGGGCGAGGCGCCGCGTACGCCCACCGAACAGGTGCTGGCGGCGTTGTTCGCGCAGGCGCTGGGCCTCGAGGCAGGTGCGGTCTCCGCCGACGCCGACTTCTTCGCGCTGGGCGGCGATTCGCTGTCGGCGGTGCACCTGCTGATGGCGATCCAGCGCCGCTTCGGCCGCGACCCCGGGCTCGGCGCGCTGTTCGCGACCCCCACCGTGGCCGCGCTGGCCGCGCGCATCGACGCCGACGACGACACGCCGGACCACGGCCTGGCGCCGCTGGTGCGCCTGCGCCGTGGCGATCCCGGACGTGCGCCACTGTTCGTGGTGCATCCGGCCGGCGGCATCAGCTGGTGCTACCGCGAACTCGCGCGTGCGCTGTCGCCCGCGCGCGACGTGCATGGCCTGCAGTCGCCGGCGCTGGACCTCGCGCAGCCGCTGCCGGCCAGCATCGATGCGCTGGCGGCGGAGTACGTCGAACGCGTGGCCGTGTTGCAGCCCGAAGGACCGGTGCACCTGCTCGGCTGGTCGGTCGGCGGCATCCTTGCCCATGCGATGGCGGTGCGGCTGCGCGTGCTCGGACGCGAGGTCGGCGTGCTGGCGCTGCTCGATGCCTATCCGGCGGAGTGCTGGCGCGCCGAGCCGGAGCCCGATCCCGTCGCCGCCCTGCGCGCCTTGCTGGCCATCGCGGGCTACGACCCCGACGGGCATCCGGAGCTCACCACGCGCGAGGCGATCGTCGACTTCCTGCGCCGCGGCGACAGCGCACTCGGCAACCTGCCCGGCGGGGTGCTAGACGGCGTGGTGCGCACGGTCACCGACACCAACCGGCTGGTGCGCCAGCACCACCACGCGCGCTACGACGGCACCCTGCTGCACGTGCGCGCCGGCAACGACCACGTCGACCGTCCGCAGCTGCAGTCCGCGCTGTGGGCGGCGCACGCCGCCCGGGTCGACGCGGTGGAGCTGCCCTTCCTGCACGCCGAACTCACCGGCCGCGACGCCACCCCACGCATCGCACGATTGCTTGATGCCCGGCTGCATGCGTTCGACGCCGACCACGCGCCCGATCGCGTCCCTTGCGGTGCCTCACCGCCGCACGGGCCGCGCTCCGGAACCGCGCTCCCGCATGAACCCGACTCCGGAACCCCTCTCCCGTCCACGGGAGAGGGCCAGGGGTGAGGGCGCTCTTTTCCCGCCGACACCAGCTCAGGACCCGCCATGCACCTCACCGGCTTTGAAGGCAGGATCGCCCTGGTCACCGGCGCCGCCGGCGGCATCGGCGCCGCGGTCGTTACCCTGTTGCGCGCCAGCGGCGCGATTGTCGTCGCCACCGATCTCGAAGCGCCGGCGGCGGAGGCGAACGTGCACGCCTTCGCCCTCGACGTCACCGACTCCGCCGCGGTCGACGCACTCGTGGCCCGGGTGGAGGCGGAGATCGGCCCGATCGACCTCGCCGCCCATGTCGCCGGCGTGCTGTCCACGACCAGCGTCGCGGAAACCTCCGACGCGGAATGGCGCCGCACCTTCGCCGTCAACACCGACGGCGTCTTCCATGTCGGCCGTGCACTGGCGCGGGTGATGGCGCCGCGCCGGCGCGGTGCGCTGGTGGTGGTGGGTTCCAACGCCGCCGGCATCCCGCGCCAGGCGATGGCCGCCTATGCCGCGTCCAAGGCCGCCGCCACGATGTTCGTGCGCTGCCTCGGCCTCGAGCTCGCCCCGCACGGCGTGCGCTGCAACGTCGTCGCCCCCGGGTCCACCCGGACCTCGATGCAGACCGGCATGTGGGCCGACGCCGACGGCGAGGCCCGGGTCATCGCCGGCACCATGGAGAACTTCAAGAGCGGGATCCCGCTGGGCAAGATCGCCGAACCTGCCGACATCGCCCACGCGGTGATGTTCCTGCTGTCGGAGCAGGCCGGCCATATCGCCATGGGCGATCTGTATGTCGACGGCGGTGCCACCCTGCGCGCCTGACGCGACAAGGTCCTGGCGCCGCCGGAGGGGTGAAGGGCACCGCGGGCGGTTCGCGTAAGCTCCGGAAGGGCCGCCAGGGGGCGCCGGGAGCGGCGCGGCCCTTCTCGCGTGAGGGTCGGGGAAACCCCTAAAGGACCGCCGCCCGCGGTCGATAGCGTGGGGACAGCGTGCGGATGGCGGATGGCTGTCGGGCGCCTCTCGCGCCCCATGCAGGCGCAACGGAGACAAAGGGAATGTTCTTGAAGGTCGAGGAGCGCAAGGTCGCCGTCGCGGAGCTCGTCGAGGGCATGTATGTCTGCCGGCTCGACCGCGACTGGGAGGGCACGCCCTTTCCGCTGCAGGGGGTGATGATCGCCAGCCAGGCCGACATCGACCTGCTGGCCTCGCTGTGCGAGTGGGTGTATGTCGACACGCTGCTCGGGCTGGCGCCGCGGGAGCCGGCGGTGGCGGCTGCGCCGGTACGCGACGTCGGCCCGGTCTTCGAAAACAGCGAAATCGAGGCACTGCAGCACAGCCAGGCCTATCCGCAGCTGGCTGCGTTCGACACCGAACTGCCGCAGGCACGCGAGGCGCAGGCCGAGGTGGTGCGACTGGCGACGCGCATCCTCGACGAGGTGCGCGCCGGCCGGCCGATCGCCGCGGGCGAGGTGCGCGAGGCGGTGGAGCCGATGGTGCGCAGCATGGTGCGCAACGCCGATGCCTTCCTGTGGGTGGACCGCCTGCGCGAACGCGGCGACTACGCCTACGACCACGCCTTGGGCTGCAGCGCGCTGGCTGCCGCGCTGGGACGTCATCTCGGCCTGCCGGAGCCGCTGCTGGTGGACCTGGCGAGCGGCGCATTGCTGCTCGACATCGGCAAGCTGCGGGTGCCGCCGGAGCTGCTTGCTCGACCCGGGCCGCTGGCTCCGGACGAGATGCACCAGGTGCAGGCCCACGTCCAGCACGCGCTCGATCTGCTGGACCATGGCGCCGCGGTGCCGGCGCATGTGTGCGACATGATCGCCACCCATCACGAACGCGTGGACGGCAGCGGCTATCCGGCAGCGCTGGACGGCGACCGGATCCCGCTGCTCGGGCGCATCGCGGCGGTGATCGACTCCTACCATGCGATGACCAGCCCGCGCCCGTACCGCCCCGCAATGGCCCAGCACGTCGCGCTGCAGCAGCTCTACCGTGGCCGCGGGACGGCATATGCGGGCGAGCTGGTGGAGCAGTTCATGCAGTGCATGAGCGTGTATCCGGTGGGCTCGCTGGTCGAGCTCAACACCGGCGAAGTGGCGATCGTGATGGCACAGAACGCCGCACGCCGGCTGATGCCGCGGGTGATGGTGCTGACCACGCCGGACCGCGAAGTGCTGGAGCACTTCGGCACCCTCGACCTGATGATGCAGGGCGACCGCGATGCGGCGATCCGCATCGCCGGTGCGCTGTCGCCGGAGGAATGCGGCCTCGACCCGGTCGAGCTGTTCCTGTGAGCGCCTGGTTGCGTGCGGCCCGGGGATGCTGAACCGTCCCGCCACCCTGCACACGGTGTCGCAGGCGATCGACGCCCACCGCGCGGCCGGCGAGGAGCTCGCCGTGCTGGTGGTGCGCGGCCAGCGCACGCGCGAGACCGAACTGTCGCTGGGCTATGCGGTCGCCGAGGCGCTGGGGGCGGCAATGGAGGCGAAACTGGTCGCCACCCTGCGCGCCCAGGACACGGTGTTGAGGATCGCGGAGCACGGCTTCGTCGTCCTGCTGCCCGGGTTGCGCGGGCAGCAGCACGCGTCGCTGGCAGCGGCCAAGCTCGTGCGCGCACTCGGCCAGCCGGTGATGCTGGATGGCTGGCAGCTGCATCCCTCGGTGACGGTGGGGCTGGCGCTGTGCCCGTCGGATGGAATCGATCCCGAGCAGCTGTGCCTGCGAGCCGACCAGGCCTGCGACGAGGCCTGCTCCGAGGCCGACGGCTTCGCCTTCTGGCGCAGGCCCGTGCACGCCGACAGCTTCACCCACGACGAGCTGCGCGATGCCCTGGCGCTCAACCAGCTCGAGCTCTACCTGCAGCCGGTGCTCGACCTGCGAACCGGCCTGACCTCGGGCTATGAAGCGCTCGCGCGCTGGACCCATCCGCGCATCGGCGCCGTGCCACCGCCGGCATTCGTCGGCGAGGCCGAGCGCACGGGCCTGATCGGCGAGCTCACGCGCTGGAGCCTCACCGTGGCATTGCGGCACCTCGCGCAGCTGCGTCGCGACGGCGATGACGTGCACATCAACGTGAACCTGTCGGTCGTGGCCCTGCAGCTGCCGGGGTTCGCGTTGCAGGTCATGGACCTGCTCCGGGTCTGGCAGGTGCCGCCGCATGCGCTGGCGCTGGAGGTGACCGAGAGCGCGTTGATGCGCGACGTGGTCCGCGCACAGGGCGTGCTGGCCGAGCTGCACGACGAGGGCGTGCGCATCTCCATCGACGATTTCGGCACCGGCTATTCGTCGATGGCCTACCTGCAGCGACTGCCCACCGACGAGCTGAAGATCGACCGCAGTTTCGTGGTCGACGTCGCAAGCAACGACCGCGCGCGCCATCTGGTCCGCTCGATGATCGACCTCGGCCACCACCTCGGCCTGGAGGTGGTGGCCGAAGGCGTCGAGGACTCCGCCACGCTTTCCCTGCTGCGCGAGCTCGGCTGCGATTGCGCGCAGGGCTTCGTGATCGGGCGCCCTGCACCGGCCGCGGATATCGTGGCCGGTCCGCGTCCTGATCAACTCACGCTGTAGCCTGGGCACCGGTAGCGGCACCGGCAGTGCCGCCGCATCGCCTTCGGGACGACGACCGGGTCGTCCTCGCCGCTACACCGGACGGGTGCCGATTCCCTAGCCGATCGGCTCGTCCAGGATCAGCTGGCGCACGAAGCGCACCGGCGGCGCGCCCTTCGACAGCACCTCGTCGTGGTAGGCCTTGAGGTCGAAGGCGTCGCCGCGCTTTGCTTCCACCGCGCGGCGCATGTCGAAGTGTTCCTGCGCGCCGACGAAATAGGTCGGCAGCTGCGCCGAGCTCACCTGGGCGCGGATCCACTTGCCGGCGGCCTCGCTCTCCTGCTGGAAGGTGGTGCGCACCATCAACTCCATCGCCTGCTCGCGCTCCCAGCCGTCGACGTGCACGCCGATGTCGAGGATCGCGTTGGCCACCGAGCGCAGGTAGAACTTCAGCTGCACCAGCCGGAACAGCGGGTCGTGGTCGAGGTAGCCCGCCTGCGCCATCACTTCCTCGGTGTACACCGCCCAGCCTTCGGCGAACGGACCCGAGCGCAGCACCGCGCGCAGCGTGGACGGATGGCCCACCGAGTGCGCGCCCTCGAGGTAATGGCCCGGGACGCCCTCGTGGATCGACAGCAGGTGGATCATGCGGTCGTTGTATTCGCGCAGGAACGACGTCGCCTGGTCATCGCTCCAGTCGTCGGGAATCGGCGAGATCGCATAGTAGGTCTCCAGCCCCTTGTCGAGCGGGCCGGGTGAATCGCAATAGGCCACCGCCACGCCACGCTGGAATTCCGGCATCTCGATGATGCGCACCGGCGCGTCCGGCACGGTGACGAGGTCGTGTTCGCGGGTGAACGTGGTTGCCGTTTCCAGCGTTTGCCGCGCGAAGTCGAACACCGCATCGCGCGCGGGTCGTTCGGCGTAGGCCAGCTCGAGCGCCGCCTCGATGGCCGCCTGTTGCCGCGCATCGTCCGGTGTCGCCGGCAGGGCCGGGGCGCCGTCGCGGTCCTTCAGCACGTTCTGCGCGATGGCATACATCTCCTCGCGCACACGGACGATTTCTGCTTGCGCGCGCTGGCGGATCTCCTCGCGCGACAGCGAAGCGTTGAGCGAATAGCCGAGTTTCTGGTCGAACAGCGCGGCGCCGATGCGGAAGTCGCCGGCGGCATTCGGGACCAGGGTGCCGTCGATCCAGGCCTGGTGCTCGTCGACCGCGGTGCGCAGGCCGGCGACGGCGGCATCCAGGCGCGTGCGCGCCTCGCCATCCAGGCTGCCGGCGTGCGGGGTGATGAACTGGTCGACCAACGACAGCAGGCCGCGGTTCTGCCGCGACACGGTTTCCGCATGCACCTTGGGTACACGCGCCGGGTCGAGGTTCGCGCGCATCTGCGCCAACAGCGTCGGCAGCGCTTCCATGCGCGCGCTGGCGGAAGCGAGGCGCTCGGGCAGCGGCGCGAACTCGCGTGCCATCAGGTTGTAGATCGCGCCGCCGGCCAGGCCGTTGTACAGCAGCGGGTCCCAGGCCCACGACTGCAGCGTTTCCACGTTCCAGATCGTGGCCTCTAGGCGGTTGCGCAGCAGCAGCGCGTCGACCTGGTTGTCGCGCGACAGCTGGCTGGCGTCGATCGCGTCGAGTCCCGCAAGCAGCGCACGGTTCGCATCGACCACACGCTGGCGGCCTTCCTCACTCAGATCGTCGACGCGGTCGTCGTGGCGATGCTCGCCGGTGCGGGTGGCGCTGATCGGCGACTGTTCGAACCACGTGGCCAGTGCCCGGTCGGCGAGGGCGGCGAAGGCCTGGTCGGCCTCGCCCTGGGTGGCGGCCGTGGTCGCTGCAGCAGGGCTGTCCACCGTGGCGGGGCCGGTCGAAGGCTGGCAGCCGGCGAGGACGGCGAGCAGGGACAGGGCAAGCAGGCTGTGGCGCATCGAAGCACTCCGCGAAGATGGAAACGGTCAGGCAGCAAGCGTAGTCGCCACGCCCGATGTGCGCACCCTGCATTGCAGGCATGACCATCGGCCTATGCCTTTCACGCGCCGCAGTGTCGAGAATCGGGGAGGGCCGGCATGTGTCGGTGACACACCCGCATCCCCGTGATGCACGCTGGAGCACTGCCTTGAAACGACGTGACTTCATCGCCCTCGGTGGCCTTGGCGCCGCCGGTGCCCTGGTGCCGGGCTGGTTCGGCCGCGCCGTCGCCGCCGAGGTGCTGGCCACGCCGCTCGACGCCGCGATGAAGAAGCCGCTCGCCGATGCCGGCCTGCAGGCCGCACGCGATGCCGGCGCCAGTTACTGCGACGTGCGCATCGGCCGCTACCTGCGCCAGTACGTGATGACGCGCGAGGACAAGGTCGAGAACGTCGTTAACGGCGAGTCGATCGGCGCCGGCATCCGCGTCATCGTCGATGGCGCCTGGGGCTTCGCGGCCACCAACACGCTGACCACGCTGGCGGTGGCCGACGCCGCGCGGCAGGCGGCGGCAATCGCGCGCGCCAATGCGCGCCTGCAGGTCGAACCCGTGCGGCTGGCCCCGGCACCGGCGCTTGGCGAGGTGGACTGGCGCACGCCGGTCGTGCGCAACGGCATGGAAGTCCCGGTCGAGGAGAAGGTCGAGCTGCTGCTGGGCGTCAACGCCGCGGCGATGGGCGCCGGTGCCAGCTTCGTCAGCTCGCGGATGTTCGTCATCAACGAGCAGAAGTACTTCGCCTCCACCGACGGCTCCTACATCGACCAGGACGTGCACCGCATCTGGGTGCCCTTCACGGTGACCGCGATCGATAAGGCCAGTGGGAAGTTCCGCACCCGCGACGGGCTGTCGGCACCGATGGGCATGGGCTATGAATACCTCGACGGCGACCGCTCGCAGCGCTTCGAGCTGCCGGGCGGCGTGGTCGCGTATGGCCGCAGCTACGACATGCGCGAGGACGCGGTCGCCGCCGCCCGCCAGGCGCAGGAGAAGCTGCGTGCACCATCGGTGCAGCCCGGCAAGTACGACCTGGTGGTCGATCCATCCAACCTGTTCCTGACCATCCACGAGAACGTCGGCCACCCGCTGGAGCTCGACCGCGTGCTCGGCTACGAGGCCAACTACGCCGGCACCAGCTTCGCCACGCTCGACAAGCGCGGCAGCTACCGGTGGGGCAGCGACATCGTCACCCTGTTCGCCGACAAGACCCGGCCCGGCAGCCTCGGCGCGGTCGGCTACGACGATGAGGGCGTACCGACCAGACGCTGGGACCTGGTGCGCGACGGCATCCTCGTCGACTACCAGGCCACCCGCGACCAGGCGCACATCCTCGGCAAGGCGGGATCCGACGGCTGCTGCTATGCCGATTCGTGGTCGAGCGTGCAGTTCCAGCGCATGCCCAACGTCTCGCTTGCACCCGGCAAGGCGCCGCTGACGGTGGCGCAGATGATCGCCGGCGTCGAGCGCGGCCTCTACGTGCACGGCCGCGGCTCCTATTCGATCGACCAGCAGCGCTACAACTCGCAGTTCGGTGGCCAGCTGTTCTACGAGATCCGCAACGGCGAGATCACCGGCATGGTCGAGGATGCCGCCTACCAGATCCGCACGCCGGAGTTCTGGAACGCCTGTTCGGCCATCTGCGACGAGCGCGATTTCCGCCTCGGCGGCTCGTTCTTCGACGGCAAGGGGCAGCCGGGGCAGGTGTCGGCGGTGTCCCACGGCTCGGCGACCACGCGCTTCGACGGCATCAACATCATCAATACGGCGAGGAGTCTTTGAAGATCCGTGATTGGTGATTGGAGAGCGGATACGTTTCGCTCTTGCTGTTCCGAATCACGAATCACGAACTGCCGCCATCCGATCACCCGGCACCGATCATCCCGTCCCAATCGCGAATCCTCGCTCCAAAGGAGAGACTGCCTTGCAACGACGCGACTTCCTGGCCCTCGGCGGCCTTGGCATCGGCGGGCTCGTCCTGCCATCGGTGTTCGGGCGCGCGATCGCCGCCGACGAACTGCTCACCACCATCGACGTGGCCACGAAGAAGCGGCTTGCCGATTCCGCGCTGCAGGCGGCGACCGGCGCCGGCGCCAGCTACTGCGACGTGCGCATCGGCCGCTACCTGCGCCAGTTCGTGATGACCCGCGAGGACAAGGTGCAGAACGTGGTCAACACCGAATCGACCGGTGTCGGCGTGCGGGTGATCGCCAACGGCGCCTGGGGCTTCGCCGCGACCAACACGCTCACCGCTGACGGCGTGGCCGAGGCCGCGCGCCAGGCCACCGCCATCGCGCGTGCCAACGCGAAGATCCAGACCGAGCCGGTGCGCCTGGCGCCGGCGCCGTCGCTGGGCGAAGTGTCGTGGCGCACGCCGATCCGCAAGAACAGCATGGAAGTGCCGGTCAAGGAGAAGGTCGACCTGCTGCTCGGCGTCAACGCCGCGGCCATGGGTGCCGGTGCCAGCTTCGTCAATTCGATGATGTTCCTGGTCAACGAGCAGAAGTACTTCGCCTCCACCGACGGCTCCTACATCGACCAGGACGTGCACCGCATCTGGGTGCCGATGACCGTTACCGCCATCGACAAGGGCACCGGCAAGTTCCGCACCCGTGCCGGGCTGTCGTCGCCAATGGGCATGGGCTACGAATACCTCGATGGCGATGCCTCGCAGAAGTACGTCTCGCCCAACGGGGTGGTGAACTACGGCAGCTCGTACGACATGCGCGAGGACGCCATCGCCGCCGCGAAGCAGGCGCAGGAGAAGCTCACCGCGCCGTCGGTGAAGCCGGGCCGCTACGACCTCGTGCTCGATCCGTCGAACCTGTGGCTGACCATCCACGAGAACGTCGGCCATCCGCTCGAACTCGACCGCGTGCTCGGCTACGAGGCCAACTACGCCGGAACCAGCTTCGCCACGCTCGACAAGCGCGGCAACCTGCAATACGGCAGCGACATCGTCACCCTGTTCGCCGACAAGACCCAGCCGGGCAGCCTCGGCGCGGTCGCCTACGACGACGAGGGCGTGCCGACCAAGCGCTGGGACCTGGTGCGCGACGGCACCCTGGTCGATTACCAGACCATCCGCGACCAGGCGCACATCGTCGGCAAGACCGAATCCGACGGCTGCTGCTATGCCGACTCCTGGTCGAGCGTGCAGTTCCAGCGCATGGCCAACGTCTCGCTGGCGGCGGGCAAGACACCGCTGACCGTGGCCGAAATGATCAAGGACGTCGAGGACGGCATCTACATCGTCGGCGACGGCTCGTTCTCGATCGACCAGCAGCGCTACAACGCGCAGTTCGGCGGCCAGCTCTACTACGGGATCAAGAACGGCGAGATCACCGGCATGGTCGAGGACGTCGCCTACCAGATCCGCACGCCGGAGTTCTGGGGCGCGTGCGCGGCCATCTGCGACGAGCGTGACTACCGCCTCGGCGGCTCGTTCTTCGACGGCAAGGGCCAGCCGAGCCAGGTCTCGGCGGTCTCGCACGGTTCGGCGACGACCCGCTTCAACGGCATCAACATCATCAACACCGCCCGCTCGCTCGGCTGACCAGGAGACCCGCAGGAATGACCATCTATACCGAAGAGCAGGCGCGCACCATCCTCGAGAAGGTCGTCGCACTGTCCACGGCCGACGAGTGCACCGCCACCCTCAATGGCGGCGTCGACGGCAACATCCGCTTCGCGCTCAACAACGTGTCCACCAGCGGCATCGTCAGCAACGTCGAGCTCGCGGTGCAGGTCGCGTTCGGCAAGCGCGTGGGCACCGCCACCGTCAACGAGTTCGACGATGCCGCGCTGGAGCGCGTGGTGCGCCGTGCCGAGGACCTGGCCCGGCTGGCGCCGGAGAACCCGGAGTTCATGCCGGCGATCGGCAAGCAGAACTACCGCCCGAGCCCGACCTTCAGCGAATCCACCGCGGCGATCACCCCGGAGTTCCGTGCCCAGGTGGCGGCGGATTCGATCCTGCCGTGCCGGGATGCCGACCTGGTGGCCGCCGGCTTCCTGCTCGACAGCCGCAACTTCACCGCGTTCGCCAATTCCAACGGCAACTTCGGCTACCAGCAGGGAACCAACTTCAACTACACCTGCACCGTGCGCACCGCCGACGGCACCGGCTCGGGCTGGGTCGGCCGCAGCCTGAAGAACGCCAGCGACTTCGATGCCAGCCGCGACATCCGCGTCGCCATGCGCAAGGCCGCCGAATCCGCGGACGCCAAGGCGCTCGAGCCGGGCAAGTACACGGTGATCCTCGAGCCGCACGCGGCCGCCGGGCTGATCTCCTTCATGATGCGTTTCTTCGACGCGCGCACCGCCGACGAGGGCCGCAGCTTCCTTTCGAAGGCGGGCGGCGGCAACAAGCTCGGCGAGCAGATCTACGACCCGCGGGTGAACATCTCCGCCGATCCCTGGCATCCCGATGCGCCGGTGATGCCGTGGGACGAGGAAGGCCTGCCGCGCGAGGCGATGCCGATCATCCAGGACGGCAAGGTCGTCAATCTCAACTACTCGCGTTACTGGGCGCAGCAGCAGGGCAAGCGCGCCACCGGCCGGCCGGGCAACCTGATCATGGCCGGCGGCGAGGCCACCACCGCCGACCTGGTGGCCGGCACCGACCGCGGCATCCTGGTCACCCGCACCTGGTACATCCGCATGGTCGATCCGCAGACGGTGCTGCTGACCGGCCTCACCCGCGACGGCACCTTCTACATCGAGAATGGCCGCATCGTGCATCCGGTGAAGAACTTCCGCTTCAACGAATCACCGGTGATCATGTTGAACAACATCGACGAGCTCGGCCGCCCGGTGCTGGTATCCGGCGACGAGTCGAGCTTCGCGATGCTGCTGCCGCCGATGCGCCTGCGCGACTTCACCTTCAGCTCCTTGTCCGACGCGGTGTGACCTTGCACAGGGCGGCCCTCATCCGCCCCTGCGGGGCACCCCCGACCAAGGGCGTCTCGGGGGCAGGCTCTTCTCCCGCAGGCGGGAGAAGGGTCTGTTGCGCGGAACTGCGGCCGTGACGGCGCCGTTCCAGAGGGCTCGCGTGCATGCCGAAACCCTTCTCCCGTTCACGGGAGAAGGTGCCCCGCAGGGGCGGATGAGGGCGCTTTGCGCAGTTGAAGTCGCCCCATGAACCGTTCGCAGTTCCTCAAGGCCATGCTCGGCAGCGCCGCATTGCTGGCGCTGCCGACGCGCCTGCGCGCGCAGTCGGCGAGCTACGACTTCTGGTTCACCCGCCTGAAGTACGACTCCGGTGACTGGGACGTCGACGCGCGGATGCCGTCCAACGTCATCACCTCGCTGATCGACTACACCAACCTGCGCGTGGACCCCGAGGAACATGTCGTCGAGCTTGCCGACCCGAAGATGCTGTCGGCACCGTTCTGCTATCTCGCCGGGCACAAGCTGGTGGAGTTCAACCCGGCGGAGCGGCGCAATTTCGAGCGCTATGTGCGCAACGGCGGCTTCGTCTTCGTCGACGACTGCAACCACGACATCGACGGCCTGTTCGCGAAGTCGTTCGAGGCGCAGATGGCGTCGATGTTCGGCCGCGATGCATTGCGCAGGCTGCCCGGCAACCATGGCATCTACCGCAGCTTCTTCCAGTTTCCCGACGGGCCGCCGGCCACCAGCTTCGAACTCAACGGCTGGGGCGACGACCTCGTGCACGACTATCTCAAGGGCATCAGCATCGACGGCCGCCTCGGCGTGCTCTACAGCAACAAGGACTACGGTTGCGAGTGGGACTACGACTGGCGCAACAAGCGGTTCCTGGCCGAGGACAACACGAAGTTCGCGGTCAACATCGTCGTCTATGCATTGACCGCATGAGGCAGCCCGCGCGGCAGACGACCGCTCTTTCCACTTTCCGGACCCGCACATGAGCACACCGATCACCGAATCCGACCTCGACGCCTGGCGTGGCCGCCTCGACGACCTGCGTGCCGCCATCGGCCAGGCGGTGGTCGGTCAGGCCGACGTGGTCGAGCAGCTGCTGGTCGCGCTGCTGGCCGGCGGCCATGCACTGCTCGAAGGCGTGCCCGGCCTCGGCAAGACGCTGCTGGTGCGCACGCTTGGCGACGCGCTGGCACTGGACTTCCGCCGCGTGCAGTTCACCCCCGACCTGATGCCTAGCGACCTGCTCGGCACCGAGCTGCTGGAGGAGGACCACGGCACCGGCCATCGTGCGTTCCGCTTCCAGCCCGGGCCGGTGTTCACCAACCTGCTGCTGGCCGACGAGCTCAACCGCACCCCGCCCAAGACCCAGGCCGCATTGCTCGAGGCGATGGCCGAGCACACGGTGAGCTATGCAGGCACCACGCATCGACTGCCGGCGCCGTTCTTCGTGCTCGCCACGCAGAACCCGATCGAACAGGCCGGCACCTACCCGTTGCCGGAGGCGCAGCTCGACCGCTTCCTGCTGCAGATCGTGCTGGGCTATCCGGACGAGGCCGAGGAACGCGACATCCTGGTCCGCACCACCGGCAGCGCCAGGGCATCGGTGCCACAGGTGATGAGTGGCGACGACGTGCTGGCCCTGCAGGCGCTGGTGCGCGAGGTGCACGTGGGCGACGACCTGCTGGCGTGGATCGCGCGGCTGGTACGCGCGAGCCGCCCGGGCGACGGCGCGCCGCAGGCGGTGCGCGACTACGTGCGCTGGGGCGCCGGCCCGCGCGCCGGGCAGTCGCTGGTGCTGGCAGCGAAGGCACGTGCGCTGCTGCGCGGCCGGCTGGCGGCCACCCGCGAGGATGTCGTCGCACTGGCGGCGCCGGTGATGCGCCACCGCCTGCTGCTGTCGTTCGCCGCCGAAGCCGAGCAGCGCAGCACCGACGACATCGTCACCGCCTTGCTCGACCGCGTGCCGTTTCCGGGCACGCGCTGACCACCGACGTGCTTACGCTGTCGCCCGAACTGCGCGCACGCCTGCGCGGCCTGCGCATCGCGCCGCGGCGTGCGCTGGCGCGTGGCGGCATCGGCCAGCATCGTGGCCGCGAACGCGGCAGCGGCATGGAGTTCGCGCAGTACCGCGGCTACGAGCCGGGCGACGAACCGAAGGCGATCGACTGGAAGCTCTATGCGCGCAGCGACCGCCTGTTCGTGCGCGAGGCCGAGCGCGAGAGTCCGCTGACGGTGTGGCTGCTGCTCGATGCCAGCGCCTCGATGGGCCAGGTCGACGAGTCACGCCCCGGCTTCAGCCGGCTGGACGCGGCACGCCAGCTTGCGCTCGCCATCGCCGAGCTGGCGATCGGGCAGGGCGATCGCATCGGCCTGCTGGTGGTGGGCAATGACCGGGTCGAGGGCGTCGATGCGGGCAGCGGTCCGCGCCAGCGCGATCGCCAGTTGCTGATGCTCGATGGTATCCGCGCGAGCGGTGCCTGGCCCGGCAGCGACCGGCTCGCACTGGTGTGGGAACGCATCGGCCCCGATGACATGGTGGTGCTGCTCGGCGATCTGTTCGATCCCGCGTCGGTGGATCTCGCCACGCGGCTGGCCGCGGCACGCCGCGAGGTGCTGGCGATCCAGCTGCTTACCGTCGGCGAGCGTGATTTCGACTACAGCGGCGGTCGCCGCTTCGAGGATCCGGAGACCGGCGAAGTGCTGCCCGGCGATGGCGCCGCGCTGCGCGCCGGCTTCCTCGAACGCTTCGGCGCCGCGCAGGCCGCACTGGCCGCGCGCCTCGACGCAGCGGGGATCCGCCATGTGCGGCACGTGCTCGACCAACCGCTCGACGCACCGCTGCGGGCGTTGTTCGCCCCGCCGGGTCGCCGCTGATGCCGACGCTGCTGCTGCCGGCAGGCCTGCTCGCGCTGGCGGCGTTGCTGTTGCCGGTGCTGGTCCACCTGGCGCGTCGGCAGACACTGGTGCCCACGCCGTTCGCCGCCCTGCGCTGGCTACGCGCGAAGGCCAGGCCGCGCCGGCAGGTGCGGCTGGACGAATGGCCACTGCTGCTGCTGCGCCTGCTGCTGCTCACGCTGTTCGCGTTGTGGCTGGCGCAGCCGGCGCTGCAGGGCGAACCATCGATGCAACGCTGGAGCGTGGTGGCGCCGGGCGTGGATCCGGCGGCGCTACCGCCACCGGCCGAGGGCGAGCAGCGTCGCTGGTTGCTGCCGGGATGGCCGACGCTCGATGCGCCCTCATCCGATGCCGATGCTGCGGTACCGGTCGGCAGCCTGCTGCGCCAGCTCGACATGGAGCTCGACGCATCCGTCGCGCTGACCGTGTACGTGCCCGATCCGCTGGATGGCGCCGATGCGCAACGGCCGCGCCTGTCGCGCGGCGTGGACTGGCAGGTGCTGCCGGCTGCGCCACGCGATGCGGACGCTGTGGAGCCCCCGCTGCGGCTGGCGATCCGCCATGACGCGGAACACGCGGACGGCGTGCGTTACCTGCGCGCCGCCGCCATCGCGTGGTCGCCGGAAGGGGCGGTCGAGGCTGCGGATGTCGGTGGCATCGACGTGCCGGTGCCGCCGGCCACGCAGGTACTCGCGTGGCTGGTCGTCGGCGAGGTGCCGCAGGCGGTCCGTGACTTCGCAGCCCAGGGCGGCACCGTGCTGCTTGCCACCGATGCGACCTGGGCCGATGCGGCGCCGCCGGTGCCCGTGTGGCGCGACGTGGATGGCGGGTTGCTTGCGCGCGCCTCGCGGCATGGGCGGGGTCGGCTGATCCATCTCGCACGGCCGCTGCGGGCCACCGCCTGGCCGCAGATGCTCGATCCCGGTTTCGCCGGCGAGCTGCAGCGGCAGTTGCAGCCACCCGCCGCGCCGACACGCGCGCCGGCCAGCGACTACGCGCCGGTGCAGGCCGAACTGCGCTGGCCGGCATCGCTGCGCGAGCTGCGCGGTCCCTGCCTGCGCTGGGCCGGCATCGCTGCGCGAGCTGCGCGGTGGCTGGCGACGTCGCGGCGACGAGGCGCGACGCCATGACCGCCCCGGTACGCATGCGCTGGCGGCAGGCGCGCACGCACGTGGTGCTGGTACGGCTGCTCCTCGGCCTGCCATGGCTGGTTGCCGCCGCAGTGCTGGGGTGGCGGCTCGGCGGCAGTGCGGTTGCCGTGGTCGTGGCCCTGCTGGCGGGCTTCGGCCTTGTGGTCGCCGTCGTGCGCGTGCTGCGGACGATGGACCAGGCGTGGCTTGCGTCGGCGCTCGATGCGCGCCGTACCGACATGGACGACAGCGCCGCGCTGCTGTTCGCCGACCCGGCCTCCCTGCGGCCGTTGCAGCAGCTGCAGCGCGCGCGGCTGGAAGAGCGCCTGCGCGTGCAGCCGCCGCCGGACCTGCGCGCGCCGTGGCCGTGGCGCGCGCTGGCGCTGTCGTGGGGCGTAGCAGCCGGGGTGTTCGCACTGCTGGCATGGTGGCCGTTCGACGGGGTTGGTCGCGCGCCTGCAGGCAGCGCGCAAGACGCCACTGTTGCCGCCACGGCAGCGCCGCGGCTGCAAGCCTCGGTGCTGCGCATCGAGCCGCCGACGTATACCGGCCTCGACGCACAGACCGTGGCGGTACTCGATGCGAAGGCGCCTGCCGGTTCGCTGCTGACCTGGCGCCTGCGGATCGCACCGCAGCCCGCGGCGGTCGAACTCGAGTTCCTCGATGGGGAACGCCTCGCCCTGCAACGCGAGGGCGACCACTGGATCGCCACGCAGCGGCTGCAACGCTCGCGCCTGTACCGCCTGCGCATCGCCGGTGCCGCCGAGCAGCCACCGCCGCCGCTGCACCGTCTCGACGCCGTCGCCGATCGTGCGCCACAGGTACGCGTGCTGGAGCCGGAGGCTACGCTGCAGTTGCGTGTCGATGGCCAGCGCCAGTGGCGGCTGGTGTTCGAGGCCAGCGACGACCACGGGGTGGCGGCGCAGGCGCGGCTGCGGATCGTGCGCACCGAAGGCAGCGGCGAGAACCAGACCTTCCACGAGCACGTGCGAACGCTGGCCGGGCAGGGCGCGCCGCGCCTGCGCCGCTATGCCACCACGCTCGAGATCGCCGATTTCGGCCTGCAGCCTGGCGAGGACCTGGTGGCCCGGCTCGAGGTCAGCGACCTGCGCCAGCCGCAGCCGCAGGCCGGGCGCAGCGCCAGCGTGATCCTGCGCTGGCCGCCGCCCGCGCCACCGGATGTCGCCGGGCTGGAAGGACTCGCGCGGCAGGTGCTGCCGGCGTACTTCCGCAGCCAGCGGCAGATCATCATCGATGCCGAGGCATTGATTGCCGAACGCGCGCAGCTGGACACATCGCGTTTCCAACAGCGCTCCGATTCGCTCGGCGTCGACCAGCGGCTGTTGCGGCTGCGCTATGGCCAGTTCCTCGGCGAGGAATCGGAGGGCGCACCGCAGGCGCCGCCCGTCGAAGGCCACGACCGTGCGCCCCCGCCGCCGCGGCCCGCGGTGTCGCCGGGCGGCATCTTCGCGGACGGCTCCGATGCGCTGCCGCCCGCGCCGCCACCGGGGCAGCAGGGCCAGGGCCACGACCATGACACGTCGACGCCCACCCGCGCCGATGCCGACGGGGACGACCACGACCATGCCGACGGCGCACCCGCCGATGGCGTGTTCGGCCGCGCCGGCGACGTGGTGGCGGCGTTCGGCCATACCCACGACATTCCCGAGGCCGCGACCCTGCTCGATCCGAAGACCCGCGAAACCCTGCGCCGCGCGCTCGGCGAGATGTGGCAGTCGGAACTGCACCTGCGCCAGGCCGACCCGTCGGCCGCGTTGCCCTACGCCAATCGCGCGCTGGAGCTGATCAAGCAGGTGCAGGAATCCGACCGCATCTACCTGGCCCGGGTCGGTGCGCAGCTGCCGCCGATCGACGAGGGTCGACGCTTGGGCGGGGACCGCGAGGGGCTGGCCTCGCGCGGTCTGCCGTCGCTGGCTACGCCGGCCGCTGAGGCCCGACTGCACGAGGCGTGGTGGGCACTGGGCGATGCGGCGGCGGACCCGGCCCCGGTGCTCGACACGCTGCAGGCCTGGCCCGGCGGTGCGCGGCTCGACGACCCGCTGGCGCTGGTCGCCGCGATCGACGCGGTGCGCAACGATCCCGCCTGCAGCGACTGCCGCGACACCCTGCGCGGACTGCTGTGGCAGGCGATGCGCAGGCCGGCCGGCGGCATCGCGCCGCGCGTGGGCGATGACACCGGCGCACGTTACCTGCGTGCACTGCGCGACGCCGCGGAGCAGTCCGAATGATGTTGTCCACGCCTTCGCTGGCAGCCACCGCGACCGTGGCCAGCGCCATCGCCCTGCTGGCCTGCGTGCGCATCGTGCGGTGGCAGCTGCGCGCACCGGCCGGGGCGCGCGCCGCGGCTGGCGTCTGGCCCTGCTGTTGCTGGCGCAGCCGCTGTGGGCCCTGCTGCTGGTGCTGGCGGTGCATCCGCCGGCGCGCCTGCAACCCGAGGCCACGTTGACGGTGCTGACCGCCGGCGGCGAGCCGGCGCGGGTGGAGTCGGAGGCAAAGGCCGTCGCCCTGCCGGAAGCCGACGCCACCGCGGGAGTGCTGCGGGTGCCGGATCTGGCCACCGCCCTGCGCCTGCACCCCGACACCCGCGTGTTGCGGGTGCTGGGCGACGGGCTCATTGCCCGCGACCGTGACCTGCCCGCCGGCCTCGCGGTGGAATTCGAACCGCCGCTGCAGGCGACGGGTCTCACGGAGCTGTCCCTGCCGGCCAGCACGGTGGCGGGCGACACGCTGCGGATACATGGCCGGGCCAACGGCCTGGCCGGGGGCAGTGCGGAACTGCTCGATCCTGCCGGCGTGCGGGTGGACAGCGCGGCACTCGACGATGGCGGTGGTTTCCGCCTGCAGGCGCCGACCTTCGCCGCGGGCCCCGCGCTGTTCGGCCTGCGCCTGCGCGATGGCCGGGGGGCACAGGTCTCCGACGAGGCGCTGCACCTGTGGCTCGAGGCAGCTTCGACTCCCGCGCTGCGCCTGCTCGCCGGTGCGCCCAACGCGGAGACGCGCTTCCTGCGCCGCTGGGCGACGGATGCCGGGCTTCCGGTGCAGGCGCGGATCGCCCTGGGTGGCGGCATGGCCCTCGGCGATGGCGGCGGTGTCGATGCCGCGGCCCTGCGGCGCACCGATGTGCTCGTCATCGATGCCCGCGCGTGGTCGGGCCTGGGTGCGGGCGGGCGCACAGCGGTGCTTGCCGCGGTCGAGGCCGGCATGGGCCTGGTGGTACGCGCGGACGCGCCGGGCATTCCTGCCGGTCTGGCAACAGGCGGCTTCCGCCTTGCGGGTGGGCAGGGCACGGTGCCGGTGCAACTGGCCGCAACGGGCAGCGGCGATGCCGGGGCCCTGCGTGCGCGACTCGGTGCCGGCACCGCCGATGCACCGTTCGACCTCGAGCAGGCACAGGCGCCGATCCCACCGCTGCTGCGGCGGCAACTGGCAGTCGAAGGCGCGGACGCCGTCGCGCTTGGAACCGGTGCCGGGGGCGGGCCATGGGCCTGGTGGCGCCCGCATGGCCTGGGCCGCGTGCTGGTCTGGACGCTGCAGGACAGCTACCGGCTGGTGCTGTCCGGCCGCGCCGACCTGCATGCGCAGCTGTGGCGCGAGGCGGTGGCGACGGCCGCGCGCGCGCAGGCCGCTGCGCCCGTGCGCATCGGGTGGCCGGCGTTCGCCGACGAGCGGGTGACCATCTGTGGTGCGGGTACGGATGCACGTGTGGTCGCACCCGATGGCAGCGGGTCACCGCTGTGGGGCCACCCGGATGGCAATGGAGCCTGCGCCGGTTACTGGCCACGCCAGCCGGGCTGGCACCGGGTGGTCGTCGAAGGCGACGACGCGCCGCGCGCGGCCTTCCATGTCCATTCCGAAGCTGCCCTGCCGACAGTGCGCGCCGCACACCGGGCCGAAACGACGCTGGCGCTGGTCGCGCCGTGCGACCGCGACTGCCCGGCCACGAATAACGTGGGACCGACACAGACCAGCCCCGGACCATCGTGGCCATGGTGGCTCGCGTGGCTCGCCGTCTCGGCCGCGTTGTGGTGGTTCGAACGCAGTCGGCCGGGGCGACCGCGCGAAGATCACGGCATAACGGGTCAGGCAGGCCCGGCGGGCAGGCGCGCTGGGGTGCCGACTGCCGGTCGGTAAGGAGCGCGAATCCAACGTTCCCGCGCCTGCCGGATCGGTCCTAGACTCACCGAACCCGCCCACCGGAGCCCACCCATGCACTACCAAGGCAGCTGTCATTGCGGACGGATCGCCTACACGCTCGATGCCGACGATGGCCTCGGTGAGGTGTATGACTGCAACTGTTCGATGTGCCGCCGGCGTGGCGGCCTGCTCGCGTTCTTCCCGCGCACCGCGCTGGAGCTGAAGACCGCGCCCGAGGACCTGTCCACCTACCGCTTCAATCGGCGGCAGCTCCAGCATCATTTCTGCGCGGTGTGCGGCATCGCGCCCTTCAGCGAAGGCACCGATCCGCAGGGCAACGCGACGGTGGCGGTCAACGTGCGTTGCCTGGACGACGTCGACCTGGCGACGCTGACGGTGGTGCAGGTCAACGGCGCGGAGTTCTAACCCTGCGCGGCACGTCTCAGCGCGTGTCTTCCTCGTCGTCCTCGAACTCGACGATCGCGCCAAGCTGGTAGGCCAGCTCGGTCACCGCCTCGCGCACCTTGCGCGCGGTGGATTCGTTCGGCGCGTCGATCTCGATCTCGTGCATGTTCGGCCCGCGCTCCTCGGCCAGCCCGGCGGAGCTGGAGTCGTCGTCATCCATATGCGGCATGAGGTCGGCGACTTCCTCGACGTGTTCGATGCCGTCCAGGCTCTGCAGCAGGTTCATGATGCCGCGGACGGTATCGTCCTCGCCGGTGATGCGGATGCGGAGCATGGGCATGGACGACAGCTCTCTCGTTCGGGATGGACCGGCAGGCTAGGCACGCTTTCGGGAAGGCGGCGTGACGGCACCGCCTTGCATCAGCGACGTCTCAACGCTGCGGCGGCGTGCGCACCGGCACCGGCACGTTGCACAGGTCGATGTGCCCGGCCGGGTGCAGGTACCAGGTGTCGCGACGGTTGCGGCGCGATTCCACCACCGCGTCGAACAGCGGCGTATCGGTACGCAACACCTCGAGTGCGGTGCGCTCGGCTTGTGGCACTTCGGACGCAAGGCGGATCGCGCGGATCGGCGTGGCCTGCGCCCTGTCCTCGTAGAAGCCGAGCGGCCCGCTGCCGCGTGGCAGCGCGCTCAGCAGTTCCATCCCCTGCAGCACGCGACCCACCTGGGTGATGTTGCGGTCGAGCTGTCGCGGCGACTGCCCGATCACCACGTACAGCTCGGTGCCGTTGCTGGAGTCCGCCGCCATGCCGCGGCCGGCACCCAGCACCCCGTAGCAGTGCGCCATCCACGCCAGCCCGCCCGCAGGATCGCGCGCGGCGGGCATGCCGTCGACGAAGCCGACCTCGGGCGCCCAGCCATCCGGATCGGGCAGGCGATGGAAGGCCAGCCCCGCCGACGCGCGCTCGAATTCCGCCGGCAGTTGGGCACGTGCGTCACCCAGCGGCGGGCCGGCCGCCGCGTCCTCGACATTGGCGCCGAACTGGACCACGAAGTTGTCGTGCGAACGGTAGATGGTCTGGCCGTCCCAGAAGCGCTGGCGCGCGAGCGTGCGGATGTTGGCCACGTGCTCCGGCGCGAACCGCGGCGCCAGCTCCACCACCACGCGACCGGCCTCGAGGTCGATGTAGAGCAGGTTGGCGGGATCGGGCGTGCGCCAGTCCGCGGCCTGCGAGGCGTCGAGCAGCTCCTGCGTGGTCGGTGGCGGCGGCGGGTCCGCCGCGAAGGCGGGCGACAGCAGGAGGGCGGCGCACAACATGGACAGGTGCAGGACGCGTGGCGACATCTTCGGATTCCCCTGGACGGTGAGCGTTCGATTCTCGCCGGAACCGCGGTGGATGGGGCTCCGAGCGCTCCCCCCGACTTCCGGCACATCCGCTAGTGCGAACTTGCCAATAGCATCGATCTCGACCTAGCGAACGCCTCGTCTCCCCCACGCCATGACCAGCTACGAATCCGCCGTCGCCGTGCAACTGCGCAAGTTCCAGAAGGAACTGAGCGCGGGCACGGTGTCGCTGGTGCTGCTGGCGGTGCTGGCCGTGGCGGTCGAGCCGATGTACGGCTACCAGATCGCCAAGCAGCTCGAAGGCGTGGATGGCGGGGTGCTGGCCGGCAAGCAGAGCGCGCTCTATCCGGTGCTGCGCAACCTCGAAGCCGCGGGCCTGCTGGCCAGCCACGTCGAGCCCTCGATCTCGGGGCCGCCGCGCCGCTATTACCGGATCACCGCCGCCGGGCGCGAGGTGCTGGGCCACTGGATCGAGGCCTGGAGTGCCACCCGCGATTCCGTCGATACCGTCCTCAAGGGAGTGCCTGCATGAACGCCAACCGGTTGCCGACGACGATCCCCGAATACCTCGAGCACCTGCGGCGCTCGCTGGCCGGGGCCGATCCCGCCCTGATCCAGGACGCGCTGTACGACGCCGAGGAATACCTGCGCTCCGAGCTTGCCGAGAATCCCGGCCGCAGCGAGGCCGAAGTGATCGCCGCGGTGGCGTCGAGCTATGGCGCACCGGAAGAGGTCGCCGACATCTACCGCGATACCGAAGTCACCGTGCAGACCGCGCTGCGCGCGCCGCCGCCGAAGCCACGGGCATCGCTGGCGGGCCGCTTCTTCGGTGTCGCCGCGGATCCGCGCGCCTATGCCTCGCTGTTCTACATGGTGCTGGCGTTGGCCACCGGCATCTTCTACTTCACCTGGGTGGTGGCGGGGCTGTCGCTGTCGGCGGGGCTTGCGATCCTCATCATCGGCATCCCGTTCGTGATCCTGTTCTTCGGCTCGGTGCGCATCCTGTCGCTGGTGGAAGGGCGCATCGTCGAGGTGATGCTGGGTGAGCGCATGCCACGCAGGCCGCTGTACAACGCCCGCGGGCGCAGCATCCTGCAGCGCATCGGCGACATGTTCACCGACCCGCGCAGCTGGAGCACGCTCCTGTACATGCTGCTGATGCTGCCGTTGGGCATCTTCTATTTCACCGTCGCCGTGGCGATGGGCAGCCTTTCGCTCGGCCTGCTGGTGGCGCCGTTGGCACTGTTGCCCGGGTTCGAACTGAACGTATGGATGTTCGGCTTCGACCTCGCTCAGGACACTCCGTGGCTGCTGCCGGTGGTGTCGCTCGTCGGGGCGTTGCTGCTGTTCGTCACCCTGCACATGGCGCTCGCGATCGGCCGCGTCCACGGGCTGCTGGCCAAGCATCTGCTGGTCAAGACCGCGCAGTACGCGTAAGCAAGCGTCGTCCACGCCCTTCTCCCGCTCCCGCTCGCGGGAGAAGGTGGCGCGTAGCGCGGGATGAGGGCGGCTTCGAGCTGCTGCCCCTGCCTTCTGCCCTCACCCCAACCCCTCTCCCGCAAAACGGGAGAGGGGCTCGCTACTAGGCCTGCATGCTTGTAGGGCCGTCAGGCCGCGCCGGAGCGGGGTGACCGTGCCGCCGTCGTCGTCGACGCAATACGCGCGCCCGCATAGCCAGCGATGAAATCGCGCACCTGCGGATACACCTGGGTGCGCCAGCGGCGGCCGCTGAAGATGCCGTAGTGGCCGGCGCCGTCCACGGTGATGTGCGCGCGGTGCGCTTCCGGCACGCCGGTGCACAGTGCGTGCGCGGCGCGGGTCTGGCCGAGCCCGGAGATGTCGTCCAGCTCGCCCTCGATGGTGAGGATGGCGGTGTTGGCGATCGCCGCCGGCGTCACGCGCTCGCCGGCCACGTCCCAGGTTCCGCGTGGCAGCAGGTGTTGCTGGAACACGATGCGCACGGTGTCGAGGTAGTACTCGGCCGGCATGTCGAGCACCGCGTTGTATTCGTCGTAGAAACGGCGGTGCGACTGCGCGTCGTCGAGATCGCCCTTGACCAGGTTGCGGTAGAAATCCCAGTGCGACATGAAGTGGCGCTCGGGGTTCATCGCCATGAAACCCGAATGCTGCAGGAACCCCGGATACACGCGGCGGCCGCGGCCCGGGTAGTTCACCGGCACCTGGTGGATGAGGTTGTTCTCGAACCACCACAGCGGTCGCTGGGTGGCGAGGTTGTTGACCGACGTCGGTGACTCGCGGGCATCGATCGGCCCGCCCATCAGCACCAGCGAACGCGGCGTGGTCTCGCCGCGTGCGGCCATCAGCGACACCGCGGCCAGCACCGGCACGGTCGGCTGGCAGACGCTGATCACGTGCAGGTCGTCGGCGCCGATCTGGCGGATGAAGTCCTCGATGTAGGCGACGTAGTCGTCCAGCGTGAACACACCGTCCCCGGTCGGCACCATGCGCGCGTCGACCCAGTCGGTGATGTACACCTTGTGGTCGCGCAGCAGGGTGCGCACGGTGTCGCGCAACAGAGTGGCGTGGTGGCCCGACAGCGGCGCCACCACCAGCACCGGCGGCTGGCCCTTCATCTCGCCGATCGCGCCGGCGTCGTCGCTGAAACGCTTGAAGCGCAGCAGGCGGCAGAACGGCTTGCGCGCGACCTCGCGTTCGACAACCGGATACACGCTGCCATCCACCTCAACCGAGTGGATGCCGAACTCCGGCTTCTCGTAGTCCTTGGCGATGCGGTGGAACAGTTCGCTGGCGGCCGAGAACTGGTCGGCGCCGGGCAGCGTCGACAGCAGGCTGCCGGGCGCGGAAAACACCTTGGCGTTGGCTTCCGCCCAGTAGGCATGGGGTGCCAGGAAGGCGCGGCCGAATTCGTGGAGCTGGTAGAGGAACATAAGCGGTTGCGCCTCGCGGGCGTCTGGATGCTGCGTCGCAGCATATCGGATCCGGCTGCACTCCGCCTGTCTGCGGTCAGTCGATGACTTCGAGAGCGGTCGCGGACTCGGCAAGGGCAGGCGACAGCCAGCAGTGCGAGCCCAGCGGACGAAGGCCGACGGCGGCGAAGCGCTTGCGATAGAACGCGGCGGGCCGGCGCAGGAAGCCGTCATCGTCGCCCTCGGCGTCGTCCTCGCGGGTGAAGGTCTCGAGGAAGGCGACACCGCCGCAGAGTGCCGCCAGGCCCGGCAGGCCACGGTCGATCTCGCGCGTCGGCAGGTAATGCAGCACGTCGCTGCAGATCACCAGGTCGGCAGGCGGGCATGGGCGCAGGAATTCGAAATCGGCGAAGCGCGCCCGACGCAGGTTGCGTCGCGCACCGTAACGGTCCACCGCGTACTCGCTGCTGTCGAAGCCGAGATAGCGCAGTTTCGGACGCAGCTTCAGCAGCGGGGCGCGCCACGCGCCTTCGCCGCAGCCGATGTCGAGCACGGTGCGCAGCGGCCGTTCCAGCTGGTATTCGGCGGTGGCCAATGCAAGCGCCACCTTGCGCAGCAGCCGTCGGGTGCCACCGATGCCGCCATCGCGGTACCAGCGGTCGAAGTATTCGCGGTCGTATCGTTTTTCCATCCCGTTACGATACCGCCCCGGGGCACACCCCCGACCGCCATCGCCAAGGACATCGCGCATGCAAGCCTATTTATGGGTCAAGACCTTCCACCTCGTGTTCGTCATCGCCTTCATGGCGGCAGCGTTCTACCTGCCGCGGATCCTCGTCAACATCGCCGAGGCCGGTGCCGAACCCACGGTGCGCGATCGCCTGGTGCTGATGGGTCGGCGGCTGTACCGCTTCGGCCACGTGATGTCCGGTCTGGCGCTGGTGCTGGGCCTGGTGCTGTGGCTGGGCTATCGCATGTTTGCCGGTTTCCCGACGATGGTCGGTTCGGGTACGGGCTGGCTGCACGCCAAGCTGCTGCTGGTGGTGCTGCTGATGGTGCATTTCGTCATCGCCGGGCGCTGGTTGAAGGGCGCCGGGGCAGGGCGTGCCGTGCCGTCGTCGCGTGCGCTGCGCTGGTTCAACGAGCTGCCGGTGCTGGGGTTGATCGTGGTGGTCTGGCTGGTGCTGGCCAAGCCGTTCTGAGGCGGGGCGGCGGTGCCGCGCCCGGTTGCAGGCAACAAAAAACCCTGCAGGTGCATGCCCTGCAGGGTCACTCGGACGCAGTGGGGGACGAGTGTCGGCGCTCAGTCCACGCGTGAAATCGCCGGTGCGCGCGCCTGCGCATCGTCGAACGTGGCACGGCCATGGTCGCCGGACAGTGCCGCTGGCCGTCCGCGGTTGCGGCGGAGCAGCCACACCATTGCCAGGATGACCGCTGCGGGGATCGCGACGAGCAACAGCAGCACGAGTCCCTGCCAGGGATCGAAACCTCCCATATCCACTCCTCCCTTGTTCCGGGCCGTCAGCGCGAGCGGCGGGAGCGCCGGTCTGTCGTTGACGGGTCCACCCGCCCGATCCTAACCACGTTCGACGCGGTGGCCTTGCTGCACCGCCGCGAAGGAGTGCCGGCCTACTGCATGAACCAGCCGTGGCTCACGGTGATGCTCTGGCCGGTCAGCGCATTGGTCTCGAATGCGGCAAGCATCAGGGCGACGTTGGCGACGTCGTCGACGGTGGTGAACTCACCATCCACGGTGTCCTTGAGCATGATGCTCTTCACCACCTCGTCTTCGCTGATGCCGAACTCGCGCGCCTGTTCGGGAATCTGCTTCTCCACCAGCGGCGTGCGCACGAAGCCCGGGCAGATCACGTTGGCACGCACGCCGTACTCGGCGCCTTCCTTCGCCACGGTGCGCGCAAGCCCGAGCAGGCCGTGCTTGGCGGTGACGTAGGGCGCCTTGAGCTTCGACGCCAGGTGCGAGTGCACCGAGCCCATGTAGATGATCGCGCCGCCTTCGCGACGCTTCTCCATGTCGCGCATGCACTCGCGGGTGGTGAGGAACGAGCCATCGAGATGGATCGCCAGCAGCTTCTTCCAGTCGGCGTAGCTGAAGTCGGTGATCCGGTTGACGATCTGGATGCCGGCATTGGCGACCAGCACGTCGACCTTGCCCCAAGCGGCAACGGCTTTTGCGACACCGTCGATCACCTGCTGTTCGTCGGTGACGTCCATCGCCACCGCCATCGCCTCGCCGCCGCCGTCGCGGATGCTCGCCGCCGCCGCTTCCGCGGCGTCCTGCCTGAGGTCGGCAATGACCACCCTGCCGCCGGCCTGCGCATACACCTCGGCAATCCGCAGGCCGATGCCGCTGGCCGCGCCGGTGACCACGCAGACCTTGCCGTCGAGTCGGTTCATCGCATCACGCTCCTTCAGAGAATGCAGCGAGGATAGCGAAGGGGCTGCGCCGGGCCTGTCGTACGAAAGGGCGGGGTCGGGAACGCGACGCAGCTTCGGCGGCGGCGACACCCCATGTGAGATGCCGCTTCAGCGATATTCGTTGTCGGCGCTTCTGTCGGCCAAAGCGGTTTGCCGTCACTCCCGCGAAGGCGGGAGTCCATGGACCTGCCTACGAGACCCGACGTTGATGCAGCCCCGCCTTGGCGGGGACGACGAGCCCACAGCCGGCGTCGCAGCCGCAGGCATCGGCAATCACTCCACCCGCGCACCGGGTCCGAAACCGAAATCCGCGGGGTCCGGCAACTCCACCGGCACGCCGTCGGCGGTGCACAGGTCCCGTGCGCACAAACGTTCGCGCAGGCGTGGGGTGGCCTGCACCATGAAGTGGAACAGCACGTGCTGCTCGACGTTGCCGCGCACCGCATGCGCGCCGGGGCCGCGTGCCCAGACGCCGACGTCGTCGCCGCCGTGCGTCTCGCTGGCGAGCGGCAGGATCGATTCCTGCAGGTAATCCGGATGCGTGGTGTCGACGTCGCCCAGGTCCGGGCGGCCGCGCGCCGACTGGTAGGCGCTGCCGACATGGAAGTAGGTCTTCGGGCCCTCCGGCTGCGAACCGCTTGCACCGGCATAGCCGGGGCCGTTGGCATAGCCGAGGGTGGTGTAGGGCAGGCCGAGCGCGTCCCGTGCGTAGCCCGTCGTCGCATCCTCGCCGCTGCTGCCGCGGACCTTGCCAAGGATCGGATTGCCGCGCGCCGGATAGCCGGCGAAGGTCAGCGTATGTGCGTGGTCGGCGGTGACCAGGATCAGCGTGTCCGCGTCGTCGGTCGCGTCGACCGCCGCCTGCACGGCATCGGCCAGCGCGATGGTGTCGGTGAGCGCGCGGTGTGCGTTGCCGTAGTGGTGGGCATGGTCGATGCGGCCACCCTCGACCAGCAGGAAATAGCCGCGGTCCGCGTCGCGCAGCCGCGCGATGGCCTCGGTGGTCAGCTCGGCCAGGCTGGGCTCGCCGGGGTCATTGGCGCGGTCGTGTTCGAAATGCAGATGGTCGTATTCGAACAGGCCCAGCACCGGCGTGCGACCTCGGGCCGCCTGCAGCTGTGCGCGGTTCCACACGTAGGCGCCATCGGGGTGACGCGCCTGCCAGTCGGCGATCAGATCGCGACCGTCCAGCCGCAGGCCGACCCGGTCGTCCCGCTCCGGGTCGCGCTGGCCGGCGGGCATGAAGTAGCGACGGCCGCCGCCGAACACCACGTCCGGGCCGCGTCCGGGCATCTCCACCAGCTGGCGCGCGAGGTCGGTGCAGCCGGCGTCGATCGCATCCTGCGGCAGGTGCACGTCGCCTTCCCAGTTGCGGTCGGGCGAGTGGCCGTAGGTCGCGGCGGGCGTGGCGTGGGTGATGCGCGTGGTGGTGACGATGCCGGTCGCCATGCCGGCGCTCTCGGCGAGGTCGCGGATCGACAGCAGTGCATTGCCGGCGAGCTCGCTGCAGTCGGCGCGCGCGCGGGCCTGGCCGACGCCGATGACTCCGGCACGGGTCTTGGCGCCGGTGGCCATCGCGGTCATGGTGCCGGCCGAATCCGGCGTCTGCATGTCGGTGTTGTAGGTGCGGGCGAGCGCGGTGTGCGGGAACGCTTCCCAGCTCAGCAGCCGTTCCTCGCCCGGGGCGCCGTCGCGCTGGCCGGCGAGGATGCGCGCTGCAGCCACGGTGGTCAGGCTCATGCCGTCGCCGACGAACAGGATCACGTTGCGCGCGCGGCCCGCCATCGCGCCGCGTTCGGCCGCCGCGGCGGCGCCGCTGCGGAACCACCAGGCGGCGGTTTCGCCGTCGGGACGGTCGATCCCGGGCACCGCCACCGGCGCGACCGGGGCATCCGCACGGTGCGCGCGCTGCGGCGGGGCGCAGGCAGCCAGCAGGGCCGCCACGCAGAGCAGGGAAAGTTTGTGCATGGGCTGAAAATGGAACGTCGGCGCAGGGAAGCCGCCCATTATGCCGCCGATGGTGTTCTTCAGTGTTGCAGCCACACGACTCCATCATGGCAACGGCTCCGGTATCGTCGCCCCCTTGTTCGCTGTCGGGCCCGGTGCCCGGGATGTTCCCCATGCTGGGCTGGTGGTTCCGTATCGCGTTCTGGAAGCGGGTGGCAGGCGGCTTCGTGCTCGGCGCCCTGGCCGGCTGGCTGCTGGGTCCGGCTGCCGGAACCTGGCTGCAACCGCTGGGCACGCTGTACGTCAACCTGATCCGCATGATCGCGGTGCCGCTGGTGTTCTTCGCGGTGATGAATGCCGTGTCCGCGTTGCACGGCCAGCAGTCGATGGCGACGCTGGGCGGGCGCACCTTCGGCTGGTTCGCCGTGACCGCGACGATCGCGGTCGCCGTGGCGCTGGGCGCGGCGTTCCTGTTCAACCCCGGTGTCGGGGTGACCCTGACCCCGCCGATCGACTACCAGCCGCGCGACGTGCCCACGCCGGTGCAGGTGCTGCTCGACATCGTGCCGACCAACCCGTTCGCGGCGCTGGCCGAAGGCCGCATCCTGCAGGTGATCTTCTTCGCCGGCCTGGTGGGCTTCGCGCTGGTGAAGCTCGGGGACCGCACCGAAGGTCTGCGTCGCCTCGTCGGGCAGGCCAGTGACGTGATGATCCAGGTCACCCGCTTCGTGCTCGAGATCACCCCGATCGGCACCTTCGGCCTGATCGCCGGGCTGGTCGGCACGTACGGGTTCGAGCGCCTGCTGCCGCTGGGCAACTTCGTCATCGCGCTGTACGTGGCCTGCGCCTTCCATATCGTGGTGGTGTACGGCGGGCTGCTGCTCACCCACGGCCTCAACCCGCTGAAGTTCTTCCGCGGCGCCGGCCCGGCGATGCAGGTGGCGTTCGTCAGTTCGTCCAGTTTCGCCGCGATGCCGGCGGCGATCCGTGCAGTCACCCACGGCCTCGGCGTCAATCGCGACTACGCCGCGTTCGCGGTGCCGCTGGGCGCCAGCATCAAGATGGACGGCTGCGGCGCGATCTATCCGACGCTCGCGGCGATCTTCGCCGCGCAGTACTACGGCATCGAGCTCAGCTTCGCGCAGTACGTGGCGATCCTGCTGGCCTCGGTGCTGGGCAGCTTCGGCACCGCCGGCGTGCCGGGCACCGCGGTGGTGATGGCGACCGTGGTGCTCAGCGCCGCGGGCCTGCCGCTGGAAGTGCTGGGCATCCTGCTGGCGATCGACCGCATCCTCGACATGATGCGCACGATGACCAACGTCACCGGCCAGATGCTGGTGCCGGTGCTGGTCGCGCGCGAGACCGGGCTGCTGGATCGCGACGTCTACGAACGCGCGGGCAGCGACCTCGGCGTCGGCGGCGAGGCCGCGGACGCGCCGGCCACGACCCCGGCGCACCTCGAGCACAAGGGCTGATCCGGCGGGTTCCGGCTGCGGCGGGGCCCACGCTATAGTCACGATTCGGGCCCTGGGGAGGGCCAAGGGGAATACCGCATGCGTTCCAGAGCAGTCCTTGGCGGCGCACTCGCGCTGCTGGCTTCGCTGGCGATCCCGGCTGCCGCACAGCAGCCCGATCGCTGGACGATCCCGATCCGTACCCACACGCTCGACAACGGCCTGACCGTGGTCGTGTCCGAGGACCGCAGCTCGCCCACCGTCGGCGTGAGCGTGGTCTACAACGTCGGCATGCGGCTGGAGCCGGAGAACCGCACCGGCTTCGCGCATCTGTTCGAACACCTGATGTTCCAGGGCACGCCGGTGGCGCCCAAGGGCGTCTTCGACCGCGTGATCCAGGGCGGTGGTGGCCGGCTCAACGGCTCCACCCGGCCGGACTACACCAACTACATCGAGACCGCGCCGGTGTCCGCGCTCAAGCCGATCCTGTGGCTGGAAGCGGATCGCATGAAGACGCTCGACTTCTCGCCCGACAACCTCAAGAACCAGCAGGACGTGGTCAAGGAGGAGATCCGCGTCAACGTGCAGAACCAGCCCTACGGCCTGTTCTTCGTGTTCGACATGGGCCGGCTGGCGTTCTCGAAGTGGGCCAACGCGCACGACGGCTACGGCAGCTTCAAGGACCTCGAGGGCGCCACGCTCGCCGACGTCGAAGCGTTCCATCGCGACTACTACGGCCCCAACAACGCGGTCATCGGCATCGTCGGCGACGTGTCGGCCGATGAGGCGTTCGCGCTGGTGGAGGAATACTTCGGCGGTATCGCGGCGCGGGCCACGCCCGACAGCCCGGATGTCTCCGAGCCACTGAATACCGAGGGCCGGCGCGAGGCGCAGGCCGACGCGCTGGCCCAGGTACCGGCGCTGGCGGTTGGCTGGAAGATGCCCGAGCGCGGCAGCGCCGACCATGCACCGATGGCGGTGCTGTCGCAGCTGCTGGCCGGCGGTGATGCGTCGCGGCTGTACCAGGGGCTGGTCAAGGGCCGCGAGCAGCTGCTCAACCTCGAGGGGGGTGCGGGCTGGCCGATGGGCCACGCCTGGGACTACGACGGCCCGACCCTGATGACGCTGTTCGCGCTGTACAAGCCGAACGTGGATCCGGACGCGGTGCTGGCGGCGATCGACGAGGAGATCGCGCGCATCGTCGCCGAGGGCGTGCCGGCGGAGACGCTTGCCGCCGCCAAGACCAAGATGCTGGCCGACTACGTCAACGCGCTGGAGCCCTTCATCTCGCGCGCCGACGAACTCGCCAAGGCCCAGCTGCTGTGGGGCGATGCACAGACCCTCAACCGGGTGCCGGAATGGGTGCAGGCAGTGACCGTGGCCGACGTGCAGCGCGTGGCCCGCACCTATCTCACCGAAGGCAACCGCACCGTCATCGACCGGGTGCCCGCCGCGATGGCGCCCGCACGCGGCATCGCCGCTCCGGCCGCTCCCGCGCCCGCCGCCCCGACGCAGGACTGAGGACACCGCCATGGCTATCCACAACCGTTCCTCCCGCGGCGCCGTCGTCCTGCGTCCGCTTGCTCTCGCCCTGGGCGCCTGCCTGTTCGCTGCCGCGGCCCACGCACAGCAGCCGGGCGCCGCGCCGGTGACCGCGCCGCCGACCGAACTGCCGGCCGGGCTGCCGGATTACGATGCCGACCGCCCATTGCCGGAACTCGGCCTGGTCGAGCACCGCCTCGACAACGGCCTGACCGTCTGGGTGCTGCCGCGCCAGGGCGGGCTGCCGAAGGTGGACTACGTGCTCGCCGTGCGCGGCGGCCTCGCCAGCGACCCGGTGGGACTGCCCGGCATGTCCAACCTGCTGGCCGGCCTGTTGCAGGAGGGCACCGCCACCCGCAGCTCGTTGCAGATCGCCGAGGAGCTGCAGCGCCTGGGTGCATCGATGGGCGCCACTGCCAGCAGCGATGGCCTGCTGGTCATCGCCTCCGGCCTGTCGTCGTCGGCGACACCGCTGGCGGCGCTGTTCGCCGACGTGGTGCGCAATCCGGCGTTCCCGGCCAACGAGGTGCAGCTGGCAAAGACCAATGCGCTGCAGGGCCTGAAGGCGATGGAGGCCCAGCCCGGCTACCAGGCCAACCGTGCGATGGGACGCGTGCTGTTCGGTAGCCATCCCTACGGCAACACGCTGCCGACCGAGGCCGGCATCACCGGCACCGATGCCGAGGGCCTCAAGGCCGCGCACGTGGCGCGCTTCCGCCCCGAGCAGGCATTGCTGGTCATCGCCGGGCCGCTCGAGGCCGACGCGGCGCTGGCACTGGCACGCACCGCGTTCGGCGACTGGCGAGGCGAGGGCGAGGCGGTCACGGCCGTCCCGGCGCCGGACTATCCGCGTGAACCGCAGTTCGTGCTGGTCCCGCGTGCGGGCAGCGTGCAGTCGGCGGTGCGGATCGGCCGGCCGGCCTTCGATGCCGACGACGACCGCGCGATTCCCGCGGCGCTCGCCAACACCATCCTCGGCGGCGGCTTCGACAGCCGGCTGATGCGCAACCTGCGCGAGGACAAGGGTTATACCTACGGCGCCGGCAGCAGCTTCGGCCTGCGGGCGCAGGGTGGCGCATTCCAGGCCCAGGCCGACGTGCGCAACGAGGTGACCGGCGCGGCCATCGGCGAGTTCTTCAAGGAATTCGAGCAGATGCGCAATACCGTGGTGGCCGCGGACGAACTGCAGCGCGCCAAGCGCTACACCGCCGGCACCTACCTGTTCCAGAACCAGCTGCAGGGGGCGGTGGCCTCGGCGCTGGCCTCGAACTGGGTGCTCGGCCGGCCCGCGGATTACCTGAGCAGCTACGTCGACCGCACCAGCCGGGTCAGCGCCGAGCAGGTGCAGGCGGTCGCACGCGAGTTCTTCGACCCGAAGCGGCAGAGCATCGTGGTCGTCGGCGATGCCGGCGTTGCGGCGCAGCTCGCACCGTACGGCGACTTCAGCGCCGACTGAAGCCGGACGCCGCCGGCGGGGCTCCCCGTCGGCGGCATCGGCGTTCGACTCAGCCCGGTTGCGTGGCCAGCACCGCAGGCCGGCGCGCCGCCCACCAGGCGAATCCCGCCGCGGTGAAGAACATCAGCAGGCTGTAGACCGCCGCAGGCACCGACATCGTCGCGTTGCCGAGCACGTTGAGCGCGATGAAGATCGCGAGCGTGCCGTTGTGGATGCCGATTTCCATCGCGATGGCGATGGCCTGGCGCCGCGGCAGCTTCAGGCCGACCGGCGCGGCGTAGCCGATGCCCATGCTGGCGAGGTTGAACAGCAGGCAGGCGAGGCCGACCGCGGCGAACCAGGTGACCAGGGTGTCCCAGGCCTGCGATACCGCGGCCACGATCAGCAGCACCAGCACCAGCACCGACATCGCGCGGATGGGCTTCTCCATGCGCGCGGCGAACGCCGGCGCCAACGCACGCACGGTCATGCCGATCGCCACGGGCAGGATTATGATCGTCGCCACCTCGACGATCTTCTGCACGGGTGGCGGCACGTACTGGCCTTCGCCGAGGAAGAAGCGCAACGACAGGTTGAGGATCACCGGCAGGGTGACCAGGCACAGCACGCTGTTGATCGCGGTCAGGGTGATGTTGAGCGCGACATCACCCCGGGCGAGATGGCTGTAGATGTTCGCGGTGGCGCCGCCGGGCGAGGCCGCCAGCAGCATCAGGCCGACCGCGAGTTCCGGCGGCAGGCGGAACAGCAGCGCCAGGCCCAGCGCCACCCAGGGCAGCACACCCGTCTGCAGCAGCAGGCCGGTGAGCACGGCCCGCGGGTAGCGCGCCACGCGGCGGAAATCGTCGACGGTCAGCCCGAGGCCTAGACCGAGCATGATCACGCCGAGTGCCAGCGGCAGCAGCAGCGTGGTGATCAGGGTGGATTGCATGCGGTTCCCCTCCCCGGGAACGGATAAGGATGCGGGGGATCGTCAGCGGCGGGGCCGGGTGGGCAGGCGCCGGCGCGCCAGCAGGCCGCCTACCCAGGCCAGCGGCAACGGCAGCAGCAGGCCGCCGGCGATCACCCAGCCCGGATGCGGCAACGCCATCACGTTGAGGATCACGCCGCCGACGATCAGCGCGCCGACCGCGAGCGCGGCCATGCTGGTGCGTGCGACCGACAGCCGCGCCGCCACCCAGCCGCCTGCCAGCGCCGCCAGGCACCAGCCGAGCAGCACCAGCGCGAGCTTGACCGGCGGCGCCTGTGCGACCACCCGCGCCAGGTCTTCCTCGCCGGCAATGCGTGCGTCCAGCGGCAGCGGAAACAGCCATGCCGCCAGCGCCTCCATTGCCAGCATCAGGGCAATGGCAACGACCAGGCCGGCCAGGATGGCGAGCAGGGTGCGGATCATGGCGAGTTCTCCCCGGGCAGTCGGCGAGCATCGCCGCGCGTGCCCGCGCCGGGCAAGCCGCACTGCAGCGTAGCGGGCTGAAAAAAAAGGCCGCCCGGAGGCGGCCTGTACGAGGAGATGCGTGGATCAGACGCCGGCGACGCGCCGGGCCTGCATGAACTTGCCCGACCAGTAGCCGGTGTCGAGTTCGGACACGGTGACGTCGCGGCCGCTGCGGGGGGCGTGCAGGAAACGGCCCTCGCCGAGGTAGATGCCGACGTGGTCGATGCGGCCGCCGCGGCGGCTGAAGAACACCAGGTCGCCGGCGTCGAGTTGGTCGCGGTTCACGCGCTGGCCCGAGTTCGCCATGTCGCGCGATACGCGCGGAAGCTCGATCCCCAGCGCGGTGCTGAAGACGTAGCTGACCAGGCCACTGCAGTCGAAGCCGCGCTCCGGCGAGGTGCCACCCCAGCGGTACGGCGTGCCGAGCAGGGTCATCGCGCGCTGCAGCAGGACCTGCACGCCACCGCGCGGCTGTGCCTTCGATTCCTGGCGGACCAGGTCGGCGGCGGCGATCAGCTGGTTGACGTCGGAGGCGAAGAGAACCTCCGGACCACCCGCGGGCAACGGGTCGGCCAGGTGCTGGCTGACGGTCGCCACCATCGGCGACTGGTCGGCGGAATCGCCAGCCAGGCCGGGTGCCGCGAAGACGGGCAGGGCGAGACCGGAGAGGGCGCTGGCGAGAATGAAGGAGGAAATCCGCCGGATCCGGCGGGTCGCACTGGCGGCGGTTGGGCCGTGAGGCTGGGTTTCGGCTGTCGTCACGCGTCAAGTCAGGAATGTAGGCGTGGCGTGATGGTGCACGACCGAACCGGCCGGTTTGTTAAGAGAGCGTCAATGAATGCGAGAGATTCCCTGAATGAACAGGGGCCGCCGTCAAAGAATGCGACGTGCGCCCGAATAGTTGTCGCGCCAGTAGTGGCCGTCGAGATGGTCGAGGCGGACCGTGCCGCCACTGCTCGGCGCATGCACGAAGCGGCCTTCGCCGACATAGATGCCGACATGGGACACGTCGCCACGGCTGCCGAAGAACACCAGGTCGCCGGACGTCAGCCGGGCCGGTTGGATGCGCGGGCCCTGCACCGCCGCCAGTTCGCGGGAAGAACGCGGCAGGCGCAGGTCGAGCATGTCGCGATAGACGTAGTTGACCAGCCCGCTGCAGTCGAAGCCGCCCTCGGGCGTGTTGCCGCCGAAGCGGTACGGCGTGCCGACCAGGCTGATCGCACGGATCACGACGGCGTTGGCGGCGGCGGGGTTGGACGGCGCGACGGGGGTCCAGCTGCGCGTGGCGACAGGTGCCGGCGCGGGGCGGACATCGTTGCCGCCACAGCCCGCCAGCAGCGCCATCGACAGCACGACGGCGGTCCAGGTCGTGGTGAACCGGCGCGCGCGGGTTGGCGCGGTGCGGCGGAAGCCGGGATAATCGTCGCTCATCGAGGCCGCATCTTGGCCGATCGGCGTGGCGATTTGAAGCCGCGGCGCCGTGCGCCCCAACCTCCCTTCCCACCGCGGCGCATGCCGCGCAGCAGGATCGCCCAATGAAGATCGAGAAAGACCGCGTCGTCCGCTTCCATTACACCGTCGCCGAGCCGGGCCAGGAGCCGGTGGAGAGCTCGCGCGACCGCGGCGAGCCGCTGGCGATCCTGTTCGGCCACGGCAACATCATCCCGGGGCTGGAAAAAGCCATGGACGGACGCGAGGCGGGCGAGAGCTTCAAGGCCGACGTCACCGCCGAGGACGCCTACGGCGAGCGCCGCGACGGCCTGACCCAGCGCGTGCCGAAGAAGCACTTCGGCAACCAGCGCCTCACCGCCGGCATGCAGGTGGTGCTCAACACCAATTTCGGCCCGCGTGCGGTCACCGTGCAGAAGGTCGGCATGAGCGTGGTCGACGTCGACCTCAATCATCCGATGGCCGGCAAGGACCTGCAGTTCGACATCGAGATCGTCGAGGTGCGCGAGGCATCGGCGGAGGAGATCGAGCACGGCCACGTGCACGGCGAGGGTGGCCACCACCACTGAGTCGAAGCTCGCGGCACCGTCCGGAGGGCCCGCCATGCGCGGGCCCTCCGTGTTTGCGGCCCCGCGCTTGCCGTCGCCACCAGCCTCCGGCAAGGTCGCCGCTCGACCGGGGAGGCAGGCATGACGCAGTGGGCGCCAATCGACGATCGGGCCCGGATCGGCGCGCTCGATGCGCTGCGCGCGCTGGCGCTGGGCGGGATCTTCGTCGTCAATCTGGAGACGTTCAACCGCCCCTTCGACACGCTCGCCAATGGCATGCGCAGCGGCCTGGGCGGGGTGGACGTGGCCGCCGCGGGGTTCATCCAGGTATTCGTGGCCGGCAAGGCCTGGCTGCTGTTCTCGCTGCTGTTCGGCATCGGCTTCGCCCTGCTGCAGCAGCGCGGGGTGGCGGATGCGGTATGGAAGCGGCGCACCTGGGGTCTGCTGGTGATCGGCCTGCTGCATGGCGCGCTGCTGTGGCCCGGCGACATCCTGCGCACCTATGCGCTGGCGGCGTTCCTGCTGCTGGCGTTGCGCGGCCTGCCGCCGCCGCGCCAGCGCGACCTCGGGCTCGCGCTTTACCTTGGCGTGTGGGCGGCGTTCGCCCTGGTGATGCTGCTGGCCGGCGATTTCGAACCGGCGTCCACGGAAGCCGCGATGACGGCGGGCCGCATCTACGCCGAAGGTGGTTATGTCGCCGTCACCGCGCAGCGGCTGCGTGACCTGTCGACGATGATCGGCTCGGACATCCTGGCGGTGCCGATGGCGCTGGGCCTGTTCCTCACCGGCGGCTGGCTGTTGCGCAGCGGGCGCATCGAGACGGCGGATGCGCATCTGCGCTGGCACCGCGCGATGGGCTGGATCGGCCTGCCGGCGGGACTGCTGGCAACCGTGGCGATCGTCTCGGTGGTCGGACTCCATACGGAGCAGGCGGGCGGTTATGGGCGCTGGATGGTCGCGCTGGCGCTGATGCAGATCGCGGCGTTGCCGATGGCGCTGGGCCTGGTCTCCGCGGTCGTGCTGGCGTGGCGCGATCCGCGCTGGCGCAACCGGCTCGACGCCGTCGCACCCGCCGGGCGGATGGCGCTGACCCACTACCTGCTGCAGTCGCTGATCGCCTCGACCCTGTTCTATGGCTATGGCCTGGGCCGGTTCGGTCAATGGGGTCCGGCGCTGCTACTGCTGTTCGCCGTGGCGGTGTTTTCGCTGCAGGTGCTGGCCAGCCGCTGGTGGCTGGCGCGGTTCCGCTTCGGACCGGTCGAATGGGCGTGGCGCTGGTGTACCTATGGGCATCGTCCGCCGCTGCGTCGGCGCCGTGTCGACGCGTAGACTTGCGTGATGGAACGAAGTGACGACGTACTGATCGTGGGTGGGGGCGTGGTCGGCCTGGCGTGCGCACTGTCGCTGCTGGAAACCGGGCGCGGTGTGCGGATCCTCGAAGCCGGCGGTATCGGCTGCGGCAGCTCGCACGGCAACTGCGGCACCATCACGCCCAGCCATGCCGCGCCACTGGCGGCACCCGGCACGGTGGGCAAGGCACTGGGCTGGATGTTCACGCCGGATGCGCCGTTCTACGTCAAGCCGCGGCTCGATCCGGTGCTGTGGCGCTGGATGCTGGGCTTCGCCTGGCGCTGCAATCCGAATGACTGGCGCCGCGCCATGGTCGCGCGTGCCGGCATGCTGCAGGCGTCGCGGCAGGCCCTCGAGGAGTGGATGTCGCGATTCGGGCTGGACTGCGAGTTCGAGGCGTCGGGCGTCGATTACGTCTACCGCAGCGAGCGCGACCTGCTGGCCTTCGAGCACGAGGCCGGCGACCTGCGGGCGCTCGGCATCGATGTCGACATCATCGACGGTCCCACCTACCTGCGCGGCGAGCCGTCGTTGCGCGAGGGCATTGCCGGGGTGGTGCGTTTCCCCGGCGATGCACGGCTGCGCCCCGACCGTTATGTCGCCGAGCTCGCGCGCGTGGTACGCGCCGCCGGTGGCGTCATCGAAGAAAACTGTGCGGTGCAGGCGATCAAGGCCGATGCCGATGGCGTGGCGGTAACCACCGCACGCGGCGGCTTCCGCGGACGCGACCTGGTGCTGGCTGCGGGCTCGTGGTCGCCCAGCGTCGGCAAGTCGCTGGGGCTGCGCATCCCGGTGCAGCCGGGCAAGGGCTACTCGATCACCTACAGCCGGCCATCGCTGGCGCCGAAGCGGCCGATCGTGCTCAAGGAACGCAGCGTCTGCGTGACCGTGTGGGAGAGCGGCTACCGCCTCGGCAGCACGATGGAGTTCTCCGGCTACGACACCAGCCTCAACCGCCGCCGGCTCGATGCACTCGAACGCGGCGCGGCCGAATACCTGCATGAGCCGGTCGGCCCGCAGAAGCTGGAGGAGTGGTACGGCTGGCGCCCACTGTCGATCGACGACATGCCGCTGATCGGTCGCGCGCCGGCGCACCGGAACGTGTGGCTGGCCACCGGCCACGGGATGCTGGGCGTGAGCATGAGCGCGGCGACCGGGCGACTCATCGCCGAACTGCTCGCCGGCAGCGAGCCCCACCTCGATCCGAAACCCTTCGACCCGGCGCGCTTCGGATGAGCGCGCGCGATCCGATGGAGTTCGACCTCGTCGTCATCGGTGGCGGTTCCGGCGGGCTTGCCGGCGCCTTCCGCGCGGCGGCCCACGGTGCACGCGTGGCGCTGCTGGAACCCTCCGAACTCGGCGGCACCTGCGTCAACGCCGGCTGCGTGCCGAAGAAGGCGATGTGGCTCGCGGCGGACCTCGCCAGCCGCATCGGCCAGGCCGCCGACCTCGGTTTCGACGTACCGCCGCGCCCCGCGTTCGCCTGGCGCGAGTTCATCACCGACCGCCAGCGCTACATCGCCGGCATCCACGGGAGCTACCGCCGGCGCCTGGACGAGGCGGGCATCGTCTGGATGCCGCAGCGCGGCCGGCTGGTGGACGCGCGCACGGTGGAAACCGGCAACGGCGTGCGCCTGCGGGCGCGCCATGTGCTTATCGCCACCGGATCGCAGCCGGTGCACCCGGATTTACCCGGCGCCGAACTCGGCGTCGTCTCCGACGACTTCTTCCACTGGAACGAGGCACCGCCCCGCGTCGCCCTGGTGGGCGGGGGATATATCTCGGTCGAACTGGCCGCGGTGCTGCAGGCGCTGGGCAGCGATGTCGATATCCACGCGCGCTCGGCGCGGCTGCTGTCGGCGTCGGATGCGGAAATCGTCGAGCAGCTGCAGGAGCACTACCGCCATCTCGGCATCGGCCTGCGCCTGGGCGCCGAGCCCGCCGCGCTCGAGCGCGACGGCGACGGCATCGTCGTGCGGGGCAAGGATGGCGCGCGCAACGGCCCGTACGACCAGGTGCTGCTGGCGGTGGGGCGGCGTGCGTGCACCGCGGACCTCGGGCTGGACGCCGCCGGCGTGCGGCTCGATGCGCGCGGCAACATCGAGGTCGACGCCCTGCAGACGACCAGCGTCGATGGCGTGCATGCCGTCGGCGATGTCACCGGCAAGGCCACGCTGACGCCGGTGGCGATTGCCGCCGCACGCCGGCTGATGGATCGCCTGTTCGGTGGCCGGGCCGATGCGAAGCTCGACTACGACGACATCCCGACGGTGGTGTTCTCGCATCCGCCGCTGGGTGCGGTGGGACTGACCGAAGCGCAGGCGCGCGAGGCGCATGGCGATGCGGTACGTGTGTACCGCACGAAGTTCCGGCCGATGCTGCAGGCGCTGGCCGACAGCCCGCTGTGCAGCCTGTTCAAGCTGGTCTGCGTGGCCGACGGGGATGCGCCGGCGCAACAGCGCGTGGTCGGCATCCACCTGCTCGGCGATGCCGCCGACGAGATCCTGCAGGGCTTCGCGGTGGCCCTGAAGATGGGTGCCACGCTCGCCGACCTGCACGACACGGTCGCCCTGCATCCGACCAGCGCCGAGGAGCTGGTGCTGCTGCGCTGACACGTGCCGGCGGGTTCCGTGCGCGGCTTACACTCGTGCGATGACAGACGACATCTTCCATCTCCATCGCGGCAGCGCGCCGCTGCTGGTCAGCATCCCGCACAACGGCACCCGCGTGCCGGACGCAATCGCCGCACGGCTGACGCCCGAAGCCCGCGAGGTGCCGGATACCGACTGGCACGTCGAACGCCTGTACGCGTTCGCCCGCGAACTGGGTGCTTCGCTGCTCGTGCCGACGCATTCGCGCTACGTCGTCGACCTCAACCGCTCCGAGGACGACACCTCGCTATACCCGGGCCAGAACACCACCGGCCTGTGCCCGGTGCGCCGCTTCGATGGCGGGCCGGTCTACCTGCCGGGGCAGGAGCCAACGCCGGACGAGATCGCCGCGCGGGTGCACACCTGGTGGCGGCCGTACCACGACGCGCTGGCCGCCGAGCTCGATCGGCTGCGCACGGCGCATGGTCGCGTCGTGCTGTGGGAGGCGCATTCGATCCGCGGCACGCTGCCGTGGCTGTTCGAGGGCCGGCTGCCCGACCTCAATCTCGGCACCGCCAGTGGCGCGAGCTGTTCGGCCGCGCTGCAGCAGCGTCTCGACGCGGTGCTGGCGGCGCAGGACGGCTTCGACGTCGCCGTCAACGGGCGTTTCAAGGGCGGCCATATCACCCGTCATTACGGGCGTCCGGCTGCGGGCGTCGACGCGGTCCAGCTCGAGATCAGCCAGCGCTGCTACATGGACGAGTCGACGTTCGCGTGGGACGGTGATCGCGCCGCGCGGCTGCAGCCGTTGCTGCGGGAGCTGCTGGCAACCGCGCTGCTGGACTGACAGCGGTGTTGACGCACGCCGTACGCGCAAGTCGCCATCCTCCGCGCGATGACTGACTCCGAAACCCTGCGCCCGTACAAGCCGATGCTGTGGCTGGTCGCGGCCGCGGTGTTCATGCAGATGCTGGACACCACCATCGTCAACACCGCGCTGCCGTCGATGGCGGCGGACCTGGGCCAGTCGCCGTTGCGCATGCAGGCGGTGGTGGTGGCGTACGCATTGACCGTGGCGACGCTGATCCCCGCATCGGGCTGGCTGGCCGACCGCTTCGGCACCCGGCGGCTGTTCCTGATCGCGATCGTGGTGTTCACCGCCGGCTCGCTGGCCTGTGCGCTCGCGCAGAGCCTGGACACGCTGGTGGCCGCGCGCGTGCTGCAGGGCGTGGGCGGGTCGATGCTGTTGCCGGTCGGACGGCTGGCGGTGCTGCGCTCGGTGCCGCGGCAGGACTTCCTCGCCGCGATGACCTTCGTCACCGTGCCGGGCCTGATGGGCCCGCTGATCGGGCCCTCGCTGGGCGGCTGGCTGGTGCAGGTAGCGTCGTGGCACTGGATCTTCCTGATCAACCTGCCGCTGGGCGTGCTGGGTGCATTCGCGGCGTTGCGGCTGATGCCCGACCTGCGCGCTCCCGTCGCGCGCTTCGATGGCGTGGGCTACGGCCTGCTCGCGTTCGGCATGATCGCGGTGTCCGTGTCCGTCGATGCGCTGGCCGGGGAGACCCCGCGACGGGGCGCGATCGTGGTGCTGTTGGTCTCCGGGCTGGCGGCGCTGGTCGCCTACTGGCTGCATGCGGCGCGGGCGAAGGCGCCGCTGTTCCCGCTGGCGCTGTTCCGCGTGCGCACCTACGCGGTGGGCGTGATCGGCAACCTGTTCTCGCGCCTGGGCAGCGGCGGCATGCCGTACCTGATCCCGCTGCTGCTGCAGGTGGCGCTGGGCTACCCGCCGGCGCAGGCCGGCATGATGATGATCCCGGTGGTGCTGGCCGGCATGTCGTCCAAGCGCATCGTGGTGCCGCTGGTGCATCGCTTCGGCTACCGCAACGTGCTGGTGGTCAACACCGTGCTCACCGGCGCGGCGATGGCGAGCTTCGGCCTGATCGTTCCCGGGCAGCCGCTGTGGCTGCTGATCGTGCAGTTCGCCTGCTTCGGCGCGGTCAACTCGCTGCAGTTCACCGCGATGAACACCCTGACCCTGCGTGATCTCGGCGGTGCGCAGGCCAGCGCCGGCAACAGCCTGCTGTCGATGGTGATGATGCTGGCGATGAGCCTCGGCGTGGCCACCGCCGGCGGCCTGCTGGCCGCGTTCTCCACCGACGCCGGCGCGGATGCGGCCGAACCGGTGGTGGCGGCGTTCCGCTGGACCTTCATCTGTATAGGAGCGGTGACCGCGGCCTCCGCGGCGATCTTCGCCCAGGTCGGCAACACCCGGCGGATTCCCGACCAAGTCGTGGAAACCACCGAGCAGCGCTAGCCCGGTAGGGCCTGCGCGTCGAACACCTCGGCGAGGTAGTCGATCATCACCCGCACCTTTGCCGGCGGGCGGCGGTCGGGCGGGTAGAGCACGTGGATGCCGCCGAGTGCCATCGTCGGCTGGTCCAGTTCCAGGACGACCAGCTCGTCGCGCCTGATCGCGTCGCCGACGATGAACTCCGGCTGGTAGACGATGCCCTGGCCGCGGACGGCGGCGGCCACCAGCGCATCACCATTGTTGGCCAGCAGGTTGCCGGTGGCGGGCACGCGCACCTCGCCATTGATGCCGAACGCCCAGTGGCCGCGACCCTGCATCGCCGACAGCGTGTAGCCCAGGCAGTTGTGATGGACCAGTTCGGCCACGCGCCGCGGCATGCCGCGCTGGTCGAGATAGGCCGGCGAAGCGCAGACCCGCATCGGGCTGTCGCCCAGGCGACGTGCCTGCAGCGGACTGTCGGCCAGGCGGCCGATACGGATCGCGAGGTCCCAGCTGCCGGCGATGATGTCGAGTTCCGCATCGCTCAGCCCCAGTTCGATGGTCACCTCGGGATGCCGGCGGCTGAATTCGGGGATCAGCGGCGCCACGAAGCTGTGGCCGAACGACAGCGGCACGTTCATCCGCAAGAGGCCACTGGCCTTGATCCGCTGCGAGGCGACCGCTGCCTCGGCTTCGTCGATGTCGGGCAGGATCCGCAGGCAGGCTTCGAGGTAATCGCCGCCCGCCTCGGTCAGCGCCAGGCGCCTGGTGGTGCGATGGAACAGCTTCACGCCCAGCCGCGCTTCCAGCGCGTTGACGTGCTTGGTGGCCATGGCCGGCGACATGCCCAGATGCCGCGCGGCGGCGGACAGGCTGCCGTCGGTGGCGGCGCGCACGAAGACGCGCATGCTGGTGATCCGGTCCATGCAGGCAATCTAACACTGCAGGTGTGAGGTGTTGGTCTGGATTGCCCGGTTCTAACCGTTTCGCGGTGAGCCGATACTGTCCGCCATGAATCCCGACACCACTTCCGCAATCGATACGGGCACGCCGGGTGCGAATCGCGATCCGCGCATGCCCGTCCTGTTCGTTCCGCACGGCGCCGGCCCATGCTTCTTCATGGACTGGAACCCCGCCGACACCTGGACGCGCATGGCGACGTTCCTAAAGGGCATCGCCGACACGCTGCCGGCGACCCCCCGCGCGATCGTGCTGGTGTCCGGCCACTGGCTGGAGCCGGCCTTCAGCACCACCGGCCATGCGCGGCCCGGCCTGATCTACGACTACAACGGGTTCCCGCCCCACACCTACGAACTCACCTATCCGGCACCCGGCGAGCCGCAGCTGGCCGCGCGCATCGTGCAGCAACTGGAGGAGGGCGGGCAGCGGGCGCGGGTCGACCCGGCCCGCGGCTACGACCACGGGATGTTCATCCCGCTCAAGCTGATGTTCCCGAAGGCGGACATTCCGGTGATCCAGCTCTCGCTGCGTCGCGACCTCGACCCGGCTGCCCACATCCAGGCCGGACGCGCGCTGTCCGCGTTGCGCGACGAGGGCGTGCTGATCGTCGGCAGCGGCATGAGCTTCCACAACATGCGCGGCTATGGCGATCCACGCTATACCCCGGTGTCGGCGAAGTTCGACGCATGGCTGACCGAAGCGGTCGAGAGCACGACGCCACGGCGCGAGGCCCTGCTGGCGGACTGGGCCAGCGCCCCGCACGCCCGCGACAGCCATCCGCCGGGCGGCGAGGAGCACCTGCTGCCGCTGCTGGTCGCCGCCGGCGCCAGTGCCGGTTCGGAAGGCCGCAAGGTCTATTCCGAGGAAGTCATGAAGACCACCCTTTCCGCATTCCGCTTCGGCTGACACGCCGCGGACCACAGGAGATTCCCCATGAAGATCGATCTGTCCGGCAAGACCGCCATCGTCACCGGGTCCACCGGCGGCATCGGCCTTGCCATCGCCACCGGCCTGGCCCGGGCGGGCGCGACCGTCACCATCGTCGGCCGCACCCGGGCGCGCGTGGATACCGCGCTTGCCGCGCTGCGCGAGACCGCCAACCGCGATGACGCCACCGGCGTGGTCGCGGATGTCGGCACCGCGGAAGGCTGCGCCGCGCTGGTGGCCGCGCGCCCCGATGCCGACATCCTGGTCAACAACCTCGGCATCTATGGCGCGCAGGAGTTCTTCGATATCGACGACGCGCTGTGGGACGGGTTCTGGCAGGTCAACGTCATGAGCGGCGTGCGTCTGGGTCGCCACTACGCCCGCGGCATGCGCGAGCGTGGCTGGGGCCGGATCCAGTTCGTGTCCAGCGAGTCCGCGCTCAACATCCCGACCGAGATGGTGCATTACGGCGTCAGCAAGGCGGCACTGCAGGGCCTGTCGCGCGGCCTGGCCAAGGTGCTCGCCGGCACCGGCGTCACCGTCAACAGCATCCTGCCAGGACCGACGCGTACCGAAGGCGCGGTGCAGATGATGGCCGACCTCGCCGCGGAGCGCGGCGTCGGCGCGGCGGAGATGGAAACGCTGTTCCTGGCCGAGAACCGCCCGTCGTCACTGCTGCGCCGCTTCGCCGATCCGGACGAGGTCGCGGCGATGAGCGTGTACATCGCGTCGCCGCAGGCCAGCGCCACCACCGGCGCCGCGCTGCGGGTCGAGGGCGGGATCGTCGAGAGCATCGCCTGACAACGTGCCGGCTGTACCGCACCCGTGACGGGTGAGCGTGGCGCGCGACCTTCGGTCTCCCGCCACGCCTTGCGGCGTTCCGTTACGGCGAGGCGCGGGCCGTTGCCACTGACGCGCCCGCGCTCAGACCTCCAGCGTGGCCAGATCGCCCTTCGTTTCCAACCGCGCCAGGCAGTGCGTGCCGCTGCCGTGATGTACGGGCCGTCGCCACGGCCGGCGCCACTGACGCGCCCGCGCTCAGACCTCCAGCGTCGCCAGATCGCCCTTCGTTTCCAACCACGCCTTTCTGTCGCCCGCGCGCTTCTTCGCCAGCAGCATGTCCATCAGGCCGCGGGTGGCGAGGTCGTCATCGTTGGTGAGCTGCACCAGGCGGCGCGTGTCGGGATGGATCGCCGATTCGCGCAGCTGTGAGGGATTCATCTCGCCCAGGCCCTTGAAGCGGGTCACGTTGACCTGGCCCTTGATCTTCTCGCGCTCGATCTTCTCCAGCAGCAGCCGCTTCTCCTCCTCGTCGAGGGCATAGAAGACCTGCTTGCCGACGTCGACGCGGAACAGCGGCGGCATCGCCACGAAGATGTGACCGGCCGCGACCAGTGCCGGGAAGTGGCGCAGGAACAACGCCGCCAGCAGCGTGGCGATATGCAGCCCGTCGGAATCGGCGTCGGCGAGGATCACCACCTTGCCGTAGCGCAGCCCCGAGATGTCGTCCTTGCCCGGGTCGCAACCGATGGCGATGGCGAGGTTGTGCACCTCGTCGGACGCAAGCACCGACGTGCTGGCCACTTCCCAGGTGTTGAGGATCTTGCCGCGCAGCGGAAGGATCGCCTGGAAGTCCTTGTCGCGCGCCTGCCGTGCGCTGCCGCCGGCGGAGTCACCCTCGACCAGGAACAGCTCGGTGCGCGACAGGTCCTGGCTGATGCAGTCGGCCAGTTTGCCGGGCAGCGCCGGGCCCTGGGTGACCTTCTTGCGGACGATCTGCTTCTCGGTCTTGAGCCGCGCGCTGGCGCGTTCGATCGCCAGCTGCGCGATCTTCTCGCCGAGTTCGACGTGCTGGTTGAGCCACAGGCTGAAGGCGTCGTGCGCGGCGCCCTCGACGAAACCGGCGGCCTGGCGCGACGACAGCCGCTCCTTGGTCTGCCCGGAGAACTGCGGGTCGGTCATCTTCATCGACAGCACGAAGGACACCCGGTCCCACACGTCTTCCGGCGCAAGCTTCACCCCACGCGGCAGCAGGTTGCGGAAGTCACAGAACTCGCGCAGCGCGTCGGTGAAGCCGGTGCGCAGGCCGTTGACATGGGTGCCGTGCTGCGCGGTCGGGATCAGGTTGACGTAGCTCTCCTGCACCAGCTCGCCATCCGCCACCCAGCCGACCGCCCAGTCCGCGGCCTCGGTCTCGCGCCCGAGCCGGCCGACGAACAGCTCCGCCGGCAGCACTTCGCGCCCGGCCAGTTCGCCACGCAGGTAATCGCGCAGGCCGTCCTCGTAGTACCAGCTGTCCTGTTCGCCGCTGGCCTCGTCGGTCAGCTTCACGGTCAGGCCCGGACACAGCACCGCCTTGGCGCGCAGCAGGTGGCGCAGCGCGCGCAGGTTGAATTTCCCGGTGTCGAAATACTTCGCATCCGGCCAAAACCGCACGCGGGTGCCGGTGTTCTTCCGGCCGACCGTGCCCACGACTTCGAGCGCGGTGGCGCGATCGCCATTGCGGAAGGTGATGCGGTGTTCCTGGCCGTCGCGCTTGATGTGCACTTCCACCAGTGTCGACAGCGCGTTGACCACGCTCACGCCCACGCCGTGCAGGCCGCCGGAGAAGGTGTAGTTGCGGTTGTTGAACTTTCCGCCGGCGTGCAGGCGGGTCAGGATCAACTCGACGCCGGGAATGCCTTCCTCCGGGTGGATGTCGACCGGCATGCCACGGCCGTCGTCGGAGACCTCGCAACTGCCGTCCTTGTAGAGCGTCACCTCGATCACCCGCGAGTGCCCGGCCAGGGCTTCGTCGACGGCGTTGTCGATGACTTCCTGCGCCAGGTGGTTGGGGCGCGTGGTGTCGGTGTACATGCCGGGGCGGCGCTTGACCGGATCGAGTCCGGACAGCACTTCGATGTCGGCGGCGTTGTAGCGGTTGTTCATGCGTTGCGGCGACCGGGTAAGGCAGTCGCGCATGGTACTGGGCGGTCGCGGTTTCGCGCACACCACGGCTGGCCCAGCACGGAAACCGTTTGCAGGACAACCCGGGTGAACACCTGTTTACGAACTGGTTCTGACCGCTTTCGTGAAGATCGTGTGGGCTTGATGTTAAGCCGTTGTTGTTCAGCCAATGGCCGGACTCGATGTGCTCCTTTGGCGCTGTCGCAGCACGGCACTTTCCGCCGCGATCGCTGCGTTACTGCCAAACGGAGACACCCATGAAGAAGCACAACATCCTCCTGACCGCCCTGGTGGGCGCCGCCCTGGCATCGCCGATGGCCTTTGCCCAGGAAGTCGACCAGGAGGCGCTGCGCGATGCCGAGCGCGCTGCGGCGCAGTCGGCTGAAGCCGCCACCGCGGCCGAGGTGCAGGCCGAGGAGTCCGCCTGGGCGGCCGAGCAGCAGGCCGAGCAGGCTGAAGCCCATGCCGACCATGCCGAGAAGCATGCCGACCATGCCGATAGGAAGGCCGAGGACGCCGAGCAGGTCCGCGACGAGCTCGAGGAAGAAGATCCGGCCTGATCCACCGGTGCGACGTCGGTCGCCACAGTTCAAGACCGGTCAACAGCGGGCGCCTTCTGCGGAGGGCGCCCGTTTCCGTTCCGGCCGACAGCTGGTGGTCGGGCGAGGTCTGCCGGCAACCTGTAGAATGGGGCTTTCCAGCGACCGCTGTGCCCATGACATCCCCTCTGCGTTCCGTCACCCCGCTCGTTTTCGTCACCGGCGGCGTGGTGTCTTCCCTCGGGAAGGGCATCGCCGCCGCCTCGCTTGCCGCGATCCTCGAGGCGCGCGGGCTGCGGGTGACGATGATGAAGCTCGACCCGTACATCAACGTCGATCCGGGCACGATGAGCCCGTTCCAGCATGGCGAGGTGTACGTCACCGACGACGGTGCCGAGACCGACCTCGACCTCGGCCACTACGAGCGCTACGTCAACGTGCGCCTGTCGGGCAAGAACTCGATCACCGCCGGCAAGATCTACGAGAGCGTGATCCGCAAGGAACGTCGCGGCGACTATCTGGGCGCCACCGTGCAGGTGATCCCGCACATCACCGACGCGATCAAGCGCGCGATCGATGAAGCCACCCAGGGCTACGACCTGGCGCTGGTGGAGATCGGCGGCACCGTCGGCGATATCGAGTCGCTGCCCTTCCTGGAGGCGATCCGCCAGATCCGCACCGACCGCGGTGCCGAGAAGGCCGTCTTCATGCACCTCACCCTGGTGCCCTACATCGCCGCCGCCGGCGAGCTGAAGACCAAGCCGACCCAGCACTCGGTCAAGGAGCTGCGCTCGATCGGCATCCAGCCCGACATCCTCGTCTGCCGCAGCGAGCAGCCGCTGCCCGACGGCGAGCGCCGCAAGATCGCCTCGTTCACCAACGTGCCCGAGCGCGCGGTGATCTCCGCGGTCGACCTCGACAACATCCACAAGCTGCCGATGTGGCTGCACGCGCAGGGCCTGGACCAGCTGATCGTCGAGCGCCTGCAGCTCGGCGACCGCGCGGCCGAGCATGCGGACCTGTCGGAGTGGATCGACGTGGTCGATGCAACCGAGCAGCCGGTCGACGAGGTCACCATCGCCGTGGTGGGCAAGTACGTCGACCACAAGGACGCCTACAAGTCGGTCGGCGAGGCACTGCGGCACGGCGGCATCCGCCAGCGCACCCGCGTCAACCTGCACTGGGTGGAATCGCAGGACCTCGAGCGCCATGGCGCGGCGCAGGTGCTTGCCGGTGCCGACGGCATCCTCGTGCCCGGCGGCTTCGGCGACCGCGGCTTCGAGGGCAAGGTGCTGGCCTCGCAGCATGCGCGCGAGCGCGGCATCCCGTATTTCGGCATCTGCTACGGCATGCAGGCGGCGGTGGTCGACGTGGCCCGCAACCTCGCCGGGCTCGAGGGCGCCAACAGCACCGAGAACGACCGCCAGACGCCGCATCCGGTGATCGGCCTGATCACCGAGTGGCGCACGCGCACCGGCGAGGTCGAGCTGCGCAGCGAGGAGTCGGACCTCGGCGGCACCATGCGCCTGGGCCTGCAGGAGCAGCGGGTCAAGCCGGGCACCCTTGCGCACCGGATGTACGGCAAGGACGTGGTCGGCGAGAGGCATCGCCACCGTTACGAGTTCAACAACCGCTATCGCACCCACCTCGAGGATGCCGGCCTGGTGATTTCCGCCAAGTCGATGGACGACCTGCTGGTGGAAATGGTGGAACTCCCGGGCCATCCGTGGTTCCTGGCCTGCCAGGCGCATCCCGAATTCCTGTCCACGCCGCGCGGCGGCCATCCGCTGTTCGTCGGCTTCGTCCGCGCCGCGCGCGATTGCAAGGTCGCCGCCGCGGGTACCGCGCGTGAGATGGAGACGGCATGAGCGGCTGTTGCCATCCTTCCGTGCACCCGTTTCCGTTCCATCCGCGCTCCGCGTAGATCGCGGCAATAAAAGGCTCCCGCATGAACCTCTGTGGATTCGAAGTCGGCCTCGACCAGCCGTTTTTCCTGATCGCCGGCCCCTGCGTCATCGAAAGCGAGCAGCTGCAGCTCGATGTCGCCGGGCAGCTGAAGGAGATCACCGGCGCGCTCGGGATCAACTTCATCTTCAAGTCGAGCTTCGACAAGGCCAACCGCACCTCGGGCACCAGCTTCCGTGGTCCGGGCATGGAGGAGGGCCTGCGCGTGTTGTCGGAGGTCAAGCGGCAGATCGGCGTGCCGGTGCTCACCGACGTGCACGAATACACGCCGATGGACGAGGTCGCCAGCGTCGTCGACGTGCTGCAGACCCCGGCGTTCCTGGTGCGGCAGACCGACTTCATCAAGAAGGTCTGCGCGGCGGGCAAGCCGGTCAACATCAAGAAGGGCCAGTTCCTGTCGCCGTGGGACATGAAGCCGGTGGTGGAGAAGGCGAAGTCCACCGGTAACGAGCAGATCATGGTCTGCGAGCGCGGCGCGAGCTTCGGCTACAACAACCTGGTCAGCGACATGCGCTCGCTCAGCGTGATGCGCGACACCGGCTGCCCGGTGGTGTTCGACGCCACCCATTCGGTGCAGCTGCCGGGCGGACAGGGCACGTCCAGTGGCGGCCAGCGCGAATTCGTGCCGGTGCTGGCACGCGCCGCGGTCGCGGTCGGCGTGGCCGGTGTGTTCATGGAAACCCATCCGGATCCCGCCAGGGCGCTGTCCGACGGGCCCAACGCCTGGCCGCTGGCCAGCATGCGCGCGCTGCTGGAAACGATGCAGGCGCTGGATCGCGTCGCCAAGCAGGGTGGCTTCCTTGAGTCGACCCTGGGCTGACCCGCGCCGCTGGCGCCACGCCATGGTGATCGCCGCGCTGGTCGCGGTGGCCATGGTGGTCCCGGCGCACGCACGGCAGGCCGGGCCTGAGGCGGCGGCCGCGCCTACGCCCGCCGATATCGCGCCGCTCGACGCCGACGAATGGAACCGCTTCGCCGTGGCCATCGACGCGCTGCGCGAATGCGTGGAGCGCAGCCGCGACCGGCGCACGCCCGCACAGGCGGTCGTCGCGCTGCAGGCGCTCGGGCTGGCCGGCGAGATGCGTGCACAGGCGTTGTTGCTGTTGCCGGCCGATGCGCCGGCCCGCGCGGCGCTGGCCGCGGCCGGCGATGATGCGCAGACGATCATGCGATCCTTCCAGGCCGTTTCCGGCTGGGAGCCGGCGCGCCCGATCGACCGGGCGCGCGCGCTGGCCTACGTCTACCATTTCGAAGCACAGGCCACCGCAGGCGCCTGCCTGCCGACCTCCGATTTCCTCTCCAACTACCACAAAGCGCTGAGCTGAAATGAAAATCGCATCCGTCCATGCCCGCGAGATCCTCGACAGCCGCGGCAATCCCACCCTCGAAGCCGAAGTGACCCTGGAGGACGGCAGCTTCGGCCGCGCCGCCGTGCCCTCCGGTGCCTCCACCGGCGCGCGCGAGGCGGTGGAGCTGCGCGATGGCGACAGGACCCGCTACCTGGGCAAGGGCGTCAGCCGCGCGGTCGCCAACGTCAACGGCACGATCGCCGATGCGCTCAGGGGCTTCGACGCAGCCGACCAGTCGGGTCTCGACAAGCGCCTGATCGACCTCGACGGCACCGAGAACAAGGCGCGGCTTGGCGCCAACGCACTGCTGGGCGTGTCGATGGCCAATGCCCACGCGGTGGCGGCGGCGAAGAGGATCCCGCTGTGGAAGCTGCTGGCAGGCGACCGCACGCCGGTGCTGCCGGTGCCGATGATGAACATCATCAACGGCGGTGCGCATGCCGACAACAACGTCGATTTCCAGGAATTCATGGTGCTGCCGGTCGGCTTCGGCTCCTTTGCCGAGTCGCTGCGTGCGGGCACCGAAATCTTCCATGCGTTGAAGGCGGTGCTGAAGGGCCAGGGCCTGTCGACCGCGGTCGGTGACGAGGGCGGCTTCGCCCCGGACTTCCGCAGCAATGTCGAAGCACTCGACACCATCCTCGAGGCGATCGGCAAGGCCGGTTACAGCGCCGGCGACGACGTGCTGCTCGGCCTCGACGTCGCCTCCAGCGAGTTCCACGACAACGGCAAGTACCACCTGGTCGGCGAGAACAAGCGCCTGACCGGCGAGCAGTTCGTCGACTTCCTCGCCGACTGGGTCGCGCAGTACCCGATCATCACCATCGAGGACGGCATGGCCGAGGACGACTGGACCGGCTGGAAGCAGCTCACCGATCGCGTCGGTGATCGCGTGCAGCTCGTCGGTGACGACCTGTTCGTGACCAACCCGCGCATCTTCAGGGAAGGCATCGACTCGAAGACCGCCAACGCGATCCTGATCAAGGTCAACCAGATCGGCACGCTGACCGAAACGCTCGAAGCCATCGCGATGGCCGACGCGGCGAACTATGCGGCCGTGGTTTCGCACCGTTCGGGCGAGACCGAGGACACCACGATCGCCGACATCGCCGTGGCCACCACCGCCACGCAGATCAAGACCGGTTCGCTGTGCCGCAGCGACCGCGTGGCGAAGTACAACCAGCTGCTGCGCATCGAGGAGGCGCTGGGGGCACAGGCCCGCTTCGCCGGTCGCGACGCGTTCGTCTCGCTCAAGCGCTGACCGCGGCCCTGCATGCGCGTCCTGCGCATCCTGCTGGTACTGCTGGTCGTCCTGCTGGGATGGCTGCAGTACCGGCTGTGGTTCGGCACCGGCGGCAACCGTGACGTGGCCGAGCTGCAGGCGCGCGTGGACCAGCAGGCGCGGCAGAACTCGGGGCTGGCGGAGCGCAACGCCGCACTCGCCGCCGAAGTCGCCGACCTGAAATCCCCAACCGGCGAAGCCGCGGTCGAGGAGCGTGCGCGCAGCGAGCTGGGAATGGTCCGCCCCGGCGAAGTGTTCTACCGGGTGGTGGACGCGCCCGCGCCAGCGATCCCGCCCGCGGCGCCGCGCGATCCCGCCGATCCGGAAGATCCCGAGCCCGGCGAAGCGCCGTTGCAGGACGCGCCATGACCTGGGCGGTGCTTCCGGCGGCCGGTCGCGGCACCCGCTTCGGCGCCGGGCGGCCCAAGCAGTATCTCGAGGCCGCTGGCGAGTTGCTGATCGCGCATGCATTGCAGGCGCTGTTCGCGCACCCGGCGGTGCAGGGCGCGGTGGTCGTGCTCGCGGCCGACGACACCCTGTGGCCGGGCTGGACGGAGTACGCCGGCCGGCCGCTGCTCACCTGCACGGGCGGCGCCTCGCGCGCGGCCTCGGTGCTCGCCGGCCTGCAGGCACTGCCTGCCGACGTGCGCGCCGATGATTTCGTCCTCGTCCACGATGCGGCGCGACCGAACCTCGGGCTGGCCGATCTTGCCGCCCTGCTTGAACGCGGACGCGAGGATCCGGTGGGTGCGATCCTCGCCGCGCCGGTGCGCGACACCCTCAAGCGTGCCGGTGACGATGGCGGCATCGACGGCACCGAACCGCGCGAGCGCCTGTGGCGCGCGCTGACCCCGCAACTGTTCCGCCGCCTGCAACTCACCCGCGCGCTGAGCGCCGCCGAAGACGCCGGTGTCGAGATCACCGACGAGGCGATGGCGATGGAGCGCCAGGGCGCGCGTCCGCTGCTGGTCGAGGGCAGCGAGGACAACTTCAAGATCACGACGCCCGCCGACCTGGAACGCTTCGAGTTCGTGCTGTCGCGGCGCGGTGCTTGAAGGCGGGTCTTCCCGCACCAGTCCGCGGCACGAAGAACAACCGGCAGGGCCAGCCATCGCATGGCAAGCTGCCGCCCGCTCATCGCCACACGGAACGACAGACATGCCAGCCATTCCCCCCATCCGCATCGGCCAGGGATACGACGTCCACGCCTTCGGCGAGGGCGACCACGTCGTGGTTGGCGGCGTGCGCATTCCGCATGAGTGCGGGCTGGTCGCGCACAGCGATGGCGACGTCGCCATCCACGCGCTGTGCGACGCGATGCTCGGCGCGCTGGCACTGGGCGATATCGGCGTGCACTTCCCGCCATCCGACCCGCAGTGGAAAGATGCCGACAGCCGCGCGTTCCTGCGCCACTGCGCCGCGCTGATCGCCGAACGCGGCTGGCGCGTGGGCAATGCCGACATCACCGTGGTCTGCGAACGGCCGAAGATCGGCCCGCACGCACAGGACATGCGCGAGGCGATGGCCGTGGACCTCGGCATCGACGCCGGTGCGATCAGCGTCAAGGCCACCACCAGCGAGAAGATGGGTTTCATCGGTCGCGGCGAGGGCATCGCCGCGCAGGTGGTCTGCCTGCTGGTCGCGCAGTGACGACCGCGGCCGCGCAATTGCCCCATGCGCTCGGCGGGCCGGTACTGGAAGCGCGTATCCGCGCGCAGGACGAGGACTTCCGCGTCGACGAGGTGGATGCGTTCGAGGCCAGCGGCGCCGGTGAACACCTGTTGCTGACGGTGGAGAAGCGCGGCATGAACACCGCGTTCGCCGCGCGTGCCCTCGCCGCCTGGGCCGGCATCGAGGTCGACGCGATCGGCTACGCGGGCCTCAAGGACCGCCACGCGATCACGCGCCAGCGCTTCACCCTGCACCTGCCGGGTCGCGAGGCGCCGGCGCTCGACACGCTCCAGGTCCAGGGGCTGCGGGTGCTCGAGGCGCACCGGCATTCGCGCAAGTTGCCGCGTGGGGCGCTGGCCGGCAATGCCTTCGTGCTGGTGCTGCGCGAGGTGCGTGGCGATCGCGATGCCGCGGAGGCGCGGCTGGCCGCACTCGCTGCACGCGGGGTGCCGAACTACTTCGGCGAGCAGCGGTTCGGGCGCGGCGGCGCCAACGTGACGCAGGCGCTGGCGATGTTCGCCAGTGCAGGCGGCCGGTCCGGACGCCGCATGCGTCGCGAGGAGCGCTCGATGTTGATCTCCGCGGCGCGCTCGGAGCTGTTCAATCGCGTCCTCGCACTGCGTGTCGAACAGGACTGCTGGGACCGTGCGCTGGAAGGCGAGGTGTGGATGCTCGACGGCAGCCGCAGCGTGTTCGGGCCGGAGCCGCTGGACGACTCCCTGATGACGCGGCTGGCGGCGTTCGACATCCATCCTACCGCACCGCTGTGGGGGCGCGGCGAATCCAGGGCGACCGGTGCCGCGCTACGCCTCGAATGCGACGCGCTGGGCGCCGAGGAGGCGCTGGCGTTGCGTGCAGGGCTCGAACGCGAAGGCCTGAAGCAGGAGCGCCGCGCGACACGGCTGCGCCCGCAGGACCTGGCCTGGGACTGGCGCGGCGACGATGTGCTGGAACTGCGGTTCGCCCTGCCACCGGGTGCCTACGCGACGACCGTGCTGCGCGAACTCGTGACCACCGTCGGCAGCCTCGACTGAGGTTCGGAACCCGCCCGGGAGCCGCGCGCGCCGTCCGTCGGATTGCGCGGGCATGGCACTGGAGCGCGACGGGCAGCGGCGTATAAGCGGGGTAAGGCCCCGCGGGGGCGGGGTCGGAGGAGCCGCCATGCGCACCCTGTGCCGTTTCGTACCCGTCCTGCTCGTCCTTGCACTCGCCGCCTGCGCAAGCAGTGGGCCGATGGCGAGTTCGACCGCGCCGTCTGCGCGGCCCGATGTGCAGCCCAACCTGATGCACGACGACGGCGAATACATCGCCCGCGTCAACGCCGAAGCCCGTCGCCGTGGCCTGTTGGTGCACTGGGTCAACCCGCCGCCGAAGCACGTCGCCGCCCGCGTGGAGTGACGATCCGTGTGTGGGGTTGCGCGTCGCGCCGGATCGTCGGTGCGGCGCGCTGTTGTGCGCTGATCAGCGCGGTCGCAACAGCACCAGTACCGCGCCGGTGCCCCCCTGGGCGGGCGGTGCCGAATGATAGGCCAGCACGTCGGCGCGATGCCGCAGCAGCCGGTCGACCAGGTTTTTCAGGACCGGCGTGCCATCGGCGTGTCGGCCCTTGCCGTGGATCACCCGCACGCAGCCGTAGCCGTGGTCGCGCGCCTCGGCGAGGAACTGGCGCAGCATCGCTTCGGCCTGCACCACGTTGGCGAAATGCAGGTCGAGCTCGTCCTGGGCCGCGTACTGCCCGCGTGCGAGCCGCTTGAGTACCCGCGGCGGCACGTCGTCGCGGCGGTAGCCCACGCTGTCGCCGGCGAGCAGTCCGGCTTCCAGCGGTCCATCCTCGAGCAGCCTGCGAAACTCGCCACGCGCCTCGGTTTCGTCACGCTCGGCCATGCGCGCGCGTGGCCGGGGTCGCGGTCGCGCCAGCCCGGGCGCAGCAGGCGTGGGTGTGTGCTCGCGCACCGGGCCGATCGCCGCGCGGAACAGGGCGGCATCGTCGTCGTCGGGCGGCGGGCGTTTGGTTGACATCGACGCAGTCTAGCCAAATCACGGTCGTCGTCCGGCATGTGCCGTGCGTGTCGCGGCGACGCGCCGGGCGCCCCCGGCTACATCCGCTATCATGGCCCGCATCTACACGACGCGAGGCACGGCAGAGCGGTTCATGCGAGTACTGGTGAGCAACGATGACGGCGTGGACGCGCCGGGCATCCGCATCCTTGCCGAGGGCCTGCGTGGCGCCGGCCACGACGTCCTGATCGTCGCCCCCGACCGCGACCGCTCCGGCGCCAGCAATTCGCTGACGCTGGACATGCCGCTGCGGGTGATCCAGGTCGACGAGACCACCTGGCGCGTGCACGGCACGCCCACCGACTGCGTGCATGTGGCGATCACCGGCATGCTCGAGATCGAGCCCGACATCGTCGTATCCGGCATCAACAACACCGCCAACCTCGGCGACGACGTCATCTACTCCGGCACCGTCGCCGCGGCGATGGAAGGCCGCTTCCTCGGCCTGCCCGCGGTGGCGATGTCGCTGGTGACACGCGACCACGTCGGCCAGCACTACGAGACCGCCGCGCGGGCCGCGGTGGAGATCGTGGAGCGCCTGAAGGCGGATCCGCTGCCTGCCGACACCATCCTCAACGTCAACGTGCCCGACCTGCCGTGGTCGGAGATCGCCGGTTTCGAGGTCACCCGCCTGGGCAACCGCCACCGCGCCGAGCCGTGCGTGCCGCTGGAGGATCCGCGCGGCCGCATGTGGTGGTGGATCGGCCCCGCCGGCGCCGAGCTCGACGCCGGCCCCGGCACCGACTTCCATGCCGTGCGTACCGGCAACATCGCGATTACCCCGATCCACGTCGACCTCACCCGCTACCAGGCGCTGGAGCAGGTGGCGAGCTGGGTCGGCGGGCTGGCCGAAGAACTGCGGAACGGCAAGGCATGATGACCCCACGCCTGCGCCTGCAGCCCGAGGCACTCGGGGTCGGCATGACTTCGCAACGCGTGCGGGATCGCCTGATCGAGCGCCTGCGCGACGATGGCATCGTCGACGAGCGTGTGCTCAACGCCATCCGCACCGTGCCGCGCCATCTGTTCGTCGACGAGGCGCTGGCCACCCGCGCCTACGAGAACACCGCACTGCCGATCGGCCATGGCCAGACCATCTCGCAGCCGTGGGTGGTCGCGCGGATGACCGAGGTGCTGCTGGAGACCGCGATGCCGCAGAAGGTGCTGGAGATCGGCACCGGCTCCGGCTACCAGGCCGCGATCCTGGCTGCGCTCGGGGTCGAGGTGCATACCGTCGAGCGCATCGGCGAGCTGCTGCGCATCGCGCGCAAGCGCTTCCGCTCGCTCGGCCTCAACGTGCGCAGCAAGCACGACGACGGCCGCATCGGCTGGACCGAGAACGGGCCGTTCGACGGCATCATCGTCACCGCCGCCGCACCCGCGCTGGTGGACGCGCTCACTGCGCAGCTCGCGCCCGGTGGCGTGCTGGTGGCGCCGGTCGGCGGCAGCGGCGGGCAGACACTGGTGCGGCTGCGTCGCCTCGCCGACGACACCATCGAGCGCACCGACCTGGCGCCGGTGAGCTTCGTGCCGCTGCTGTCAGGCGTACTCGGCTGAGCGCGTCGCCGCTGCGTTCATCCGCGCCGCGTCACTCTTCGGCGCGCCCGCGTTCCATCCCGTCATCGCTGTGAGGACACCATCCTGATGCCACGCCACGCTTTCCGGATCATCGCCGCCCTCGCGGCACTGGCCTTGTTGAGCGCGTGCGGCAGCAGCCGGGTGGTGCGCGAGGACGGTGCGTCGTCGCGACCGGGCACGTCGGTCGCGCGTCCGGGGCAGGCGGTGACCGTCCAGCGCGGCGACACCCTGTACCGCATCGCGACCAGCAACGGCGTCAGCCCGCTCGATCTCGCGACCTGGAACGGCATCGCCGCGCCGTACACGATCTATCCGGGCCAGCGGTTGCGTCTGTATCCGCAGGGCGCGGCGACCGCGTCACGCCCTGCCACGCCGCCGCGCACCCAGGGCGGCGGCAGCACCGCCCGTCCGCCGAGCGCAACGCCGGCCACGCCCGCGCCCGCACCGGTGCGCAGCAGCGTGGCCTGGCGCTGGCCGGCAGACGGCCAGCTGATCAGCCGTTTCACCGAGGGCGATCCGACCAGGCAGGGCATCGGCATCGCCGGCGCCAGTGGCCAGGCGGTGCGCGCCGCCGGCGACGGCGTGGTGGTGTACTCCGGGTCCGGTCTGGTCGGTTACGGCGAACTGATCATCGTCAAGCATGACGACAACTGGCTGTCGGCCTATGGCCACAACCGCTCGCGTCTGGTCAACGAAGGCGAGCGCGTGCGCGGTGGCCAGCAGATCGCGGAGATGGGCCGCAGCGGCGCCGCGCGCGACATGCTGCACTTCGAGATCCGCCACAACGGCCGTCCGGTGGATCCGCTGTCGTACCTGCCGCGGCGCTGAGGCCGCCGCCGCTCCGGCCTCAAGCGGCCGAAAGCACGAACGCGGCCACCACCCGGCGGCCTTCGCCGGCCAGGACCTGGTAGGTACGCGCCACCGCGTCGTTGGCCATCGTTTCCATGCCGATCCCGCGCGCCAGGCAGGCGGCCAGCACCTCGGCGGGCGGAAACACCTGGTGGCTGCCCGATCCCAGCAGCACCACTTCCGGTTGCAGCGCCAGCACGGGTTCGAGGTCGGCCACGGTCAGCCCACCCACGGACGCCACGTTCCAGTCCTCCACCAGTGCATCGGGCGCAACGATGAAGCTGCGCTCCAGGCGCCGGTCGTTGACCAGGGCCGCGCTGCCGTTGGCCCCGCGCAGGAAGTAGTCGAAGTCCGGATTTTCGAGTGTCAGCTGCATGGAATCGGCCCGCTGCTATGGAACCGGAGCGTTGCCCGGCCGGCGCTCAGGGGCGCGGCAGCACGATGCGGCGCTTGTCCTTGCCCGGTCGGTACAGGATCGCGACGTTGCCGATGCGCTGCACCAGCGCCGCGCCACTGCCGGTCACCAGGGCATCCACCAGCGCGTCGCGCTCGTCGCGGTCGGCCGCGGCCACCTTCACCTTGAGCAGTTCGTGGTGTTCGAGCAGGCCATCGAGTTCCGCAAGCAATGGATCGGTAACGCCCTTGCCTCCCACCTGAAGAACGGTACGCAGCTCGTGCGCCTGGCCGCGCAGGAATCGGGTCTGGGAGGCAGTGAGGGTGATACTCATGCAGTGCGGAGACGGGCGGCTGAAGGGAGGGCAGAGTATCATGCCGGCCCCGTCCTCCAGATCCCGCCGGCGCCCCGCGTCGTCGTCTTTCCATGTCGTCGCGCAGCAAAAGCAGTCAACGCTGGCTCAAGGAGCACTTCTCCGATCCGTTCGTGAAGCGGGCACAGTCGGAGGGGATGCGCTCGCGCGCGGCCTACAAGCTCGAGGAGCTGGTCGAACGCGACCGCCTGCTCAAGCCCGGGATGACGGTGGTCGACCTCGGCGCCGCCCCTGGTGGCTGGTCGCAGTGGGTCCGCCATGCGCTTGGCGACAGTGGCCGCGTCATCGCCCTCGACATCCTCGAGATGCCACCGCTGGCCGGGGTGGAGTTTCTTCATGGGGATTTCAGGGAGGATGCGGTGTTATCGGGCCTCGAGGCCATGCTGGATGGTCGCCCGGTAGACCTTGTGTTGTCGGACATGGCCCCCAACAAGAGTGGTATGGACGCCGTCGACCAGCCCCGCGCCATGCACCTGGCCGAGCTGGCGATGACCTTCGCCGACGACCACCTCCGCCCCGGTGGCGCCTTCCTCATCAAACTGTTCCAGGGCGTGGGTTTCGACGACTACGTCCGCGACCTGCGCCGCCGCTACGACAAGGTGGTGATCCGCAAGCCCGCGGCATCGCGGCAACGCTCCCCCGAGGTCTATGCACTGGCCCAGGGCAAGCGCGCCGCGACGAAGTGATCGCGACGCGGCGGCGGGACAGGATGTTCCGCGATGCGGGCAGGGCGACGTGACCGGGGGTTGTACCATCGGTCGGTGAGACACGCGGTTTGCACCGCTCAATTTCGGAATGCAGAAAACTCCATGAACGATCTCGTCAAGAATCTGATGCTCTGGGTCGTCGTCGCCGTCGTACTGATGGTGGTGTTCCAGAGCTTCAGCCCACGCACGGTCGGCACCCAGGAAGTGGTGTACTCGCAGTTCATGGAGGAAGTACGGCGCGACCGCGTCAACAAGGTCGACATCGCCGAGGACGAGCGTTCGATCTCGTTCGAGCGCGCCGACGGCACGCGCGGCACCGTGATCGCGCCGCGTCGCGACGAAGGGTTGATGAACGACCTGATCAACCACGGCGTCGAGATCCGCCAGGCGCCGCCGTCGAGCGGCCCCTCGCTGCTCTATATCCTCATCAACTTCCTGCCGGTGCTGCTGATCATCGGCTTCTTCCTGTTCATGATGCGGCAGATGCAGCAGGGCGGCGGCAAGGGCGCGATGTCGTTCGGCAAGTCGCGGGCGAAGCTGCTGTCGGAAGACCAGACCAAGATCACCTTCGCCGACGTCGCCGGCTGCGACGAGGCCAAGGAAGAAGTGTCGGAGCTGGTCGAGTTCCTGCGCGATCCGTCGCGGTTCCAGCGCCTCGGCGGCAAGATCCCGCGCGGCGTGCTGATGGTTGGCCCGCCGGGTACCGGCAAGACGCTGCTGGCCAAGGCCATCGCCGGCGAGGCCAAGGTGCCGTTCTTCTCGATCTCCGGTTCGGATTTCGTCGAGATGTTCGTCGGCGTCGGCGCCAGCCGCGTGCGCGACATGTTCGAGCAGGCCAAGAAGCAGGCGCCGTGCATCATCTTCATCGACGAGATCGACGCCGTCGGCCGCCATCGCGGTGCCGGCCTGGGCGGCGGCCATGACGAGCGCGAGCAGACCCTCAACCAGCTGCTGGTCGAGATGGACGGCTTCGAGGGCGGCGAGGGCGTGATCGTCATCGCCGCGACCAACCGTCCTGACGTCCTCGATCCGGCGCTGCTGCGTCCGGGCCGCTTCGACCGCCAGGTCGTGGTCGGCCTGCCCGACGTCAAGGGCCGCGAGCAGATCCTCAAGGTGCACATGCGCAAAGTGCCGCTCGACGACGATGTCGACGCGCTGATCGTTGCGCGTGGTACGCCGGGCTTCTCCGGCGCCGACCTCGCCAACCTCGTCAACGAGGCGGCGCTGTTCGCCGCGCGCGAGAACGCGAAGGACGTCCGCATGGACCACTTCGACCGTGCCCGCGATAAGATCCTGATGGGTGCCGAGCGCCGCTCGATGGCGATGAGCGAGGAAGAAAAGACCCTTACTGCATACCACGAGGCCGGCCATGCCATCGTCGGCCGCCTGGTGCCGGAACACGACCCGGTCTACAAGGTCACGATCATCCCGCGCGGCCGCGCGCTCGGCGTGACCATGTACCTGCCCGAGGGCGACAAATACTCGATGAACAAGGTCGCGATCGAGTCACAGCTGTGCTCGCTGTATGGCGGGCGCGTCGCCGAGGAACTGATCTTCGGCGAGGACAAGGTCACCACGGGCGCATCCAACGACATCGAGCGCGCGACCAAGATGGCGCGCAACATGGTCACCAAGTGGGGCCTGTCCGACGAACTCGGCCCGATCGCCTATGGCGAGGAGGACGACGAGGTGTTCCTCGGCCGCTCGGTCACCCAGCACAAGAGCGTGTCCGACGACACCGCGCGCCGGATCGACGAGGTGGTGCGTTCGATCCTCGACAAGGCCTACAGCCGCACGACCGAGATCCTGACCGCCAACATCGACAAGCTGCATGCGATGTCGAAGCTGCTGCTCGAGTACGAGACCATCGACGTGCCGCAGATCGACGCGATCATGGAAGGCCGCGATCCGCCGCCGCCGATGGGCTGGAACAAGTCCGGCCGTGGCGACGACGACGGTGACGGGCGTGGTGGCGAGCCGCGCGCGGCAACACCGATCGGCGGGCCCGCCGAACAGACCTGAGCAGGGGCTGCACGGCAGCGGAAACCGTGATCATCACGGTTGCATCACCCGCCATGAAAGGCCAGAGTCGAACTCTGGCCTTTCTGCCATCTGGAGCACGCGCATGAGCAACGACGAAGCCGTCATGGATCCCATGTGGCTGGTCCTCGGGCTGCTGCTCGGAGCCGTGCTGGGGTGGTTCGCCGGCAACGTGGTCCTGGGGCTGGTGTTCGGCATTCCGTGCGGGATCATGGCCGGCGTGGTCGCGCGCAGCCGCCGTATGCGCCGCATCGAGCCGGCACGCCCGGGCGTGGCGCGGCGCCGCTGATGTTCGATACCGTCGCGCAGCTCGATTGCCGTGGCCGCGTGCTGCGGCTCGATCGCCCGCAGGTGATGGGCATCGTCAACGTCACCCCGGATTCGTTCTCCGATGGCGGCCGCCACGACGACGTCGACGCCGCGGTCGCGCACGGCCTGAAGCTGGTGGAGGAGGGCGCGGACGTCCTCGACATCGGCGGCGAGTCCACCCGTCCCGGTTCCGGCGAAGTACCGGTGGACGAGGAAGTGCGGCGGGTGGTGCCGGTCATCGAGCGCCTGCACGCGCGGACCGCGGTGCCGATCAGCATCGATACCTCGAAGCCCGAGGTGATGCGCGCCGCGGTGGCCGCGGGCGCCGGCATGATCAACGATGTCTACGGCCTGCGCCGCGAGGGCGCGCTCGGGGCCGCGGCCGAAAGCGGCGCGGTCGTGGTGCTGATGCACATGCTCGGCGAGCCGCGTTCGATGCAGGAGGCGCCGCGGTACGACGACGTCGTCGGCGAGGTGCATCGCTTCCTCGCCGAACGGATCTTCGCCGCCGAGATGGCCGGCATCGAACGCAGGCGCATCGTTGCCGATCCGGGCTTCGGATTCGGCAAGACGCTCGAGCACAACCTCGTGCTGCTGGCGCGGCTGGAGAAGTTCCTCGAACTCGGCGTGCCGGTGCTGGCGGGGCTGTCGCGCAAGCGCAGCATCGGCGAGCTCACCGGGCGCGATGTCCCGGATACCCGCGTGGCGGGTTCGGTCGCCGCCCACCTGATCGCCGCGCAACGCGGCGCGATGCTGCTGCGCGTCCACGACGTCGCCGCAACCGTGGATGCGCTGAAGGTGTGGAACGCGGTCGCCGCGGTGCCGATGCCACGTGATACGTCGAGTGCGCCGCCGGCGATCCGTTGGCCCGACGAGCTGTAAATTGCACGCGGCTGTGGCGAAAAACGCTTGACAAACCGCGGTCCTGCCGCGTTCCGGCCCTCGCCATGGCACTGGCCAAGTTTTGACCATACCGGGCCGGAGCCGCACTGCTGCAGGCCCGTTGGAAGTTGTCCACAGGCTGTCCCGGACGCTTGTCCACAGGCGCTGTGCATAAGCGGCCCGCGCCGGTGGGCCAGGCCGAACGACATATGACCGCCCGCGCGACGGTGCGTTAGGCTGGCGCGCTTGCCGTAGGCAACGGCATCGTCTTGCGCCATCCGGGGGAAACCGCGTGCTCAGAGCCAACACACCCACCATCGTCATGTTCCTGGTCTACCTGGCGGCGATGGTCGTGATCGGAATCGCCGCCTGGCGTTCGACCAAGAACTTCGACGACTACATCCTCGGCGGGCGCAGCCTCGGCCCGGGGGTCACCGCGCTGTCTGCCGGCGCGTCCGACATGAGCGGCTGGCTGCTGATGGGCCTGCCGGGGGCGATCTTCGTCAGCGGCCTGTCGGAATCGTGGATCGCCATCGGGCTGATCCTCGGCGCGTGGCTCAACTGGCGTTTCGTCGCCGGGCCCTTGCGCGTGTACACCGAACGCACCGGCAACGCGCTGACGCTGCCGGATTTCTTCACCAACCGCTTCGAAGACCACAGCCGCATCCTGCGCGTGTTCACCGCGGTGGTGATCCTGGTGTTCTTCGCGATCTACTGCGCGTCCGGCGTGGTGGCCGGCGCGCGCCTGTTCGAAAGCGTGTTCGGCCTGAGCTATGCCGAAGCGATCTGGTGGGGGGCGTCGGTCACCGTGCTCTACACGCTGGTCGGCGGCTTCCTCGCGGTCAGCTGGACTGATGTCGCCCAGGGCATGCTGATGCTGTTCGCGCTTCTGCTGGCGCCGGTGCTGGTGTTCATGCACACCGGCGGCTTCGAGGCCAGCATCGACCTCGTGCGCGCGCATGATCCGCTGCAGCTCGACTGGTTCCGCGGTGGCGAGGTTGGCTTCATCGGCATCGTGTCGCTGCTGGCGTGGGCGCTGGGCTACTTCGGCCAGCCGCACATCCTGGTGCGCTTCATGGCCGCGCAGAGCGTCGAGACGATCCCGGCAGCGCGCCGCATCGGCATGGGCTGGATGATCCTGTGCCTGGCCGGCGCGGTGATCGTGGGCTTCCTCGGCATCGCCTATTTCCAGGCGCATCCGGACCAGGCCGGCCCGGTGACGGCGAATCCGGAACGGGTGTTCATCACCCTGGTCGAGCTGCTGTTCAATCCGTGGGTGGCCGGGCTCATCCTCGCCGCAATCCTGGCCGCGGTGATGAGCACGCTGTCGAGCCAGCTCCTGGTGTGCGCCAGCGTGCTGTCGGAGGACTTCTACCGCGGCTTCCTGCGCAAGGCGGCCTCGCAGCGCGAGCTGGTCTGGGTGGGCCGTTCGGCGGTGCTGCTGGTGTCCATCGTGGCGATCTGGATCGCGCGCGACCCCGACAGCCGCGTGCTGGGGCTGGTGTCCTATGCCTGGGCGGGCTTCGGCTCCGCGTTCGGCCCGGTGCTGCTGCTGGCGCTGTTCTGGCAGCGCATGACCCGCAACGGCGCGGTCGCGGGCATGGTCGCGGGTGCGCTGATGGTGATCTTCTGGAAGGAGGTCATGGTCAACCGCTACGACTCCGCGCTGTACGAGATGATCCCCGGCTTCATCGCCGGCACCGTCGCGGTGATCACGGTCAGCCTGCTGGGGCGCGCACCGGGCGCCGAGGTGCAGGCCCGCCACCAGCAGGTGCGCGCCTCGCTGCGTGAAACCGGCCACTGAGGACGGGCAGGGCGGTATGGCCGCAGACGACCCGCTCCCGCCCGCACTCGCGATCATGGGCCCGACCGCGTCGGGCAAGACCGCGCTGGCGCTCGAACTCGCCGAGCGCCACGGCGGCGAGATCGTCAGCGTCGATTCCGCGCTGGTCTACCGCGGCCTCGACATCGGCGCGGCCAAGCCCGATGCCGACGAGCAGGCGCGCGTGCCGCACCACATGCTCGACCTGCGTGACCCGTGGCAGGGCTATTCGGCGGCCGAGTTCGCCGCCGATGCCCGCAGGGCGATCGGGGACATCCTTGCCCGCGGGCGGTTGCCCATTCTCGCCGGCGGTACCGGGCTGTACTTCCGCGCACTGCTCGAAGGGCTGTCCGACATGCCGCCGGCGGATCCGGCGGTGCGCGCGGAACTCGCCGCCGAGGCGGCCGACGTTGGCTGGCCGGCCATGCATGCACGTCTTGCCGACGTCGACCCCGAGGCCGCGGCGCGCATCCATGCGACCGATCCGCAACGCATCCAGCGTGCGCTGGAGGTCCACCGCCTCAGCGGTCGGCCGATCAGCGCATGGCAGCGCGAACGCCCGGCAGGGCCGGGCCTGCCATGCCGCGTGCAGCGCGTGGTGGTGGCGCCCGCCGACCGCGGCGTGCTGCATGCGCGCATTGCGCGCCGCTTCGACGCGATGCTGGACGCAGGCTTCCTCGACGAGGTGCACCGGCTGCGTGCGCTGCCGCGACTGCGCGACCATCCCGCGCCGCTCGACCTGCCGGCATTGCGCGCGGTGGGTTACCGCCAGGCCTGGGAACACCTCGACGGCTTGTGCGATGCGGGGACTTTCCGTGAACGCGCCATCGCCGCCACCCGCCAACTGGCCAAACGCCAGTACACCTGGCTGCGTGGCGACCCCGGCCTGCACTGGTTCGACCCCGCAAGCGACGCGCACGCCCTGCACGATGCGGTGGCTGCAGCGTTGCAGCGCCGGGATGCCTGATTCCGCACCGCGGATCGCGGTCCGGCAGGTGAAGACTTGTGTACCATCGGCCGCCTGCCGCTGTTCCGGGGAGACGGGTAGCGCAGCGCACCACAAACCACAACAACAACACTTGGGGATACACCATGTCCAAGGGGCAGTCCTTGCAGGACCCTTTCCTGAATGCACTCCGGCGCGAACGTGTGCCGGTCTCGATCTATCTCGTCAACGGCATCAAGTTGCAGGGGACCATCGAGTCGTTCGACCAGTTCGTCGTCCTGCTGCGCAACACCGTCAGCCAGATGGTCTACAAGCACGCCATTTCCACCGTGGTGCCGGCGCGCAACGTGCGCGTGGGCCCGGGCGGCGGCCACGTCCAGTCCGACAGTGCCGAAGGCGCGGCGGACGAGGCCGAGTAGGGGCGCCACCGGCCCAGTCCGGCCGTCCGCCTGCACTCCCGTCGCAGGCACCCGCGCACTGCGCTGGCGCCGACCTGCCGATTGAGCGGCAGGCGGCGTCGCCGCTCTTGAACCCGGCCCTTTCCGCCCGCATCTTGCAGCTTCGTCCCCGTTTCCCGGAGCACGCATCGCGTGTTTGAACGCAGCAAGAAAGGCGAGCACGCGTTGCTGATCCAGCCGCATGCCGGTGGTCCGCCCGATGATGGCGCGCTGGAGGAGTTCGCCGAACTCGCCCGGTCCGCCGGCGCGGCGGTGGCCCATGTGCTGACCGCCCGCATCGACAAGCCCAACCCGGCCACCCTGATCGGCAGCGGCAAGCTCGACGAGGTCAAGGCCGCCGCCGATGCCACCGGCGCCGACCTGGTGCTGGTCAACCATCCGCTGTCGCCCGGCCAGGAACGCAACCTCGAGAAGTTCCTCGAGCGCCGCGTGGTCGACCGCACCGGCCTGATCCTCGACATCTTCGCCCAGCGCGCCCGCAGCCACGAAGGCAAGCTGCAGGTGGAACTCGCCCAGCTGCGGCACATGGCCACGCGGCTGGTACGCGGCTGGACCCACCTCGAGCGCCAGCGCGGTGGTTCGATCGGCCTGCGTGGCCCGGGTGAAACCCAGCTCGAGACCGACCGCCGGCTGCTGCAGAAGCGCGTCGAGCAGCTGCAGAAGCGGCTCGGGAAGGTGGAAGTGCAGCGCACCCAGATGCGCCGCGCACGCGTGCGCAGCGAACTGCCACGCGTCGCCCTGGTCGGCTACACCAACGCCGGCAAGTCCACGCTGTTCAACGCACTGACCGGCGCCGATGCCTACGCCGCCGACCAGCTGTTCGCCACGCTGGACCCGACCGTGCGGCGCATCGGCCTGCCCGGCGGCAACGTGGTGCTGGCCGATACCGTCGGCTTCGTGCGCGACCTGCCGCATGAGCTGGTCGCGGCGTTCCGCTCCACGCTCTCCGAAGCGCGCGAGGCCGACCTGCTGCTGCACGTGATCGACGCCGCCGACCCGCTGCGCGAGGAGCGCATCGCCCAGGTCGACGAGGTGCTCGAGGAGATCGGCGCCGGCGAAATCCCCCAGGTGCTGGTGTTCAACAAGATCGACCGCATCGAAGGCGCCGAACCGCGCCACGAGCGGCCGGAAAATGCCGCCGCCGACGAGGCCGTGCACCACGAGCGGGTGTGGATCTCCGCCCGCGACGGCACCGGCCTCGAGCTGCTGCGCGATGCACTGGCGGTGCGGCTGGACCTGCGTCGCATCGTCGCCGACATCGAACTGCCGCCCTCGGCCGGCCGCCTGCGCGCGCGCCTGCATGCACTCGACGCGGTGAAGGCTGAACGCCACGACGAGCATGGCTGGCAGCTCAGCATCGACCTCGCACGCGCGGACCTTGCCCGCCTGGCCGCGGACGAGGGTGGCGAACCGCTGCGCGGACTGGTGGAGCCCGTCGAAGCCGAATGGTGAGGCGGGCGGCACGCCGGCCCGCATTCCGCATCCCCCGGCATCCCCTCCCGCACACCTTGTAGAATGTGCGTCCCCTGCGCCCGCGCGGGGTGAACCCCAGATTGGAGCAGGCATGGCCTGGAATATCCCCGGCAAGAACAACAGCGGCGGATCCGGCGGCAACAACCGCGGTCCGTGGAAGCCCAGCGGCAGTGGCCGCGGCGGTGGTGGCGGGCTCGACGGCCTGATCAACCAGCTGCGCAACCTGTTCGGTGGCGGCGGTGGCGGCAACCCGCTGCGCTGGGTCGCCATCGCGCTGGTGGTGTTCCTGCTGCTGAGCAGCTTCACCCTGATCGGCGAACAGCAGCGCGGCGTCGTGCTGCGGTTCGGCACCGCGGTGCGCGTGATGCAGCCGGGTCCGAACTTCAAGTTCCCGTGGCCGATCGAGCGCGTGAACAAGGTCAACGCCACCGCGATCAAGACCTTCACCAACACCGTGCCGGTACTGACCCGCGACGAGAACATCGTCATCGTGTCGCTCAACGTGCAGTACCGCGTCGGCGATCCGGAGCTGTACCTGTTCGGTACCCGCGATGCCGACCGCATGCTCGAGCAGGTCGCCCAGGGCGTGGTGCGCGAGCAGGTCGGCCGCTCCGACCTCGACACCGTGCTCGGCGCGCGTGGCCCGCTGTCGGCCATCGCGTCCAAGCAGCTGCAGGATTCGCTCGACATCTACCGCACCGGCCTGGTCGTGACCGAACTCAACCTGCAGGACGCGCGTCCGCCGGAAGAGGTCAAGCCCGCGTTCGACGAGGTCAACAGCGCCCAGCAGATCCAGGAAAGCCTGGTCAACGAGGCCCGCGCCTATGCCGCGCGCATCGTGCCCGAGGCCCGAGGCGAAGCGTCGCGTACGCGCACCGTGGCCGAGGGTTACAAGACCGCCTCGATCGCGCGCGCCACCGGTGATGCCACCCGCTTCAGCCTGCTGCTCGACGCCTACCGCAACGCGCCGGAAGTCACCCGCAAGCGCCTGTGGCTGGAGACCGTGTCCGGCGTGCTGGCCGAGAACCGCACCATCGTCGGCGGCGATGGCCGCCAGCTGATCTATGTGCCGATGGCGCAGGGGGCGACCGGCACCGCCGGGAATGCCGGCAACGCGGCGCCGTCCGCAAACAGCAGCGGCCCCGCCGTGTTGCCGCCGGAGATCCTGGCGCCGGCGACCAGCGAGGGGCGCCCGTCCCGCAACACCCCGCGGCCGGTCCGTGGTGAAGGAGGTTCGCGATGAAGTTCCGCGCACTCATTCCGCTGCTGGCGGTGGTGCTGGTGCTGGGCCTGATGGGCTCGGTGTACGTGGTGCGCGAAGGCCAGGTCGGCCTGATCCTGCACCTGGGCCGGGTCAGCCGCACCGACATCCCGCCGGGCCTGCATTTCAAGATCCCGCTGATCCAGACCGCGCGCGTGTTCGACCGCCGCTTCAACGCGGTGGACTTCTCGCCCGAGCGCTACCTGACTTCCGAGCGCAAGGACGTCGCGGTCGACTTCGTCGCCATCGTGGCGATCGCCGACGTCGGCGATTTCTACCGCGCGACCGGCGGCGACGAACGGCTGGCGGCCGAGCGCATGGCGCCGATCATCAAGGATTCGCTGCGCAACGAGATCAACGCCCGCACGCTGACCCAGCTGGTGTCCGGCGATCGCGGCGAGGTCATCGCCAAGCAGCTGGAGACGATCAACCAGGGCGCACGCACGCTCGGCATGCAGATCATCGACATCCGCCTCAAGCAGATCGACCTGCCCACCGACAGCGACGTGATCCAGCAGGTCTACAACCGCATGCGCGCCGAGCGCAAGCAGGTGGCGAGCCGCCTGCGCGCCGAGGGCGAGGAGCAGGCGCGCCTGATCCGCGCCCAGGCCGACCGCGACCAGGCCGTGCTGCTGGCCGAGGCCGAGCGTGACGCGCAGACCCTGCGAGGCGAGGGCGATGCGGAGGCGACGCGCCTGTACGGCGAGGCCGCCAACCGCGACCCGTCGTTCTTCGCCTTCCAGCGCAGCCTCGAGGCCTACCGCAAGTCGTTCGAGGACGGCCAGTCGGTGATCGTGCTGGAGCGTGACGATCCGTTCCTGCAGTACATGCGCAGCGACCGATGAGCGATCTGTGGGCGGCACTGTGCCTGGTCGCAGTGCTGGAAGGGCTGATCCTGTTCGCGATGCCGGGTGGCTGGAAACGCACCATGGTGCAGATGCTGCACCTGCCCGACCGCCAGCTGCGCGGCCTTGGCGGCATCGTCCTGGCAACGGGCCTGCTCGCGCTGTACTTCGTGCGCGGCGGCTGAGCACGGCAGAAGCGCCCTCATCCGCCCGTGCGGGGCACCTTCTCCCGTTGGCGGGAGAAGGGTAGAGGACCGTTTCGCCGGAGCGTCTCGACCCTTCTCCCGTTTACGGGAGAAGGCGGCGCGAAGCGCCGGGGGAGGGCGGCTTCGCCCTTCGCGCGCTGCAGGAACAGCCGGGCCGCGACCCTTCTCCCGCCTGCGGGAGAAGGTGGCGCGAAGCGCCGGATGAGGGGGCTTCGGCGCACGGCCTGCTGACCCCACCCCAACCCGGGAGCCCGGCGGGCTGGCACCCGCCCCGCAAACCCGGATAATGCGCAAAAGCCGGCAGGGGCGTCGCAGCCCCCCGGCTTTTTCCGTGTCTGGCGCTTGCGTGGCGGTCACTCCCCGATGGAGCAGGCCGCGCAACCTCGCAATGCCCGGCACGGCCCTTCCGCGGCCCCGATGGCCGCACGCAATGCAGGAGTTACGAAGATGGGTCAGTCAGTGGTGGTGATCGGCGCGCAGTGGGGCGACGAGGGCAAGGGCAAGATCGTCGACCTGCTCACCCAGGACATCGGCGGCGTCGTCCGCTTCCAGGGCGGCCACAACGCCGGCCATACGCTGGTGATCAACGGCAAGAAGACCGTGCTGCACCTGATCCCCTCCGGCATCCTGCGCGACGACGCGCTGTGCCTGATCGGCAACGGCGTGGTGCTGAGCCCGGCCGCGCTGATCAAGGAGATCGGCGAGCTCGAGGCCGCCGGCGTCGAGGTGCGGTCGCGGCTGAAAATCAGCCCGGCGACGCCCCTGATCATGCCGTACCACATCGCACTCGATCAGGCCCGCGAGAAAGCCGCGGGCGGCAAGGCCATCGGCACCACCGGTCGTGGCATCGGCCCGGCCTACGAGGACAAGGTGGCGCGTCGAGGCATCCGCGTGGCCGACCTGCACTACCCGAAGCAGCTCGAAGAGCTGCTGCGCACCGCGCTCGACTACCACAACTTCGTGCTCACCAAGTACCACGGCGTCGAGGCGGTCGACTTCCAGAAGACCTATGACGAGGCGCTGGCGTTCGGCGAATACGTCGAGCCGATGAAGTCCGACGTGGCCGGCATCCTCCACGAGCTGCGCAAGCAGGGCAAACGCGTGCTGTTCGAGGGCGCGCAGGGCGCCCTGCTCGACATCGACCACGGCACCTATCCCTACGTCACCAGCTCCAACACCACCGTCGGCGGCGCGCTGGCCGGTGCTGGCGTTGGTGCGGATGCGATCGACTACGTACTGGGCATCGCCAAGGCCTATGCCACGCGCGTCGGCGGCGGCCCGTTCCCGACCGAGCTCGACGACGACGTCGGCCAGGGCCTGCGCGACCGCGGCCAGGAATACGGTGCTTCGACCGGCCGCCCGCGCCGTTGTGGCTGGATGGACATCGTCGCGCTCAAGCGCGCGGTCGCCATCAACGGCATGTCCGGCCTGTGCATCACCAAGCTCGACGTGCTCGACGGCATGAAGACACTGAAGATCTGCATCGCTTACGAGTACCACGGCAAGCGCACCGAGTACGCGCCGCTGGATGCCCAAGGCTGGGACGAGTGCACCCCCGTGTACCTGGAATTCCCGGGCTGGGAGGAGAGCACCCACGGCATCACCGAGTGGGACAGGCTGCCGCCCGCCGCTCGCGCCTACCTGCGTGCGCTGGAGGAACTGGCCGGCTGCCCGATCGCCATCGTCAGCACCGGCCCGGACCGCGCCCACACCATGGTGCTGCAGGATCCGTTCGCTTGATCGCAGCGTTCACCATGCAGCAGAAAACCCCGCGCAAGCGGGGTTTTTGCCGATGCAGCCGCTGAAATATCTCGGCGGCTACCCGCCGCAGGTGCAGGCGCAGGTGCGCGAGCTGATCGCGCAGGACCGGCTGGGTGCGCTGCTGGCCACGAAGTACCGCGACCCGCATGCGGTGCGCAACGACGGCCAGCTCTATGCATACGTGCAGGCGTTGAAAGACCGCCACATGCGCAAGGCCGCGCCGCTGGGCAAGGTGATCTACGACGGCAAGCTGCAGGTGCTGAAGCACGCGCTGGGCACCCACACCACCATCTCGCGCGTGCAGGGCGGCCGGCTCAGGGCGAGCCGCGAGATCCGCATCGCCAGCGTGTTCCGCGACGCACCCGCGGAGTTCCTGAAGATGATCGTCGTGCACGAACTCGCGCACATGAAGGAAGCCGAGCACAACAAAGCCTTCTACCAGCTGTGCACGCATATGGAGCCGGACTACCACCAGCTGGAATTCGACCTGCGGCTGTATCTCACCCAGCTTGAACTGCAGGCGCGGGCGGCGCGCGCAGGGGATCTGCCGGCGTCGTGACCTCCGCGCAGCAGGCTCAGCCCTGCCGCCGGCGCGCCAGTCCGTCCACGCAACGCTGCAGCAGGTCGATCAGTGCTTCCTGCTCGCCCGCGCGCAGTCCCTGCAACGCATCCTCGATGGCCGCGCGTGCGACATGGCTGCCGCGGGTCACCAGCTCCAGGCCACGCGCGGTGGCCTCGAACGCCTGCACCCGGCGCAGGATGGGGTGGGGCGCACGCGCCGCCAGTCCCTCGCGCTCGAGCCGGCCCATGATCTGGTGCATGGTCTGCGGCGCGATGCCGTTGAGCCGGGCCAGGTCGGCGTTCGATATGCCGGGGTGTTCGACCAGCGTCATCAACGCCAGCGCCTGCGGTCGCGTCAGCTGCACGCCCGCGGCCTGCAGCCGGGTTTCCACGTGGTCGGTCAGGCCCAGATGCAGCGCCTTCAGCAGCGTCCCCGCGCGGTATGCGCGCGAGGACCTGAATTTCCCCAGTGTGTCGATACCGGACTTCGCCATGCGTGCTGCCATCACTCCGGAGTTATCAGTACGCTGATAGCTTCCCGGCCTCCTGACAAGCCCCCGCCGCGATGCGCATACATCTCCGACTGCTGTCGATCTCCGCACTGCTGGCCCTGGCCGCCTGTGGCGAGAGCGCCCCGCCCGAGGCCGTGCCCAGCCTGACCGTAAGCCTGGCCTCGCCGCAGCTTCGTGAAGTGACACGCGACGTGGTGGCCTCCGGCGCGGTGGAGGCGTGGGAGGAGGTGTCGGTGGGCGTGGAGCTGTCGGGCCTGCGGGTGGCGAGCGTCGACGTGGAGGTCGGCAGCGTCGTCGCCGCCGGCGATGTCCTGCTGCGGGTCGACGACCGCACGCTTGCCTCGCAGCTGGCGCAGTCGGATGCGTCGGTGCGCGAAGCGCAGACCAACCTCGAGACCGCGCGCCGACGCGCCGCGCGCGTGCGCGAACTCGCCGACGAACGCCTGGTGGCGCTGCAGGATGCCGAACAGGCCGAGGCCGAGCGCGACAACGCGCAGGCACGGCTCAACACGGCGATCGCCAGCCGCGACGCCGCGCGCGTGCAGCGCGACTTCACCGTGGTGCGCGCACCGGTATCGGGCGTGGTCTCCGCGCGCAGCGTGCAGCCGGGGCAGGTGGTGGGCGCCGGTGGCGAGCTGCTGCGGCTGATCCGCGATGGCCGGCTGGAATGGCGCGCCGAACTCGCCGAGGGCGATCTGATGAGTGTCGGCACCGGCACGCCGGTGCAGGTGGACACGCCTACCGGCCCCGTCGCGGGCACCGTGCGCACGGTGTCGCCTGCGCTGGATGCACAGCGCCGCACCGGCACGGTCTATGTCGACCTGCCCGATCCGGGCCCGCTGCGCGCCGGCATGTTCGCGCAGGGGCGGCTGGCGCTGGGCCGTGCGCAGGCGCTGCTGGTGCCGAACGAGGCGATCGTACGCCGCGACGGCCGTGCCTATGCGTTCACCGTCGAAGGCGATGGCCGCGTGCGCGAGCGCGGGGTCGCGGTCGGCGCCACCCATGGCGACATGATCGAGGTGCGCGACGGCCTCGACGCCGACGACCGCGTGGTCGCGCGTGGCGCCGGCTTCCTCGGCGATGGCGATCTGGTGCGCGTGGTCGACAGCGCAACCGTGGCCGATGCAGCGAACGCCGATGCCCGCGGCGCCGCAGGCCCGGATGCCGAAGCCACGCCCGCCACCGCGCCGGCTGCACCCACCGGTGCCGGCGCCACCCGCGAGGCCACCCGCGACGCCGCCACCGGGACCCTCGCCGAATGAACTTCTCCGCGTGGTCGATCCACCGGCCGTTGCCGGCGATCCTGGTCTTCATCCTGCTCACCGCCGCCGGCCTGATCGCCTTCAACCGGCTGGCGGTGTCGCAGTTCCCCGACCTCACCGTGCCGGTGGTCAACGTCACCGTGATGCTGCCGGGCGCCAGCCCCAGCACGCTGGAAACCCAGGTCACGCGCAAGGTCGAGGACGCCACCGCCAGCATCCCGAACCTCCGCAACACCGCCTCGATCGTCAACGAGGGCGTGTCCACCACCATCCTGACCTTCGAGATCGAGAAGGACGGCACGCTGGCCAAGGACGAGGTGCGCGACGCCATCGACCGCGTGCGCATCGACCTGCCGGCCGATGTCGAGCCGCCGATCGTGTCGCTGGTCAACGTCACCGGCGGCGACATGCTCACCTATGCCGTCACCGCCGACGGCTGGAGCGACGAGGAGCTCAGCTGGTTCATCGACGACACCGTATCCAAGCGCCTGTTCGCGGTGCCGGGCGTGGGCACGGTGCGGCGCATCGGCGGCGTCGACCGCGAGATCCGCGTCGACCTGCGCCCCGAAGCGGTGCAGGGCTTCGGCGTCAGCCCGGCGCTGATCAGCCAGCAGCTCGCGCGCATCCAGCAGGAGCAGCCCGGCGGCCGCACCACCGTGGGCGGCAGCGAGCAGGCCGTGCGCACGCTCGGCACCGTCGAGAACGCCGCCGACCTCGCCAACTTCCCGATCTCGATGCCGGATGGCCGCAGCGTGCGCCTGTCCACGCTGGCCACGGTCAGCGATGGCAACGCCACCGTCAGCCAGCGCACCACGCTCGACGGCCGCCCGGTGATCGGCTTCGCCGTGCAGCGCACCACCGGCACCAGCGAGGTCGATGTCGGCAACGCCGTGCGTGCAAGCGTCGCGAAACTGCAGGACGAACAGCCACGCGTGCGCATGGTGGAAGTGGCGTCGACCACCCAGGTGGCCGAGAACTCGTTCAAGTCCTCGATGCACATGCTCTACGAGGGTGCCGCGCTTGCGGTGGCGGTGGTGTTCCTGTTCCTGCGTGATTTCCGCGCCACCTTCATCTCGGCGATTGCGCTGCCGCTGTCGATCATCCCGACCTTCGCGGTGATGTACTGGCTGGGCTTCAGCCTCAACATGATCACGCTGCTGGCGCTCGCCGTGGTGGTCGGCATCCTGGTGGACGATGCGATCGTCGAGGTCGAGAACATCGACCGCCACCTGCGCATGGGCAAGTCACCCAAACAGGCGGCGCTGGAAGCCGCCGACGAGATCGGCCTTGCCGTCATCGCCACCTCGTGCACGCTGGCCGCGGTGTTCATCCCGGTGGCCTTCATGCCGGGCATCCCGGGGAAATTCTTCCGCGAGTTCGGCTGGACCGCGGCCGCCGCGGTGCTGTTCTCGCTGCTGGTGGCGCGGCTGATCACGCCGATGATGTCTGCCTACATGTTGAAGCCGTTGCCCGAGCACAAGGGCGATTCGAAGCTGATGCAGTGGTACCTGCGCTTCGTCGACGACTCGCTGAAACACCGCAACCGCACGCTGGTGGTCGCGCTGGCGATCTTCATCGGTTCACTGGCACTGCTGCCGCTGCTGAAAGTGACCTTCATCCCGCCCACCGACGGCATCCAGAGCAACGTGCTGATCGAGCTGCCGCCCGGCACCGCGCTCGCCACCACCGGGGAAGTGGCCGAGACCGCGCGCCAGCGCATCGCCGACATCCCCGAGATCGAGCACGTGTTCGTGACCGCCGGCAGCAACTCCGGCGCCAATGGTCCGGCCGGCGACCTCACCAGCGCCGAGCTGCGCAAGGCCACGCTCACCATCCGCTGGAACGACGACCGCGACCTCACCCAGTACGAACTGGAAGCGCAGGTGCGCGAACGCCTCGCCGACCTGCCCGGCGTGCGCCTGAGCTTCCAGGGCGGCGAACCCGGGCGCGCGCTGCAACTGGTGCTGGCCGGCGACGATCCGGTGAAGCTGGCCGCCGCCGCGCGCGACGTCGAGCGCGAGATCCGGCAGCTGCCGGGCCTCGGCACCGTGGGCTCGTCGGCCTCGCTGGTGCGCCCGGAAGTGATCGTGCGCCCGGACCCGGCGCGCGCCGCCGACCTCGGCGTGTCGACCGCCGACATCGCCGCCGCCACCCGCGTCGCCACCCGCGGCGATTACGAACAGTTCCTCGCCAAGCTCAACCTGCCCGAGCGCCAGGTGCCGATCCGCGTGCAGCTCGACGAACGCGCGTTGTCGGACCCGTCACTGCTCGGCCAGCTGCGCGTGCCGACGTCGACAGGGGGCAGCGTGCCGCTGTCGTCGGTGGCCGAAATCACCACCGCCAGCGGCCCGTCGCAGATCGACCGCTTCGACCGCCGCCGCAACGTCACCATCACCGTGGACTTGAACGGCATGGCGATGGGCGAGGTGGAGAAGCAGATCGACGCGCTGCCTTCGCTCGTCAACCTGCCCGTGGGCGTGGAACGCCAGGCCGCCGGCGACAGCGAGATCTTCGCCGAGATGTTCGGCGGCTTCGCGATGGCCATGGTGGCCGGCATCTTCTGCGTCTACGGCGTGCTGCTGCTGCTGTTCAACCACGCCAGCCAGCCGATCACGATTCTCGTCGCGGTGCCGCTGGCCGCGGGCGGCGCGTTCGGTGCGTTGCTGATCACCGGGCTCGACATCTCGCTGTCGGTGCTGATCGGCCTGATCCTGCTGATCGGCATCGCGGTGAAGAACTCGATCCTGCTGGTGGACTACGCGGTGATGGCGGAAGCGCAGGGCATGTCGCGCCACGAGGCGCTGATGGACGCCTGCCACAAGCGCGCGCGCCCGGTGATCATGACCACGATGGCGATGGGCGCCGGCATGATGCCGATCGCGCTCGGCCTCACCGCCGATGCCAGCTTCCGCATGCCGATGGCGGTGGCGGTGATCGGTGGCCTGATCACGTCGACGGTCCTGAGCCTGGTGGTGGTGCCGGCGGCGTTCACCCTGGTCGACGATGCAGAAGCCTGGATGATCTCGAAGTTGCGCCGCGGCAGGCGCGGAAACGACCCGGCGACCGCCTGAACGCGTGCGCACCCCAACTTCCGGCATACCGCGACGATCGGCGCGATGTCTTAGAGTTGTGGGTCAACTGTCTGGAACCACTTCATGATCCTTCGTTCGTGCGTACTGTCCGCCGCCATCGCGGCCACCCTGATGAGCACCAGTCTTCCCAGCGCCGCCCAGTCGACCCCGCCGCGCGCCGAGCAGTCCGCCAATCCGCTGATTGGCGCCTGGAGCACTCCCGACGGCGTGCCGCCCTACGACCGCATCCGCCCCGAGCACTACGAGCCCGCGTTCGACCTGGCCATCGCCGCCGCGCGCGGGCAGAGCCAGCGCATCGCCAACGACCCCGCCGCGCCGACCTTCGAGAACACCATCGAGGCGATGGAGCGCTCGGGCCGCGAGCTGTCGCGCGTGGCCAGCACCTTCTTCACCGTGGCCTCGGCCGACGCCACCCCGGCCAACCAGGCCATCCAGAAGGCCATCGCGCCCAAGCTTGCACGGCTGTCGAACGAGACCATGCTCGACCAGGCGCTGTTCCAGCGCGTGGACACGCTCTACAGGCAGCGCGACGCCCTGGGCCTGAACGCCGAGCAGGCGCGCCTGCTGGAGCAGACGCACAAGCGCTTCGTGCGTGCAGGCGCGGCGCTCTTGCCCGAGGCGCGTACGCGCGTGGCCGCGATCAACGAGGAGATGGCGAACCTCGGCGTGCAGTTCGGCCAGAAGCTGCTGGCCGACCAGAAGGCCAATGACGTCTTCCTGACCGCCGCCGAAGTGGAAGGCCTGCCTGCCGACCAGGCCAGTGCCGCGGCCGCCGCTGCCGAAGCCGCCGGCAAGCCGGGCCAGTACCTGTTCCCGGCCACGCGTTCGGCCGCCGAGCCCTTCCTGACCGCGGCACCCGACCGCGGCGCGCGCGAGAAGATCTGGCGCGCCTTCACCTTCCGCGGCGACAACGACAACGCCAACAACACCAGCGCAGAGATCAGGCGCCTGGTGGAGCTGCGCATCGAGCGGGCCAAGCTGATGGGCGCCGCCACGCACGCCGACTTCGTCCTCGCCGACGCCATGGCCAAGAGCCCGGACGCGGCCATGGAGCTGCTGATGGCGGTCTACACGCCGGCGCTCGAACGCGCGAAGGAAGAGCTGCGCGACATCCAGGCCCTGGCCGCGAAGGACGGCGTCACCGACGTCCAGCCCTGGGACTGGCGCTACTACGCCGAGCAGGTGCGCAGCGAACGCTTCGCGCTGGACGAGGCGCAGGTGAAGCAGTACATGCCGCTCGACGGCATGGTCGACGCGATGTTCGAGACCACGCAGAAGCTGTTCGGCCTCACCGTGCACGAGCGCAACGACATCCCGGTGTATGCCGACGGCGTGCGCGTGTTCGAGATCCGCGAGGCCGACGGCCGCAAGGTGGGTCTGTTCTACGCCGACTGGTTCGGCCGTCCCACCAAGCGTCCCGGCGCCTGGATGAACAGCATCCGCGTGCCGAACGGCCTGCTGGGCGAAACCCCGATCGTGGTCAACAACCAGAACATCACGCCGCCGGCCGCCGGCGAGCGCGCGCTGATCTCGCTCGACGAAGCACAGACCCTGTTCCACGAGTTCGGCCACGGCCTGCACGGCCTGCTGTCGACCGCGCATTACCCGAGCCTGTCGGGCACGGCCGTGTCGCGTGACTTCGTCGAGTTCCCGTCGCAGGTCTACGAGCACTGGATCACCGAGCCGACGATCCTGCAGGCGCATGCCCGCAACGCCGACGGCGAGCCGATGCCCGCGGAGATGCTGGAGTCGCTGCTGAAGGCGCAGACCTTCAACCAGGGCTTCTTCACCGTGCAGCAGCTGTCGTCGGCCATCCTCGACATGCGCCTGCACCAGCTGACCGCGCTGCCGGCCGATTTCGACGCCGGCAAGTGGGAAGCCGCGCAGCTGCGCGAGCTGGGGGTGCCGGAAGAGATCGGCATGCGCCACCGCCTGCCGCACTTCAGCCACATCTTCGATGGCGGCTATTCGGCCAGCTACTACGCCTACACCTGGGCGGAGGCGATGGACGCCGACGGCTTCGACGCATTCAAGGAAGCCGGCAACGTGTTCGACCCCGAGCTTGCCGCCAAGCTGCGCCGCGAGGTGTACGAGGTGGGCAACACCCGCGATCCGGCCGAGAGCTATAGGGCCTTCCGTGGCCGCATGCCCACCGCAGATGCACTGCTGCGCAATCGCGGCCTGAAGTGATCCTTCGGCCACTGCGGTAACGAAAAAGGCGACCCGGTTGATCGGGTCGCCTTTCTTCTTGACGGGTTGCTGCGGAACAGGCCGCTCAGCGTGGACCCGAGGTCACCTGCGCGACGTCCTGGTCGACCGGGCCTGCTCGAACTCTGGAAAGGTCTCGGCCAATGAGTCCTTGTCCGGCAGGATGTAGAATACCCCGCCGCGCTCGAAGGTCGGGCGGATGACCGCCTCGTAGAACTCCGGGGCGACGTTGATGCAGCCATGGGTGACGCGGTTGTCGTCCGGCGTCGGCGAGGCCAGGCGCTCGGCGCGCTTCTCGGCCGGGACGCCGGTCGCGGTCGGATGGATCGACACCGCGGACTCGTAGTCCACCCACAGCACGCGCCCGGCGTCGATCGATGGGCCATAACCGCCGACGAAACGGCCGGCAGGCGTCGTGCGATCGCGCCCGGGAATCTCGCGCAACGCGAGGCCGGCGATACCGGGGGCCGTATGGTCGCCGACCGCCGACCCGAACAGCCCGGGGGCGGCGCCGCGCAGGCGTCCGTCACCGCCGAACACCAGGATCTGCGCGGTCGCCTTGTCGATGATCGCGAACGGATAGTCCTGGCTGTCCTTGGCGGCGACCACCCAGCCGGCAAGCTCGATCACCGTGCTGGACACCTCCTGGCCGCGCGGAAGCTGGTCGACGGCGGTGGCGGGTGGTGCGGCGGCCTCCCTGGCGTTCGCCATGCCGGCGCAGGCGAACCCGAGCGCCAGCGCGAGCGCGCACTGCATGGCGCGCATCGCAGGGTATGTGCTGGTAGCGATGGGAGAAATCCTTGGAACGGGAACGGAGAGGTGAAACAAGGGACCCGTGGCCGACGAAGGCCGGCGGGTCCCCGGTCAGGCCGCGCATGGCGGCCTGTCATTGCGATCAGCCGCGCGGCACGCGGCGCGGCGCCGCCTCCAGCTGCTGGACGCGGCCTTCGATCTGATCCAGCCGTCGATTGGCCTGCTGCGCGGACTGGTTCGCGGATTCGGCACTCTGGGCCGCGCTCTGCACCCGTGAATCGACTTGGTCGAGGCGCGAATTGATGCCCGCGAACTCGTCGTCATAGGTGGCGCAGGCCGAAAGACCCACGGTGGCAAGGATCGCCACTCCGAGCGTACGCGCCACTGCCAGCTGCTTCTTCTTCAGGGACATGACCATCTCCTCTGTCGGGGGCCTCGAATATAGCGGCGTTTGCGGCGGAGCCGTGACCCGCCTTCAGCTGACGTTGCAGGTCGTGCAATAGCGATGAAGGAGCACAAAGTGACATTCAGCGGCACGCGCGTATCCGCGAAACCGGCCCCGGGGCTCCAGGTCATCGCACCGATGGCCCTCGGTCCGTCGGGCCGACCACCTCGCCGTCTTCCTTGGTGAACGGCTGTGCCAGCGGCGGCAGGATGTCCAGCACGACTTCCGACGGCCGGCACAGCCGCGTGCCGGTGTCGGTGACCACGAACGGACGGTTGATCAGCGCCGGGTGCGCCAGCATCGCGTCGAGCAGCTGCGCGTCGGTGAGCGCCGGATCATCGAGGCCGAGGTCGTCGTAGGGCGTGCCCTTGCGGCGCAGCGCATCGCGCACGCCGATGCCGGCGGCCGCGATCATCGCGCTCAACTGCTCGCGGGTCGGTGGATCGCGCAGGTACTCGATCACCGTCGGCTCGATGCCCACATGGCGGATCAGCGCCAGGGTGTTGCGCGAGGTGCCGCAGGCGGGGTTGTGGTAGATGGTCGCGTCCATGGGTGCTCCTCAGGTTCCGGTGGATGTCGCTGTGGCCGCGAGCGTCGCCGCGGCCACGTCGCCCTTGCGTTCGCTGTAGCGGCTGGTCAGGTAGTCGCCGTGGTCGCGCACCAGCAGGGTGAACTTCACCAGTTCCTCGATCACGTCGACCACGCGGTCGTACAGCGGTGACGGCTTCATGCGCCCGTCGGTGTCGAACTCCTGCCAGGCCTTGGGCACCGACGACTGGTTGGGGATGGTGACCATGCGCATCCAGCGCCCGAGCACGCGCATCGCGTTGACCGCATTGAACGACTGCGAGCCGCCGCTGACCTGCATCACCGCCAGCGTGCGGCCCTGGGTCGGGCGCATGCCGCCTTCCTCCAGCGGCAGCCAGTCGATCTGGTTCTTGAACACCGCGGTGATGCTGCCGTGGCGCTCCGGGCTCACCCACACATGGCCCTCGGACCAGGCTGACAGCGTGAGCAGCTCCTGCACCTTCGGGTGGTCGACCTCGCAGCTGCCCTGCACCGGCAGGCCATGCGGATCGAACACCCGCGTCTCGGCGCCGAAGTGGCGCAGCAGGCGCTCGGCTTCCAGCGCCAGCTTGCGGCTGTAGGACTCCGGGCGCAGCGAGCCGTAGAGGATCAGGATCCGCGGCGGGTGCGTGCCGGACGTGCCGAGGCGCGCCGCATCCGGCCGCTCGAGGGCGGCGGGGACGGCATTGGGCAGGTCGTCGGGCGGGGCGGTGATTGCGTGTTCGAAATTCATTCGACTATTCTAGAAACATGGAACTTAAAGACGCAAGCGCCGCTCTCTCGGCCCTGGGGCACGTCACCCGCCTGTCGATCTTCCGCCAGCTGGTCGAGGCCGGCCCCGAGGGGCGCACGCCCGGGCAGATCGCCGAGGCACTGTCGCTGGCCGGGGCGACGCTGTCGTTCCACCTCAAGGAACTCGCCGCGGCAGGGCTGATCGAGGGCGAGGCGCACGGCCGCAACATCTCCTACCGCGCCGATTTCGACGCCATGAACGGCCTGCTCGAATTCCTCACCCGCAACTGCTGCGGTGGCGATGCCGGCCGCTGCGCCCCCACCGCGCCCACCACCAGCAAACGCGCGCCGGCGCGGAAGGCCTGATCCATGCTGCTGGCGCTTGCGATCTTCGTGGTCACCATCGTGCTGGTGATCTGGCAGCCGCGCGGGCTGGGCGTGGGCTGGAGCGCCAGCTTCGGCGCGCTGCTGGCGCTTGTGACCGGGGTCGTGGGCCTGGGCGACATCCCCACCGTGTGGGGCATCGTCTGGAACGCCACGCTGACCTTCGTCGCGGTGATCCTCATCAGCCTGGTGCTGGACGAAGCCGGCTTCTTCGAGTGGGCCGCGTTGCATGTCGCGCGCTGGGGCGGGGGTCGCGGACGCACGCTGTTCGTGCTGCTGGTGCTGCTGGGCGCGGCGGTGGCGGCACTGTTCGCCAACGATGGCGCCGCGCTGATCCTCACCCCGATCGTCATCGCCATGCTGCTGGCGCTGCGCTTCAGCCCCGCGGCCACGCTGGCGTTCGTGATGGCGGCCAGCTTCATCGCCGATACCGCCAGCCTGCCGCTGGTGGTGTCGAACCTGGTCAACATCGTCTCCGCCGACTACTTCGGCATCGGCTTCGCCGAGTACGCCGCGGTGATGGTGCCGGTGAACCTGGTCTCGGTGGCCGCCACCCTGCTGATGCTGCTGTGGTTCTTCCGCAAGGAGATCCCGGCCAGCTACGACGTCACCCGGTTGAAGGACCCGCGTGCGGCGATCCTCGACCGCACCACCTTCAACGCCGGCTGGGGCGTGCTGGCGCTGCTGCTGGTGGGCTTCTTCGGGCTCGAACAATTGGGCGTGCCGATCAGCGCGGTGGCCGGCGCCGGTGCGCTGGTGCTGCTGGCGGTCGCCGCGCGTGGCCACGTCATCCCCACCCGCAAGGTGCTGCGCGAGGCGCCGTGGCAGGTGGTGGTGTTCTCGCTGGGCATGTACCTGGTGGTGTACGGCCTGCGCAACCGGGGCCTCACCGACCACCTCGCCGTGCTGCTGGACGCCTTCGCCGGCCACGGCCTGTGGGCCGCGACGATGGGCACGGGCCTCCTCACCGCGTTCCTGTCCTCGGTGATGAACAACATGCCGACCGTGCTGGTGGGCGCGCTGTCCATCGATGCCAGCCAGGCCGACGGCGTGGTGCGCGAGGCGATGATCTACGCCAACGTCATCGGCAGCGACCTCGGCCCCAAGTTCACCCCCATCGGCAGCCTCGCCACCCTGCTGTGGCTGCACGTGCTGGCGCGCAAGGGCATCCGCATCACCTGGGGCTACTACTTCAGGGTGGGCATCGTGCTGACGCTGCCGGTGCTGCTGGTCACGCTGGCCGCGCTGGTGGTGCGGTTGAGCGTGGGGTGAGGGGTGAGCGGGGTGGTCTGGCCAGCCCGGTGAGGACGAGACAACACGGCAACTGCACGCCCTCAATCCGTGCCGGTTTCAGTTGTCGTCAGCATCGACATCGCCTGCAACACCGGCAGCGCATCCATCAGTTGCTGCTTCTGCCCGTCATCAAGGTCGTGCAGCCATGCCACCAGCGGCTCGAGCTTGCGTGCATGGCCTTCCAGCAACAGCCGGCGTCCCCGGGCCGAGGCCTCGATCACCCAGCCACGGCCATCCAGTGGATCCGGCCTGCGTCGCACCAGCCGCTTCTCCTCCAGGCGGGTGACCGTGCGGGTCATCGACGGCGGGCGAACCGCTTCATGCCGCGCAAGCGTGCCGATGTTCATCGCCCCACCATGCACCAGCACGGCCAGCGCCGATGCTTCCGACGCCGAGAGCTGGGGTGCCTCGTCGAGCGCCCGAAGTACGCGCGGCAGCCGCACCGCCACCATCACCAGTGCATCGGCAAGCCGCAGGTCATCATCGACATCGCCCACCTTGACACCTCCTCCAGTCCACCAACATAGTTAGCATAGCTAAATAACCCGGTGGCGGACATGACACGTACGCGCGCTTACCTGTTGCTGGGGCCCGTTGCCTTCGTGTGGTTCTTCGCGTGGATCCTTCTGCTGGACCTGCTGCGACCGGAGTACACCTCGGCGCACAAGGCGGTCAGCGAGCTCGGCGCAATCGGTGCGCCGCATATGTGGGCGATGAACCTGTTCGGCTTCATCGCCACCGGCGTGATGCTGATGCTGGCAGCACGCGGCTACCGCGCCGTCATCCCGCAGCGATCCAGGTTCCCGGCCGCGATGCTGTGGCTCACCGGGCTGCTGTTCGCCCTGACCGCCGTGCCCATCGCCATGGCACCCGACGGCGATCCCGACCGCAGCGCGCCGATCACCCAGGTGCACCTGCTGATCAGCCAGCTCGGCCTGCTGCCCTGGCTGATCGCGCTGTTGGTGCTGATGACGCGCTTCGGCGACCGCGCACACCGCCCGTTGGCGCTGATCAGCCTGCTCACTGTCGTGGCCTTCATCGGCGTCATCGTTCTGTATGCCGCCGGTGTTGGCGCCACCACCCCCGGCCTGATGCAGCGCCTGTGGTTTGCCGTGGTGCTGGGCTGGTTCGGCGCGGCCGGGCTGTGGCTGGCGCTCGCGCAGGGTGCGGGAGCGCGGCATGCCGTTGTGGGCGAGGGGCGCGGCTGAGTCCATCTGATCAGTCGCGAGCAAGCCGGTGCTGTCCTTCGCGGGTGTGTCCGAGCGTCATCAGCGCAAGCGGGCGAAAGAACTTCCGTCCGCAACGAAGTGGAACGATAGGTCGTCGTCGGCGACATCTGCACAGATGACATGGAGGACAGGTCGCCGGCTACCGGCGGGGGGTAGCTGATAGGCGGTCTCCTGGGCGTCCGCGAGCCCCTCGTGCCACGGATAGATCAGCACAGCCTCATTGCAGGGGTAGACAGCGGCGTAGGCATGCAGCTGGTACGCATGCGCGTCCGGCGGCGCCAATCGACCCCGTCGATCCACATCTACCCGGCTCCATTTGGTATCCGCCACCGCCAACACCTCCGGGCCGGCGCTGAGGACGAGATCGGGCCTCAGGCGGAAGTACTTCCTTTCGGCATCGCCCAGAAGGTCCGCAAGGTGTCGCCCGGTGTGCTGCAAGTGCAGCTGCAGACCTTTCGAGCCCGCGCGGTGCCGCAGCCTCGTCGCCACCGCGGCTTCGAAGAGCCTGTTCATGTCGAACAGAAGTTCCGGAGCGGAGTTTGTGCCCTTGCGAACGTCGGGTGACAGCAACCGCAGGATCCAGCCGGCCCAACGCAGAGCCGCCGCGTAGTGATCGACCTGTCGGTCCTTGGTCAGTCGGCCATGCAGCGACAGACCATCCCTGCGCGTCGGTACTTCATCAAAGGCCGCTGCCATCTCCAGCCACAGCCGTCCCGACTCCACGCCCCGTGCCCAGGGGCGGGCTGCAATCAGCGCTGCTTTGAGGACCTGATTCCAGGGGTTGTCGGCGGTCAGTTCGTCGAAACGGGATGCAATCCGATCCACCCGCATCGCGTGGGTGGTGGCCTGACGCTGCAGGAGCAAGCGCCCACGGATAACCCTTAGGTCTTCTTCGTCAATGCGGTAACGGTGCACGAGCCCGATCCGGACCAACCGTGCCAACGCCTTTAGATAGGCCAATACGAACACATCCAGGAGTTCCCGCTGCTGCAGACCATGGTCCACGCTTCCGGCCGCGAAGATGGGGAGGTCGTATGCCCATCGCAGCAGCCGCAGCAACGTCCCGCGTGCGAGGGCAGGATCGGCGTCTTCGCCAACCTTCGGCAGTACTTCCAGCACACGCCCACCGCCGAGGTTCACCAGCCCGACGAACTGGGAGAACCGCACCGAGCGGTGGCCGAAGACGCAGAATCCCGGGCGCTGTTGCGTCATGGACGCGAGCCGCTCAGCCTCGATAGGCGAAAGCGTCGACGCGCCGCTCCCGACTGGAACTACCTCGTGCTCGAGCACAGTCAGCGTGCGGAACTCCATAGGTCAGTCAGGCGCGGCTGAAGTGTCGTAGATCGATCGAAACGTCTCGGCCGTCCAGGCGGTGGAGTCGGTCAAGACGTAACGCACACGTTCCTGCGCGCCGATGTCGGCATGGCTGCCAAAGACATCGGCCGCGTCCAGCGTCTCGGCGCGCAGGAACGGGGAACCTCCGCTGCGCGCGGAGAGGACCAGGGCGATGCGACTCCAGTCGTCGAAGAAGTACTCCTGCAACAGTGGAATCACCTGCAATCGGAACGCAGTGCGTAGATCTTCAAGGCTCGCCACGCGGGTGAAGTAAGCGTGGCCGATGAGCCGATCGCGGTCCGCCAGAAACTCGAGCCGTTCGTTGATGGCCTGGAGAAGCCTGGACAGCTCCACACCTTCGATCCGCCGCTGCAGCACCTTGTAGTCCGGCGGCATCTCTTCGAACTCGAAGCGCCGCCGCAATGCGACGTCGAGAAGGGCGATGGACCTGTCGGCCGTGTTCATCGTGCCGTAGATGTCGAGGTTCTCCGGTACGCCAAAGCGTTCGCCGTCGCCGTCCTCGTCACCCGTCCCCGGCAACTGGACTTCCATGCCACCGACCAGTGCACCATCAGCGTCATAGCGGGCACGCTTGTCGGGTTCGATGAGCGTGATGAGTTCACCGAAGACCTTGGCGATGTTGGCTCGGTTGATCTCGTCGATGAACAGCGCATAGGGCTTCCCGGAATTGGCCCGGGCCTCAGCGCAGATCTGTTTGAACACGCCGTCCATCATTCGAAAGCCGGTCGCGCCGGTGTCACCGCTGTTGTCCACGACCACCGGACGCAGGCCGATCACAAAGTCTTCGTACGAGTATGAAGGATGGAAGGTCACCACCCGGTATCTCGCCACTGGGCGAGCTGAAACTCCGGGGCCTGCCTTCCATAAGTCCATGAGTTCGGCGGCCTCGCTGTCGCCGTCCCGCCAGTCAGGGAGGACGGTCCAGTCGGAAGCCTCGGTCTTGGTGAAAAGGAAGGGCGGGCGGCGATCCGCGACGTTGACCGTGGCCACTTCCAGCGGGGTGTGACTCTGCAGGTATCCCCAGAGGGTCGCCCGAACGTTGCTTCGCTTGCGTTGGGCGGCCTTGGCCTTGATCAGACCGTGCTGCTCGAGGGAGGTGACCTTGGCCGGGTTGGCGAGGTCCGCAAGTGCGGCTGCGATCACCGCTCGCCAGCCGAATCTTGTGACTAGCCTCAGTTCCCAGGTGGCCCTGTCTACATCTGCAGGTTGATCCGTGTACCTCGCAAACAGCTGCTGGAGCTTCCACGTCTTGCCCGTTCCAGGTGGGCCGTACAGGATCAGGTTGCGTGCTGCACCCTGCTTTCGTGGGTAAGCAGGTACCGGCTCGGCGACAACAGGCGTATCGGCCTTCTCCTCCGACGCGCTGTCATCGGGTTCGTTCGGCTTTTTCCACTGATCCCGCAGCGGCTCGAGGTAAAAGTCGATATCTGCTGTCCCGTAGCGTTGTTCCTGGGTACGGCGCAGTTCCAGCAGTGCGTCGTCCAGCTGACGGTCGGTCCAGTGGCGGGTCTCTTTCCTCGGCGCCACCCCGAATCCCTGCAGGACTTTGTACCGGTCGCCATTGCTCGACATGCGTTCCACGCGCTCCGGAAACAGGAAGTAGCGGAGCATGTGGCGGAACTGGCGATCTCCGCTTTCCTGGATCGTCTCTATCCAGGCGAGGAACCGGTCGTAGTCAGCGAATATCCCGGTGCGCTCGTCAACGGGCAGCGCCTTGATCGACTGACCCAACCTGACCAGGTAGACAATCTCCCGCCAGCGGTTGGTGTTGACCCCCATCCCGCCGGATCCGATTCCGTCCAGCATCCTGTCGGCCAGCATCGGATGTGCGGGATCGAGCGACTCTCCGGACCAGCCCCACACCTGCATGACACCTTCGCGCTTGGTGTCTTCTGTGATGTTGCTGGGGAACAGGAACAGCGCCCAGAGAAGTTCGGCCATCAGCTTGCGGGCATCGGGTGGTGCATCCTCCAGCTGGGCCTGCAGCTTCTCGTAGAAGCTGCCGCTTCCGACATCGAGGCGCTGGAGGAAGTACCGATCCAGCGCGTCGTAGTTGGCCGCCGTACTGATGGCCCCGGCCCCAAGGATGCTGCCATCCCTGACGAGACACGACTGCACCCATTCGCGGCCGGCAGCCGTGATGGACGGGGCGTCGTGGTGATAGGTGTAGAGCGCCATTCAAGTCTCCGATTGATTGCACCCGAGCCCAGAGAAGTACAGCTCGCCAGTGACAACACGCCGCGGATCGGGCGAGCCAAGCCTGTGTACTCGACGATCCGGGCGAGTATGTCAGCCCGCGCAAAAGCACAGTGGATGGACGCGGCTTGCCAGTGATCCGTCGGCGTCACAGGCCGCGGGCGTGCATCATCAGTCCCCAGCTGAAAGAATCGCCAGAGCTGAGCAGAGACCCGGAGCTTTCCATGCGAGTACTTTCCGCCCTGCTGAAGATAGCCGCCGCGCCGATCGCCCTGGCCCTCGCACTCTCCGCCTGCGCCACCGCGCAGGACACGCCGGCCGCATCCACCGACGACGAGGTGACCATGCAATCCCCGGTACTCGAACGCTTCGCCACGCCCGTCGACGGCATCCACAGCGGCGGCAGGGTCAGCGCCGACGATCTGCCTGCGCTGCGCGCGGCGGGCATCCGCCATGTGATCAACCTCGCACCGGCGGCGGAGACGCCCGGCTTCGACGAGGCGGCCGCGGTGCGTGCGGCGGGGATGCGTTACGACAGCCTGCCCATTGCCGGTGCGGCGGATCTGGACCGCGAGGCGGTGGTGGCGTTCGACCTGCTGCTGCAGGCGGCCGATGGGCTGACGCTGGTGCATTGCGCCAGCGGCAACCGGGTGGGCGCGCTGGCGGCGTTGCGTGCGGCGTGGCTGCACGGTGCCGACGAGGAAGCCGCTGTCGAAGAAGGCCGGCGCTGGGGCCTTCGTGGGCTGGAAGGCGAGGTGCGCGGGCGGCTGGCGCGCGAGCGTTGCGTGGCCGATGCAGGCGATGCCGACAGCGCGGCGCGCTGTGACGCCGCGGGCTGAGCCGGCCTGGCAAGCGGGCAGTCCGGCACGGCACTTGCAAGGGGAGCCCGGTGATCCTTTTCCGAGTATCCGCATGCCGCACACCGCGCAGTCCACTGTCATCGCCGGGCCCTGGACGCCCCGGACCCATGCGCCGGCACCCCGCACGCCGGAGCGTCGCCGGGCTGCGCCGCCGGCCGATCCCGCCCGCATGTGCGAAGGCCTTGCGCCGGCCCAGCTCGTCACCCTGGAAGCGCTGCAGATCTTCGGCTGGCGGCTGGCGTTCGTGCGCCGCCCGCTGTTCCAGGCGCCGATCCCGGTGCTGTTCGACCAGGAGGGCACGCGCCACGTGGTGATCCTCGAGGACGGCACGCTGGACGAACACGCCACGCTGAAGCTGCGGAACTGACCGCTCCGGGGGCGCTGGGCCGCGCTGGGTGATCGCGCGGCGCAGACTTCGCGCTCCCTAGACTGCGGGGCGTCGCCACCCGGAGTACGCCCATGGCCCGTGACCCCGCACAGCCCGCCGCCTTTCTCGGCCACGGCAGTCCGATGAACGCGATCGAGCGCAACCGCTTCACCGATGCCTGGCGTGCGTTCGCCGCCTCGGTGCCGCGGCCGCGGGCGATCCTGGTGGTGTCGGCGCACTGGTACATCAACGCCACCGCGGTCACCGCAATGCCGCGGCCGCGCACCATCCACGACTTCTTCGGGTTTCCAAAGCCGCTGTTCGAGGTGCAGTACCCGGCGCCCGGGCTGCCGGAGCTGGCCGAGGAAGTGTCCGAGGTGGCGAAGCCGGATTACGTCGGCGCCGACCACGATGGCTGGGGGCTGGACCACGGCACCTGGTCGGTGCTGGTGCATGCATTTCCGGATGCCGACATCCCCGTGGTGCAGCTGTCGATCAATGCGCAGAAGCCGCCGGAATTGCATGTGGCGATGGGCGCGAAGCTCGCCGCGTTGCGCGAGCGCGGGGTGTTGCTGGTGGGCAGCGGCAACGTGGTGCACAACCTGCGCGCGATGGACTGGAAGCAGCCCGACGCGGCGTTCGACTGGAACACGCGCTTCGACACCGACGCCCGTCAGCTGCTGGCCGAACGCCCGGGCGACGCCGCGGCGCTGATGGAGCATCGCGATTACGAAATCTCCGCGCCGACGCCGGAGCACTTCCTGCCGGTGCTGTACCTGGCCGGCTTCGCCGCCGCCACCGGCGTGGGCGCAGGCGTACTGGTGGAAGGGCCGGCCTACGGCTCGCTGTCGATGACCAGCTACACCGCCGGCCCGGATTGCCCGCCGCCGACACCCGACGGGCCCGGTGCCGCGGCGGTGAGCACAAGTCTGCCGCCGGAGGACAGCAATATCTGAGGCGACGGGCGCGCGGTCAGCGGGCGACGGTGCCGTCGCCCGTGGCCACGTCGGCCGACGCGGGCGGCGCAGCTTCGACCGGCCGGCGTCGGCCGAAGGCCATGTGGTCGAACACGCCATCGCGCCGTACCCACGCGTGGTGCAGCGCGGCGCCGGCATGCACCAGCACCAGCGCCAGCAGGCTGTAGGCCAACCATGCGTGCAGCTCGCGCAGCAGGCCGTAGCGGGCGAGGTCGGCCCCCGTGAGCGCGGGCAGCACGAATCCGCCCACGCGCACCGGCAGGCCGGCGGCGCCGTGCATCGCCCAGCCGGTGAGCGGCAGCGCCAGCATCAGCGCGTACAGCGCCCAGTGGCTGGCGCGTGCCAGTGCGCGCTGCAGCACGGGAATGCTACGGGGCAGCGGCGGCGCCCGGAAGCGCAGGCGGTTGGCCAGGCGCAGCAGCACCAGCACCAGTGCCAGCACGCCGAACGCCCTGTGCAGCTGGATGGCCGGCGTGGTCCACGGCTGCCAGCGGTCCACCATCGCCACGCCCAGGCTCAGCTGCGACAGCAGCAGCGCCGCCATCGCCCAGTGCAGCAGGCGTGCGGACAACGGGTAGCGGCTCATGGCGCGCCCTCCAGCAGGGTTTCGCGTGCACGCCGGCGCAGGCTTTCGGCGTAGGCGGCGCGGCGTGCGTGGAGGACGGGATCGGCGGACGGCTCGATGCCTTCCGGCAGCACCAGCGGGTCGAAATTGAGGCCGTTGCAGTCGCCGCCCTGCTGCGCGCGCGCATAAGTGAGTTTGACGGTGCCGGCATCGACGGTGCGGCGCGTGTCCGGCCACGGCCGGGAGCCGTCGTCGACCGGGTCGCCGGGTTCGGCCAGCTGCAGGCGCAGGGTCCAGCGCACCGGACCGTCGGCGAGGCGCTGCTGGAACTCCTGGCTGAGCGCGTCATCGGTATGCGGGCCGTCGCCCAGCGGTGCGAACGGGGCCTCCGGCACCATCGCCCAGCGCACTGGCTGGCGCTGGCCATCGGCATCGACCAGCACGAAGGCGTTGGCGCTGTGGTAGCGCGTGTTCGCCCAGCTGTCGCTGGCCCGGTAGCCGGCCTGCCAGGCGCGGAAGGCGGCGCTCTCCGGATGCGCCTCGAAGAACGCCGCGATCCGCGCCGGGTCCGGCTTGCCGGTGGCGGGGTCGGACGCCATCGCGCGCAGCTGCTCGTGGAAGGCCTCGGGCGTGCCGACCGCCAGCATCGGCGGCGTGTTCATCGCCATCCGCCATTGCTGGCCGTCGGCCTGGGTGATGGCCAGCGCCATGCTGCGCACGCCGGCAGTGGCCTCGGGGGCGGCCGGGTTGCCGCCGCCGACCGACAGCCGTCCCAGCACCGGGGACTCGCCTTCGAAGAGTGGTGCCGACGACAGCGCCGCGGCGTCGCCGGAGCCGATGAAGCGGCCCGATACGCACAGCCCGCGCGCATGTGCGCGGCGGAAGCCGGCGTGCAGCGCCTCGCCGCCGCCCTGCATGGTGTCGATGATCGAGCTGGCGCGATGCTCGGCGCCGGTGCCGAACGCGCCGCGCAGGATGGCGATGCCGATGGCCACCGCGGCCAACAGCAGCACGATCAGCATGGTGCGTACCACGCGCGTGCGCGGCGGGAGCGGGGCGGGCGGGTGATCGGTACTTGGGTCCACGGGGTGCCTGCGAGGGTATGTGGCGTGTGGCGGGGCCTGGCACGCGGGTCGTGGCGGCAGGCGTACAAGTGATGGAACGCCGGGTCGGTCGTGCCTGGGCCGGTGGGCCGGCTGGGGACACGCCGCTATCATGGCGCGTCCACCCTTCCGCACGCGTGACTGCCATGGCCAAGGCGAATCCCCTCCAGGAACAGCTGCTCAAGGCCGGCCTGGTCAAGAAATCCAAGGTGGCCGAGGTGGCGCGCGAGCAGGCGAAGGCGCGCCACGGCAAATCGGGCACGGCCCCAAGCGAGATCGAGCTGGAAGCGCAGCGCGTGCGTGCCGAAAAGGCCGAGCGCGACCGTGCCATCGAAGCCGAACGCAAGGCCGCCGCGCGCGTCACGGAACTGCGTGCGCAGGCGCGGCAGATCATCCGCGACAAGAAGGTGCCGCGCACCGGCGAGAGCGAGTACCGCTTCACCGCCGACGGCGCGATCCGCACGCTGCTGGTCAACGAAGACCTGCGCCGCAAGCTGGCATCGGGCGCGCTGGTGATCGCCAATGGCGGCGACGGTTACGAGCTGCTGCCGCGCCCCGCCGCGGACAAGGTGCGCGAGCGCGATGCGTCGCTGATCGTGCTCGACCACGGGCAGGAGGCGGACGTGGATGTCGCCGTGCCGACATCCGAGGACGATGCGTACTACGCGCAGTTCCAGGTGCCGGACGATCTGGTGTGGTGAGGGGCGTGCGCGCCCTGCGCCGTCGGTAAAACCCAACGTCCCTGGATGACCAGCCATTCGGCTGTTGAGAGCCCCGCCTTCGCGGGGATGACGGCTGAAGAGCTTCGGTCCGTCCTTCGGAGCAGAGCCTGTCTTTGAGGTGACGCGTGGTCGCCGGCCGAGGTCTTCATCGTGCAGCCGCTCGGCAACTTTGGCTCGTCATCCCCGCGAAGGCGGGGATCCAGGGACTTTTCGGTGCGCTTACTCCACGGCCGCACCTGACGTAGCGCTGCACCCCACTTCGCGCTCTTTTGACGCCTCCCACGCGACCCTGCCACGCACCTGTTGGAGGTGCGATTGATGGTCGAGCAACCGGACGCGCAGTGTCTGTTCCCGTACCGCGAAGGCGCGGCCTGACATGGCGCGTCTTCGCCATACCGACTGGCCCGATCGTCTGTGGATCGTCCGCCACGGCCAGAGTGCCGGCAACGTGGCGCGCGATGCGGCGGAGCTGGCGAACACGCACCTGATCGATATCGATACCCGCGACGCGGATACGCCGCTGTCGGCCCTTGGCCAGCGCCAGGCGCAGGCGCTGGGCGAGTGGTTTGCCGACCTGCCGCACAACCGGCGTCCCAACGTGCTGCTGACCTCGCCATTCGTGCGCGCGCAACAGACCGTGCATGCGGTGGCCGATGCGCTGGGCATCGACCGCGACGAGATCGGCGTGGACGAACGCCTGCGCGAGAAGGAGTTCGGCATCCTCGATCGCTACACCGTGGCCGGCATCCGCGCGACGTTCCCGGAGCTCGCCGAGCAGCGTGCGCTGGTGGGCAAGTTCTACTTCCGCCCACCCGGCGGCGAGAGCTGGTGCGACGTGATCCTGCGCCTGCGCAGCGTGCTGGAGGTGCTGCGCCGCGACCACGTGGGCGACCGGGTGCTGATCGTCGGCCACCAGGTGATCGTCAACTGCTTCCGTTACCTGCTCGAGTGCATGGACGAGAAGCAGATCCTCGACACCGACCGCCAGGCCGACGTGCCCAACTGTTCGGTGACCGAATACGCCATCGATCGCGACACCCCGGATGCGCGCTTCGAACTGAGGGTCGCCAACTTCGCGTTGCCGCTGGAAGAAGCCGGCGCGCCGGTGACGGTCGAGGCGGACGTGCCGGTCGGGCCGCGATGAACGCGGCCAGGCGCACCGGCGGGGGCAGGGCGAGCGCCGCGCGCAGGATCACGCCGGCGCTGCTGAAGGCATGGCCCTTGCCCGACCCCAGCGGCGGCACCAGCAAGGAAGACCGCGGCCGGGTGATGGTCATCGGTGGCAGCCGGCAGATTCCCGGCGCGGTCTTGCTGACGGGCATCGCGGCGCTGCGCGCAGGCGCGGGCAAGCTGCAGGTGGCGACGGTTGCCGATGCGGCGATGTCGCTGGTGATGTCGTTGCCGGAGGCACGGGTGATCGGGCTGCCGGCCACCCGCACCGGTGCGATCCGCGACCTCGACAGCGATGCCACGCGTTCGGTGGGCACCGCGCATGCGGCGGTAGTCGGTCCCGGCATGGACCGCAGCACGGCGACGCAACGCGTCGCCCGGACGGTCATCGCCAACGCGCAGAGCACCGTCGTGCTCGATGCCGGCGCGCTCGACGCCATGGCGCTCGCTGCGTTCCGGCGCCGTCGCAGTGCGGGCGTGGCGATGGTGCTGACGCCGCACGCCGGCGAGATGGCCGCCCTGCTCGATACCGACGAGGACACCGTGATGGCCAATGGCGAAACGATCGCCCGCGAGTTCGCGCAGGCCTGGAACGTGGTGCTGGCGCTCAAGGGGCCGACCACGTGGATCGCCGCGCCCGATGGCCGCATGTGGGTCAACACCGCCGGCAGCGTGGGGCTGGGTACGTCGGGCTCGGGCGATGTGCTGGCTGGCGTGATCGCGGGGCTGGCCGCGCGTGGCGCGACTCCGGAGCAGGCGGCGGTCTGGGGCGTGTCCCTGCATGCGCGCGCCGGTGCGCGACTGTCGCGACGCCATGGCCAGGTTGGCTTCCTCGCCCGCGAGATCAGCGGCGAGATCCCGGCGCTGATGCACGGCCTCTGACGCACACGCCACACGCACCCGGAAGCCCCGCATGCACCTCGTCCAGCTGTTCCTGCCGCTCTATGACAACGCCGACCAGGCATTCCCGAAGGCGCTGTTCGATGGCGTGCGCGCCGAGCTGACGGAGCGCTTCGGTGGCGTCACCGCCTTCGTGCGCGCGCCCGCGGTCGGTGCATGGGAAGACGACAGCGGCACCGTGCAGCGCGACGACGTGGTGCTGATGGAAGTGATGGCCGACCACATCGACCACGGCTGGTGGGCCGCATATCGCGAGGATCTGCAGCAGCGCTTCCGCCAGGACGAGGTGCTGGTGCGCGCGATCCGCGTCGAGCGGCTGTAGCCGGCGGCACGCATCGGCTTCACCGATGGCGGCGTAGCGTGGCGCACTCCCCCCACGAGGACACCACGATGAAAGAGCACGAACTCGAAGACCGCGAGCGCCGGCCCGACGTCACCCCGAAAGCGCCGGAGCGTGGCCCGTCAACGGAAACCGGAATGCCGGTGGACAAGGGCGGCCTTGATCGCGAGGTCGGTGACATCGACGACGAGGAAGCCGGTGAGGACGGCGCATTGCCCGGGCGTGTGGGCGGTGGGCTGGCTGGAGGTTGATCGGTCGGGCTGCGCGTGCCCTCACCCGCCCCTGACGGGGCACCCTCTCCCGCAGGCGGGAGAGGGGTAAAGCGATCTGCGACCGTTCGCCCTCTGCCGGGGGGGCAGAGGTGCAGCAGTCTGCGACGTTTCAACATTTCTCCGGCAGACGGGAAATGGGCAAGAGCGGGCTGCGACCTTTCACTCTTTACCGGAGGCGGAAGAGGTGCAGCAGTCTGCGACGGTCCCGATCCCTTCTCGCTTGCGGGAGGGTTTAGCGGTCTGCCACGCGTTAACCCCTCTCCCGTTTACGGGAGAGGGTGCCCCGAAGGGGCGGGTGACGGAGCGCGGCGTGTCTTGCCGGAAACGCGTTTCAGCCGCCCGCGGCGCGCCTTACCGCATCCGGCAGTGGCGTCGGTCGGCCACTAGCGCGGTCGATCCACACCATCACCACGTGGCCGTCCGCGTACAGCGGCGTGCCGTCCTCGCCGACGATGCGGTGCGAGAGCGTCACGCTGCTCGTACCCAGACGCTCGCAACCGAGTTCCACCACCACGTTGGCGGGATACGGGATCGGCACCCGGTAGTTCATCTGCACCGCCGCCAGCAGCGGCGCCGTGGTGTCGGTCACCCAGTCCTCGCCCAGCGAATCGAACCAGCGGATCCGCGCCTCCTCGAGGTACGTCATGAAGTTCGAGTTGTTGACGTGGTTGAACGCGTCGAGATCACGCCAGCGCAGGGCGATCGGCATGCGGAACAGCGGGTCGGGGGTGTCGCTCATCGGTTCGTTCTGTCCTTGTTGGATGCTCAGCCGGCGCTCTTGCGCGCGGCCTTCTTCGCCGCCTTCTTCTTCGGGGGCAATCCGGCAAGCCGGGCATCCGGCCTGAGCCGGGCGACCGGCGCGTCGTCGTCCACCGTTCCGGTGCCCTGCGCGGCGGCAGCAACGCTGTCGACGTCCAGCATCCGTGCCAGGAACTGGCCGGTGTATGAGCCCGGCACCGCGGCCACCTGTTCCGGCGTGCCCTCGGCGATGATCCGGCCGCCGCGATGGCCGCCTTCCGGGCCGAGGTCGATCACCCAGTCGGCGGTCTTGATGACATCGAGGTTGTGCTCGATGACCACCACCGTGTTGCCGTCGTCGCGCAGCTTGTGCAGCACCGCGAGCAGGTGCTCGATGTCGTGGAAGTGCAGGCCGGTGGTCGGCTCGTCGAGGATGTAGAGCGTTCGCCCGGTATCGCGGCGCGACAGTTCCTTCGAGAGCTTCACGCGCTGCGCCTCGCCACCGGACAGCGTGGTCGCCGGCTGGCCGAGCTTGATGTAACCGAGGCCGACGTCGACCAGCGTCTCCAGCTTGCGCGCGATGGCGGGCACCGGCTGGAACAGTTCCAGTGCGTCCTCGACAGTGAGTTCCAGCACGTCGTGGATGCTGTGGCCCTTGTAGAGGATCTCAAGCGTCTCGCGGTTGTAGCGCTTGGCGCCGCAGACATCGCAGGGCACGTAGACGTCGGGCAGGAAGTGCATCTCCACCTTGATCAGGCCATCGCCCTGGCAGGCCTCGCAGCGGCCGCCACGCACGTTGAAGCTGAAACGCCCTGGCGAATAGCCGCGCGCACGCGACTCCGGCACCTGTGCGAACAGCTCGCGCAACGGGGTGAACAGCCCGGTGTAGGTGGCCGGGTTCGAACGCGGGGTGCGGCCGATCGGCGACTGGTCGATATCGACCACCTTGTCGAACAGGTCCAGGCCCTTGATCTCGCGATGCGGCGCCGGCGAATGCGAGGCGCCGTTGATTTCGTTGGCGGCGAGTGCGTACAGGGTGTCGTTGATCAGCGTCGACTTGCCGGAACCCGACACGCCGGTGATCGCGGTGAACAGGCCCGAAGGAATCCTCAGGTCGACGCCCTGCAGGTTGTTGCCGGTCGCGCCTTCGAGCTTCAGCACCATCTTCGGGTTGGCGCGGTGGCGCTTCTTCGGGATCTCGATCTTCTTCCTGCCGGACAGGTACTGGCCGGTCAGCGAGCGCGGTGCCTCGAGGATCTGCTCGTAGCTGCCCTCGGCCACGACCTCGCCACCGTGCACGCCGGCGCCGGGGCCGATGTCGACGATGTGGTCGGCCAGGCGGATCGCATCCTCGTCGTGCTCGACCACGATCACCGTGTTGCCGAGGTCGCGCAGGCGGGTCAGGGTTTCCAGCAGGCGCTCGTTGTCGCGCTGGTGCAGGCCGATCGATGGCTCGTCGAGCACGTACATCACGCCGACCAGGCCGGCGCCGATCTGCGAGGCCAGGCGGATGCGCTGTGCTTCGCCACCGGAGAGGCTGTCCGCCTTGCGTTCGAGGGTGAGGTAGTCGAGGCCCACGTCGACCAGGAAGCTCAGCCGCTCGCGGATCTCCTTGACGATCTTGCCGGCGATCTCGCCGCGCCAGCCGGGCAGGGCGAGTTCACCGAAGAACTTCAGCGCATCGCCGATCGGCAGCACCACCAGGTCCGGGAGGGGGCGGTCGGCCACGAACACGTTGCGTGCGGCCGCGTTGAGGCGCGCGCCGCTGCACTCGGTGCAGGGGCGTTCGCTGATGTACTTGGCCAGCTCCTCGCGCACCGCCGAGGATTCGGTCTCGCGGTAGCGGCGCTCGAGGTTGGGCACGATGCCTTCGAAACGGTGCCGGCGCTGGCTGCGCTTGCCGCCCTCGGTGTAGTAGGTGAAGCCGATGGTCTCGTTGCCGCTGCCGGACAGCACCGCGTCACGGGTCTTCTGGTCGAGCTCCTGCCACGGCGCGTCGACGTCGAAGCCGTAGTGCTTGGCCAACGACGCGATCAGCTGGAAGTAGTAATGGTTGCGGCGGTCCCAACCGCGTACCGCACCGGCGGCCAGCGACAGCTCCGGGTGCACCACCACGCGTGCGGGATCGAAGAACTGGCTGACGCCCAGGCCGTCGCAGGTCGGGCAGGCGCCCATCGGCGCGTTGAACGAGAACAGCCGCGGTTCGAGTTCGGGCAGTGCGTAGTCGCACACCGGGCAGCTGTAGCGCGACGAGAACAGCATCGGTTCGGCGTCGGGCGCATCCAGCGAACGCACCGCGGCCATGCCGTCGCCGAGCTTGAGCGCGGTCTCGAAGGATTCGGCGAGGCGCTGCTTGATGTCCTCGCGCACCTTGAAGCGGTCGATCACCGCTTCGATGGTGTGCTTGACGCGCAGCGCCAGCGGCGGCACGGCGTCGATCTCGTACACCTCGCCATCGACGCGCACGCGCACATAGCCCTGCGCACGCAGCTGCTCGAATACCTGTGCGTGTTCGCCCTTGCGCTCGCGGATCACTGGCGCCAGCAGCATCCAGCGCTGTTCGCTGCCTTCGTCGCCCGCGCCGAGGGCCAGCACCTGGTCGACCATCTGGCTGACGGTCTGCGCTTCCAGCGGATAGCCGTGCGCCGGGCAGCGCGGGATGCCCACCCGCGCATAAAGCAGGCGCAGGTAGTCGTAGACCTCGGTGATGGTGCCGACGGTCGAGCGTGGGTTGTGCGAGGTCGACTTCTGCTCGATCGAGATCGCCGGCGACAGCCCCTCGATCGTGTCGATGTCGGGCTTTTCCATCACGCTCAGGAACTGCCGCGCGTAGGCCGACAGCGACTCGACGTAGCGGCGCTGGCCTTCGGCGTAGATGGTGTCGAACGCCAGCGATGACTTGCCGGAACCGGACAGGCCGGTGATCACGATCAGCTTGTCGCGCGGCAGGTCGAGATCGATGTTCTTGAGGTTGTGGGTACGGGCACCGCGGATGCGGATGTAGTCCATCGCCATCGGGTCGGGAATCCGGGAATCGTCCAGGCTGGCCGGGCCTGGGGTGGGGGAGTGCAGCCGGGCCGCAGGCAATCGGGCAGCCTACCGCCCCCCCGAAATGGGGGCAAACCGCGGGAATCCCAGTGTCTCCGGGTGCCTGCGACGCAGCTGACCGCCAGCCGTCCGCCTCCGCCGCGGCACGTTCCCGCGACTTGACCGTAACTTGCTGAAAGCCCTAGAATTCCGCTTCTGTCCGGCCTCGATGCCGGCAGCGACCACAATAACTACCAAAGGAAGCATTGGTCATGTACGCAGTTATCGTCACCGGCGGTAAGCAATACCGCGTGATGGCGGGCGAGACGCTCCGCGTCGAAAAGCTCGAGATCGAAGCCGGCAACGAGGTCACGTTCGACAACGTCCTCATGCTCGGCGACGGCGAAGGCGTGACGCTCGGCGACGCACTCAAGGGTGCCACCGTCGCCGCCACCGTCAAGGCCCACGGCCGTGCGGACAAGATCCGCATCATCAAGTTCCGCCGCCGCAAGCACCACATGAAGCGCATGGGGCATCGGCAGCACTACACCGAAATCGAGATCACCGGCATCAACGCCGGCGACAAGAAGTAAGGAGAAGCAGTCATGGCACACAAGAAGGGCGTAGGTTCCTCGCGCAACGGCCGCGACTCCAATCCGAAGTACCTCGGCGTGAAGATGTTCGGCGGCCAGGCCATCGAGGCCGGCAACATCATCGTCCGTCAGCGCGGCACCCAGTTCCATCCGGGTGCTGGCGTCGGCCTCGGCCGCGACCACACGCTGTTCGCGCTGGTCGACGGCACGGTCGAGTTCGCGGTGAAGGGTCCGAAGAAGCGTCGTACCGTCAGCGTCGTCGAAGTGGCCTGACCACTCGCGACACTGCCGCATCGAAGGCCCCGCTACGGCGGGGCTTTTCGTTGGGCGACCGCAGCGGGTGATTGGTGATTCGTGATTGGTGATTCGACAAAGCCTCTGCGTCATCTTTCGCTTTTCGCCGCATGCGGCAGCCCCCGGTAGACTGGTCGGCCACGGTGCCGCTCTTCCAATCACCAATCACGAATCACGAATTCCCATGAAACTCGTCGACGAAGTAGAAATCACTGTCACTGCCGGCAATGGCGGCAATGGCTGCATCGGATTCCGGCGCGAGAAGTTCATCCCCCTGGGTGGGCCGGACGGTGGCGACGGCGGCAATGGCGGCAGCGTCTGGCTCGAAGCCGACGAGAACCTCAATACGCTGGTCGACTTCCGCCACGAGACGCGCTTCCGTGCGCAGCGCGGCGAGAACGGCATGGGCCGGCAGATGTACGGCAAGGGTGGCGAGGACCTCACCATCACTGTGCCGGTGGGCACCGTGGTGACCAACGTCGCCACCGACGAGGTCATCGGTGACCTCACCGCGCATGGTCAGCGCCTGCTGGTGGCACGCGGCGGGCAGGGCGGCCTCGGCAACATGCATTTCAAGAGCTCGGTCAACCGCTCGCCGCGCAAGGCCACGCCGGGCGAGGACGGCGAGGAACGACTGCTGCGCATGGAGCTGAAGCTGCTGGCCGACGTCGGCCTGCTGGGCTTCCCCAACGCCGGCAAGAGCACGCTGATCCGCGCGGTGTCGGCGGCGACGCCGAAGGTGGCGGACTATCCATTCACCACGCTGTACCCGAATCTCGGCGTGGTCAGCACCGAGCCGCACCGCAGCTTCGTGGTGGCGGACATCCCGGGGCTGATCGAAGGCGCGGCCGACGGTGCCGGCCTGGGCGCGCTGTTCCTGCGCCATATCCAGCGCACCCGCCTGCTGCTGCATCTCGTCGAGATCCAGCCGCTGGACGGTGGCGACCCGGTCGACCAGGTGCGCGCGATCGAGCGCGAGCTGGAGAAGTTCGATGCCGGGCTGCTCGACAAGCCGCGCTGGCTGCTGGTCAACAAGGCCGACCTGCTGCCGGCCGACGAGGCGCGGGCGGAAGCCGAGCGGATCGTCGCGACGCTGGACTGGCAGGGACCGTGGTTCCTGGTCTCCGGCCTCGCCCATGAGGGCACGCGCGACGTGATGCGCCGGGTGCAGGCCGAACTCGACGAGCAGGCGCGCCAGGCCGCCGAAGCGGCGGACGCGGAAGGGTTGTAAGACTCGCTGCGCGCGTTTTACGGTCCGGATACGGCTGCGGCGTCATCCGGCTACGGTGCAGGCAGAGTCACTGCGCGGCGGTAGCTGGTCACCCTTCTCCCGCGTGCGGTAGACAGATTCGGCAGGATCGCTGGTCTGGACGGCGAAGCCGCCCGAAGGGTGAGCGCCTTGGATGGCACTTCTGGAAAATGGCTCCCTTCTCCCGCCTGCGGGAGAAGGTGCCCCGAAGGGGCGGATGAGGGAGCTCTTCGAATTGCTGCGCTTCCTTGCCCTCACCCCATACCCTCTCCCGTGAACAGGAGAGGGGCAATCGTGCCGGGCGGGAGTCGCTTGGAAGAACGGCTCCCTTCTCCCGCCTGCGGGAGAAGGTGCCCCGAAGGGGCGGATGAGGGAGCTCTCGCGCGGTGCGCTCCTTGCCCTCACCCCAACCCCTCTCCCGCAGGCGGGAGAGGGGCGATCGTGCCGGACGGAAGCCGCTTCGTTGTGCGGCAGCGGCAGCTCGCTGGTGCAGCTTCGGTAGGCGCGGTTCTTTGGGGCAACAAAAAACCCGGCCGGAGCCGGGTTTTTCAGCACACCTTCAAGCGACGCCTCAGGCGGCCTTGAGCGCCTTGATGCGGGCGGTCAGGCGGCTCTTGTGACGGGCGGCCTTGTTCTTGTGGATCAGGCCACGTGCGCTGAACCGGTCGAGGATCGGCTGCGCTGCATTGAAAGCCTCCTGCGCGCCGGCGGCGTCGTTGGCCTCGAGGGCCTTGAGGACCTTCTTGACATAGGTACGCAGCATCGAGCGCTGGCTGTTGTTGCGCTGGTTGCGCACGATGGTCTGCTTGGCGCGCTTCTTTGCGGACTTGATGTTGGCCACGGTGGAATCCTGGAAATCGGGGAGACGGAAACTGGGGTGTCGGCGCCCGGGTATCCGGGAGTCTTGACAAACGAGCCGGAAATTATGGGGGAAGCAGCGCCCGGGGTCAACAATGCGGCATCATTGGCGGTGATCCGCTGGAACCCTGTTCAGCCACAATGACCATCCCATTCTGCTTGGCCGCCCGATGAGCGCGCCCGATCCGTCCGCGGCGGCGCCATCGCCGGGAGAACCGTCCAGGGGCCGTCGCGGCGGCCTGCTGCGCTCGACCGCGGTGTTCAGCGCCATGACCCTGCTGTCGCGTATCGCCGGCTTCGCCCGCGACATGCTGCAGGCCACGCTGTTCGGCACCGGCGGCGCGATGAGCGCCTTCATTGTCGCCTACCGGGTGCCGAACTTCCTGCGGCGCGTGTTCGCCGAAGGCTCGATGGCGATGGCCTTCGTGCCGGTGCTCAACGAGATACGCGAACGCGACGACCGTGCGGCGCTGAAGTCCTTCATCGACCACATGGCCGGCGCGCTGTGCGCGGTGGTGCTGGTGGTCTGCGCCATCGGCATGCTCGCGGCCCCACTGATCGCCCGGCTGTTCGCCCCGGGCTGGGCGGACCAGCCGGAATTGCTCCAACAGACCGCTCAGATGTTGCGGATCACGTTTCCGTACCTGCTGTTCATTTCGATGATGTCGCTGGCGGCATCGATCCTCAACAGCACCGGCCGGTTCGGGCTGCCCGCGTTTACCCCGGTGCTGCACAACCTGACGATGATCGCCGCGATGCTGTGGCTGGCGCCGCGTTTCGAGGTGCCGCCAGTGGGCCTGGCCTGGGGTGTGCTGGCGGCGGGGGTGCTGCAGCTCGCGCTGCTGTGGCCATCGCTGGGCCGGCTCGGGCTGCGGCCGCGACTGCGGCCCGGTTTCGGCCATCCCGAGGTGCGCAAGGTCGGCCGGCTGATGCTGCCGACGCTGTTCTCCTCGTCCGTGGCGCAGGTGAACCTGATCGTCGGCACCGCGTTCGCCTCGGTGCTCGCCGCCGGCAGCGTCGACTGGCTGTACTACTCCGATCGCCTGATCGAATTCCCGCTCGGGCTGTTCGGCGTCGCCCTGGGCACGGTGATCCTGCCGCACCTGTCGCGCCGGCATGCCGCCGAGGACGCGTCCGGCTACAACGGCGCGCTCGACTGGGGCCTGCGGATGGCGCTGCTGGCGGGCGTGCCGGCAGGCCTGGGGCTGCTGCTGCTGGCCGAGCCGATCACCGCCACGGTCTACAACTACGGCCAGTTCAGCGCGTTCGATACGCGCATGGCGGCGGTGAGCCTCAGCGCCATGAGCCTGGGCGTGCCGGCCTTCATGCTGACCAAGGTGCTGGCACCGGCGTTCTACGCCCGCCAGGACACGAAGACGCCGATGCGCGCCGCGATCTGGACGGTGGTCGCCAACATCGTGCTGACCGCGGCGATCACCACACCGTTGTGGCTTGGCCGGGTGGACGGGGCCCACGGCGGTATTGCGCTGGCGACGGCGCTCGCCGGCGGTCTCAACGCGCTGCTGCTGTGGCGCTCGCTGCGACGTTCCGGGCTGTACCGGCCGGAGCCGGGCTGGGGTGGATTCCTGCTACGGCTGGTGGCCGCGTGCGTGGCAATGGCTGTCGGTGCTGGTGCTGCGGCATGGCATCGGTGCGTGGACCGCGATCGACGGTGCCGTTGCGCGCGTCGGATGGCTGGTACTGACGATCGGTGCCGGTGCAGGCTGCTACGGGCTGGTGCTGGTGATGCTTGGGCTGCGGCCGCGGCATCTGAGGCATTGAGTCGCAGGGCTCGGGTCGCGCGAACAGGAGTCGTGCTACGGCGGCTCGCGTGACGCGGGCGCCCGTAGCGGTTCGGGGGGTGGGCAGGCAGGCCGTATACTGCCGGGCTTCTATGAGCAGGCTATTCCGCGACGTTGGCGGCGGTCCGGTATGTCCGGGCGGCAGCGTGGTCTGCATCGGTGCGTTCGACGGCCTGCACCTGGGTCATCGCGCGCTGGTGCGGCAGGCGGTCGCGCGTGCCTGCGATTTCGACGTCGAACCGGTCGCGCTGAGCTTCGAGCCGTTGCCGCGCGAGTTCTTCGGCAACGCGGCGCCACCGCCACGGCTGATGCTGCCGCGGGCCAAGGTGGAAGGGCTGCGCGCGCTGGGCGTGTCGACCGTCGGCCTGCTGCGCTTCGACACCGCGATGGCCTCCATGGACGCGACGGACTTCGTGCGCGAGGTGCTGGTCGACCGCCTTGCGGTACGCGAGGTATGGGTCGGGCCGGGTTTCCGCTTCGGCCACCGCCGCGGCGGCGACCTCGCGCTGCTGCAGCGCATGGGTGCCGGGCTCGGCTTCGGCGCAGCGGAGATCGCGCCGCTCCTGCATGACGGCGAGCGCGTCTCCAGCACGGCGATCCGGCAGGCACTGGTCGAGGGCGACTTCCAGCATGCCGCGCGTCTGCTCGGTCGGCCGTACGCGATCGCCGGCCGCGTGGTACGTGGACGCCAGCTCGGCCGCACGCTCGGCTACCCCACCGCAAACCTGCGCTTCGGCGGCAAGGTGCCGGCACTGCGCGGCATCTATGCCACCCGCGTGCACGGCATCGGCAACGCACCGTGGCCGTCGGTGTCGAGCTTCGGCACCCGGCCGACCGTGGATGGCGTCGAGCCGCTGCTGGAAGCCCACCTGTTCGATTTCGATGGCGACCTCTACGGACGCCGCATCGAGGTCGAGTTCGTTGCGCGCCTGCGCGACGAAGAGAAATTCCCCGATCTCGACAGCCTGGTCGCGCAGATGGACCTCGACGCCGCGCAGGCACGCGCGGCGCTGGCGGCCACCGACGATCATCCCCACCTGCAGCCACACCATAGGGTCACCGCGTGAGCGACGACGCCAACCGCTACAAAGCCACCATCCACCTGCCCGCGACGGAGTTCCCGATGCGCGGCGACCTGCCGAAGCGCGAGCCGCAGACGCTCGCGCGCTGGGAGGCGGAGGGGCTGTACCAGCGCATCCGCGATGCCGCGCGCGGCCGCCCGCAGTGGGTGCTGCACGATGGCCCGCCGTATGCCAATGGCGTGATCCATATCGGCCATGCGGTGAACAAGGTGCTCAAGGACATGGTGGTGAAGTCGAAGCTGCTGGCCGGCTTCGACGCGCCCTACGTGCCGGGTTGGGACTGCCATGGCCTGCCGATCGAGCACGCGGTGGAGAAGACCCACGGCAAGGTCGGCGAGAAGCTCGATGCCGCCGCGTTCCGCGCCAAGTGCCGCGAATACGCCGCCAGCCAGGTCGAATTGCAGCGCGCCGGTTTCAAGCGCCTCGGTGTCACCGGTGACTGGGACAACCCGTATCTCACGATGGATTTCCGCTACGAGGCGGACATGCTGCGTGCGCTGGCGAAGATCGTCGAGCGCGGCCATGTGACCCGCGGCTTCAAGCCGGTGCACTGGTGCTTCGATTGCCAGTCCGCGCTGGCCGAGGCCGAGATCGAGTACCAGGACAAGCAGTCGCCGGCGATCGACGTGGCCTACGCTGCGATCGACGCCTCCGCGCTGGCGGGCCGCTTCGGTGCGGTGCTGGAGGAGGGCGTGTCGGTCGCAGTGCCGATCTGGACCACCACGCCGTGGACGTTGCCGGCATCGCTGGCGGTGTCGGTCGGCGCCGACATCGACTACGTGCTGGTCGAAGGTCCGCCTGTCGAAGGCCCGCTGCGCGATGGCTCGCGGCAGTGGCTGGTGGTGGCCGAAGCGCTGGCGGCGAAGGTGCTGGCGCGCTACGGCGTGGATGAAGTGACGGTGCACGGACGCGAGCGCGGCGCCGCACTCGAAGGCCTGCGCCTGCGCCATCCGTTCTACGACGACCGCGAGATCCCGTTGCTGCTCGGTGAGCACGTGTCCGACGAGGACGGCACCGGTGCGGTGCATACGGCACCCGGCCATGGCCAGGAGGACTTCGTCGTCTCCCAGCGCTACGGCCTGGTCGAAAGCACCCCCGCGAACGTGTTGAACCCGGTCGACGGCCGCGGCGTGTACCTGCCGACGACGGCGCCGATGGGCGGGGTCGTGCTGGCGGGCGTGCATCTGTGGAAGGCCAACGCACTGATCGTCGAGGCGCTGCGCGAGCGCGGCGCGCTGCTGGCGCATGCCACGCTCAACCACAGCTATCCGCACTGCTGGCGCCACAAGACGCCGGTGGTGTTCCGCGCCACGCCGCAGTGGTTCATCTCGATGGAGCAGGCGCAGTTGCGTGCTGATGCGCTCCGGGCCGTCGAGGACGTGCAGTGGGTGCCGGAGTGGGGCCAGGCCCGCATCGCCGGGATGGTCGAGGGCCGCCCGGACTGGACGATCTCGCGCCAGCGCTACTGGGGCGTGCCGATCGCACTGTTCGTCGATCGCGAAACCTTGCAGCCGCACCCGCGCTCGGCCGAGCTGATGCGCGAGGTCGCCGCGCGCGTGGAGCGCGATGGCGTCGACGCCTGGTATGCGCTGGATGCCGCCGAACTGCTGGGCGGCGATGCCGCGCGCTACGACAAGGTCACCGACATCCTCGATGTCTGGTTCGATTCCGGCGTCAGCCACGAATGCGTGCTTGCGCAGCGCCCGCAGGATGGGCTGCGCAAGCCGGCGGACCTGTACCTGGAAGGTTCCGACCAGCATCGCGGCTGGTTCCAGTCCTCGCTGCTGTCGGGGGTGGCGATGGATGGCGTTGCGCCGTACCGCCAGGTGCTCACCCACGGTTTCACCGTCGATGCCGACGGCCGCAAGATGTCGAAGTCGCTGGGCAACGTGGTCGCGCCGCAGCAGGTGGTCGATGCGATGGGCGCCGACGTGCTGCGGCTGTGGATCGCCGCGGCCGACTACCGCAACGAGATGTCGGTCTCCGACGAGATCCTCAAGCGCAGTGCCGACGCCTACCGCCGCATCCGCAATACCGCGCGCTTCCTGCTCGGCAACCTGCACGGCTTCGATCCGGCCGCGCACCTGCGCCCGCTCGAGGACATGGTCGCGCTCGACCGCTGGATCGTGCACCGCGCGTTCCAGCTGCAGGAGCGCATCGTCGCCGCCTACGAGCGCTACGATTTCCCTGAAGTGGTGCAGGCGTTGTCGAACTTCTGCAGCGTGGACCTCGGGTCGCTCTACCTCGACGTCACCAAGGACCGGCTGTACACGATGCCCGAGGATTCGCGCGGCCGGCGCAGCGCGCAGAGCGCGATGTACCGCATCGTGGAAGGCTTCGTGCGCTGGATCGCGCCGATCCTGGCGTTCACCGCGGATGAGCTGTGGCGGCATCTGCCCGCCAACACGCCTGAAGGCGTACGCGCCGAACACGTGCTGTTCGCCACCTGGTACGAGGGCCTGGCGCCGTTGCCGGCGGATGCGCCGTTGTCGGAAGACGACTTCGAGCGGTTGCTTGCGCTGCGCGAGCAGGTCGCCAAGGTGCTGGAGCCGATGCGCGCCAGTGGGGCGATCGGTGCCGCGCTGGAAGCGGAGATCGAACTGCGCGCAGGTGTGGCCGACCACAACCGCGTTGCGCCGCTGATCGACGAGCTGCGCTTCTTCCTGATCAGTGGCGACGTCAGCGTGGTGGATGCCGACGAGGCGGGGGATGCGCTGCGCATCGTAGCCACACCGACCACCAGGGCGAAATGCGTGCGTTGCTGGCAGCACCGTGCCGACGTCGGCGCCGTTGCCGCACATCCGCAGATCTGCGGCCGTTGCGTGACCAATATCGAAGGCGAAGGCGAGGACCGGCGCTGGTTCTGACGCCCTGCCGCTCGCCGCGATCGCTCCGCAGCCCGCCGGCTGCGGCATGATGCCGGCCCGCGAATCACCCGAGTGCACGATCACCCATGACGACCCCGCGCCCGAAACCCGATGCCCTGGCCTGGTTGCTGCTGTCGCTGCTGGTGATCGCGCTCGACCAGCTCACCAAGTACTGGGTGCTGACCAGCCTGCCCGAGTACACCGCGATCCCGGTGATCGAAGGCTTCTGGAACTGGTACCGCACCTACAACACCGGTGCGGCGTTCAGCTTCCTTGCCAATGCCGGCGGCTGGCAGAAGTGGTTCTTCACCGCGCTCGCCATCGGCATCAGTGGGCTGCTCGCGTTCTGGCTGTCGCGCACCCCGCGCCGCGACTGGAAGACCGCGCTGCCGTTCGCGCTGGTGATCGGCGGCGCCATCGGCAACGTCATCGACCGCCAGATCCATGGCCACGTGGTGGACTTCATCCAGTGGCACTGGCGCGACCATTACTGGCCGGCGTTCAACATCGCCGACATGGCGGTGGTGGGAGGTGCCGTCGGAATCGCGCTGTTCGGGTTGTTCCAGGACGGCAAGAAGACGCGGTAGGCCGACTCCGCACCGCCGTGGGGTGCCGGGCTGCGTGGCACCTTTCTCCCGCTGGCGGGACACAGATCCGCAGAAATCCCGATGCCGGACGGCGAAGCCGCCCGGAGGGTGGACGCCATGGATGGGGCGAATTCAGGTGCCCGAACGCGGGTGAGGGAGCTCTCCCGTCAAGGAGCGGACAGCCTTGCCCTTCTCCCGCGCGCGGGAGAAGGTGCCCCGAAGGGGCGGATGAGGGGCTTCTTCCGGCAGGTGTGCCCTCATCACCCCATCCCCCGCTCCGCGCCCCGGCCCTCGCGTTGCCGCTCGGGCGTTCATCGGCACCCGAGCCCATGGCTCGCAGGCGTGCCGCTTCACCCCGCAAGCAGGAGAGGGGCGATCGTGTCCGGCACGAGTCGGTACATGGCCGACGCTTCAGGGTGAATGCGGCGTCGCTCCGTTAGAATCCCTTTCTCATGGAAATCATCCTCGCCAATCCCCGCGGCTTCTGCGCGGGCGTCGACCGCGCCATCGAGATCGTCAAGCGCGCCATCGAGACCCTCGGTGCACCGATCTACGTGCGCCATGAAGTGGTGCACAACCGCTATGTGGTCGAGGACCTGCGCGCGCGTGGCGCGATCTTCGTCGAGGAGCTCGACGAGGTGCCGGACGGCAACACGGTGATCTTCAGCGCCCACGGCGTGTCGCAGGCGGTGCGTGCGGAAGCCGACCGGCGCGGGTTGAAGGTGTTCGACGCGACCTGCCCGCTGGTGACCAAGGTGCACCTCGAGGTGGCCCGTCATTGCCGTGCCGGCCGCGACGTGGTGCTGATCGGCCACGCCGGCCATCCGGAAGTCGAAGGCACGATGGGGCAGTGGCGGCGCGAGGCGGGCGCGGGTTCGATCTATCTGGTCGAGGACGAGGCCGACGTCGCCAGGCTGGAGGTCAGCCAGCCGGAGAACCTCGCCTACACCACCCAGACCACGCTGTCGGTCGACGACACCCGCAGCGTGATCGCCGCACTGCGCGCGCGCTTCCCCGCGCTGCAGGGGCCGAAGAACGACGACATCTGCTACGCCACGCAGAACCGCCAGGACGCCGTACGCGATCTCGCCCGGCGCTGCGACCTGGTGCTGGTGGTGGGCTCGCCGAACAGTTCCAATTCCAACCGCCTGCGCGAGCTCGCCGAGCGCGACGGGGTGGAGTCGTACCTGATCGACGGCGCAGACGAGATCGATCCCGCGTGGGTGGCCGGTCGCCAGCGGATCGGCGTCACTGCCGGCGCCTCAGCGCCGGACGTGCTGGTCGACGGCGTGATCGCACGCCTGCGCGCACTGGGCGCGCACGGCGTCGGCGAACTCGACGGCGAGCCGGAGAACATGGTGTTCGCGCTGCCGAAGGAACTCCGGGTGCAGCTGGTCGAGTGAGGCCATCGCGCCCGCGCGACGCAGGCCCCTTTGACCGCGCACCGCGCTGCCCCTAGAATCTGCGGCCCCCGCCGGAATAGCTCAGTTGGTAGAGCGGCGCATTCGTAATGCGTAGGTCGTAGGTTCGATTCCTATTTCCGGCACCAGGGTCCAGACGCCCCGCGAAAGCGGGGCGTCGTCGTTTCAGCAGCCCGCTGTCATCGACCAGCCATCGCCGGTTCACCGGTTCTACGCAGTTCGCGACCCAGACTTGCGGCTCCGAACCCACCTGGCTGGCGCACCATGGACCACAGCTGCATCGATATCTACATCACCCGCGACGTCGACGGATATGTGGTCGCGCCGGCCGGCACATGCCTGCCCGAGGACGCCATGTCCGCGCTCGGCGGGGTGGTGCACGGCTGGATGCAGCAGGTCGGCGAGGCATCGCGCCTGCCTGGCTGGCGCGGCGTGCGCCGTGACCTCGATGCCTGTGGCTACAGCGTGCTGTCCGACGAGGACTTCGCCGCGCTGCTGCTGCCGGGTGAGCTTGCGCCACCGCCAATGCCGCTGTGCATGCAGCCCTCCGTGGGCGCGGTGGCCGCAGCCGCTTGACGGGACGCCCGGTCAGGGCATCAGGTCATACCGCAGACGGTAGCGGACGGGCGCCGCCCCCGGCTCGTCGGCGGCGCCGATCCGGTACAGCCGCGCCGCCTGGTCACCGGCCTCGCGCATCGATGCGGCAATCCCTTCAGCCTCCACGGTGTCGACGTCGATCACCCGGCCGTCGGCGCCGAAGGTCAGCGTCCACAGGAAGTGGCCGCGGTAGTCCTCCGGCGCAACCCCGGCCGGATAGTTGGTGCGACCCTGCACGAAGACCGCATCGCGGCGATGGAAACCGGCACTGGCCAGGTCGGCGGCGATCTCCACCGGTTCGCGCGCGACCTCGATGTCGTCATAGGTCAGCACGATCTCGTACTCGCCGGCGGCCAGTCCGTGGCGTGCGGGCTCGAACGGATGGCAGCGCACGATGGGCGCCGCGGCCGTCACCGTCTCCTCCACCAGCGCCACCTTGGTGGCGTCGCGCTTCGCGAGCAGCCGCACGCTGACGGTCCCATCCGGGAACCGCGAGGATTTCCAGCACAGCTGGTGCGGCCGCTCGGGATGCAGCAGGAGGCCCAGCGCCACCGGTCGCGCCTGCGTCGCGGGATCGCGCGCTTCCCACAGGAATTCGATATGCCCGTGGGGTGGCCGGGTGCCAGCCGCGGCGGCGGTGGCGGCAGAAAGCGACAACAGCGCCGGCAACAGCAGTGCATTCGTATCCATACGGGTCTCGCCATCCAAGGGTCGGTCGAGCATAGCGAATCGGCTGCGACACCCGTCGGTGGGCGGGCGTGCCGGGTCTCGCCCTGCGCGACGGGCGCCCGCTACCCTGTCGCTCCTTTCCGCGGATCCTTCCGGCAATGTCCAAAGCTCCAGCCACGGCCAAGGCCGGCCGCGCGCGTACCGCCTATGTATGCGCCGAGTGCGGCACCGACCACGGCAAATGGCAGGGCCAGTGTGCCGGCTGCGGTGCCTGGAACACGCTGTCGGAGTTCGTGATCGAGCCTGCGGCAAAGGCCGCCGCCGGCGGTGGTGCGACGCGACGCGCAGGCTGGGCCGGCGCGGTCGAGGCGCCCAAGGTCACCGCGCTCAAGGACGTGCGCCACATGGAGGATGCGCGGGTGTCGACCGGCATCGGCGAGCTCGACCGCGTGCTCGGCGGCGGCCTGGTCGAGGGCGCGGTGGTGCTGGTGGGCGGCGATCCCGGGATCGGCAAGTCCACCCTGTTGCTGCAGGCGGTGGCCCGCATGGCGGCGACGCTGCCGGCGCTGTATGTCACCGGTGAGGAATCGCTGGGGCAGGTGGCCGGGCGCGCGGCGCGCCTGGACCTGCCGCTCGATGGCGTGCATGCACTGGCCGAAACCGGCGTGGAGACGATCCTCGAACATGCCGCGGCAATGCGGCCGAAACTCATCGTTGCCGACTCGGTGCAGACGTTGTGGACCGAATCGCTCACTGCGGCACCGGGTTCGGTCAGCCAGGTCCGCGAGAGCGCCGCCCGGCTGGTGCGTTACGCCAAGGAAACCGGTACCGCGGTGTTCCTCGTCGGCCATGTCACCAAGGAGGGCGGCATCGCCGGTCCGCGGGTGCTCGAGCACATGGTCGATGCGGTGCTGTATTTCGAGGGCGAGAGCGGCAGCCGCTTCCGCGTGCTGCGCGCGTTCAAGAACCGCTTCGGCGCGGTCAACGAGCTCGGCGTGTTCGCGATGGGCGACAAGGGCCTGAAGGAGGTGCCGAACCCGTCGGCGATCTTCCTGTCCGGTGGCAGCACGCAGCAGCCGGGGAGTTGCGTGATGGTGACCCGCGAAGGCACGCGTCCGCTGCTGGTCGAGGTGCAGGCGCTGGTCGACAGCTCGCCGCTGTCCAACCCGCGGCGGGTGGCGGTAGGGCTGGAGGGCAACCGCCTGGCGATGCTGCTGGCGGTGCTGCACCGGCACGGCGGCGTGCTGGTCGGCGACCAGGACGTGTTCGTCAACGTGGTGGGCGGCATCCGTGTGCAGGAAACCGCAGCCGACCTGCCGGTGCTGCTTGCGGTGCTCTCGAGCCTGCGCGATGCGCCGTTGCCGGAAAAGACCATCGCCTTCGGCGAGGTCGGCCTGTCGGGCGAAATCCGCCCGGTGCCCAATGGCGAGGAGCGCCTGCGCGAGGCGGCCACCCACGGCTTCAAGCGGGCGATCGTGCCCAGGGCCAATGCGCCGAAGTCGGGTGCGCTGAAAGGACTCGAGGTGATCGCGGTGGAGCGCCTCGCCGACGCGATCGACGCGCTCTAGCGTCGTACACAGCTCAGCCGGTCCGCTGCAGCACCAGCTCCAGCACGAACTTGCTGCCGAAGAACGCCAGCACCAGCAGCACCATCGCGGTGAGCGTCCAGCGCACCGCGGGCGGCCCGCGCCAGCCGTAGCGCCAGCGTCCGAACAGCAGCGCGCCAAACACCAGCCACGACAGCACGCTCAACACCGATTTGTGGATCAGGTGCTGGGCGAAGAAGTCATGCACGAACAGCACCCCGGTGAGCAGGGTCGCGGTCAGCAACGCGAAGCCGACGGTGATCGTTCGGAACAGCAGGGTTTCGAGCTCGGTCAGTGGCGGCAGCGCGCGCAGCCAGCGGTGGAACTCACGCCGCCGCAAGGCGCGTTCCTGGGCGCGCAGCATCAACGCCAGTAGCGCGGCGATGGCGAGCGTGGCGTAGGCGAGCAGGGCAAGGCCCGCATGCAGCTGCAGGCGCCAGTCCAGGCCTTCAGCACTGTGCCGGCCGGTCACGGCGTAGGCGACCAGCGAGATCGCCGCCAGCGGAAACACCACCACGCCCAATGCTGCCATCCGGCCGCGAAGCCCGAACAGCAGGGTGACCATCGCCATGCCCAGGCCCGCCAGGGAAAGGGCGGAAAAGAAATGCAGGTCGGCGCCGCCGAGCCCCCGCCAGGCCAGCAGGTGGGCGACGCCGTGCAGAGCCACGCCAGGCACCGCCGGCACCGCCCAGGCCGCGCGCTTGGATGGCGTTTCCCGTGCCAGCGTGCGTACCAGCAGGCCCGTTGCGACGAGGTAGAGCAGGGTCGCGATGAGAATGGTTGTCATCGCGAAAGTGTCGCACACGCATCGTCGCGTCGTATGCCTCGCACGCATGGTCGCACCGGAGCCTGCGTGGACCGACGGGTATAATCGGCGGCCCCTTTGTCTCCAGTGCGGAATCTGCATGTTCGAGTCCCTCACCCAGCGCCTGTCGGGCACCATGGAGCGCCTGCGCGGACGCGGGCGGTTGACCGAGGAGAACATCCGCGAGGCCACCCGCGAGGTCCGTATCGCGCTGCTCGAGGCCGACGTCGCGCTGCCGGTGGTGCAGGCGCTGATCGAACGCATCAAGGTGCGTGCGGTCGGCCAGGAGGTGCTGAAGTCGCTGACCCCCGGCCAGGCGCTGATCAAGGTCGTGCGCGACGAGCTGACCGCGGTGATGGGCGCGCAGGCCGCCGAGCTCAATCTCAACGTGCCGGCGCCGGCGGTGATCCTGATGGCCGGCCTGCAGGGCGCGGGCAAGACCACTACCGTCGGCAAGCTGGCAAAGCTGCTGAAGGAAAAGCGCAAGAAGAAGGTGATGGTGGTCAGCGCGGACGTCTATCGCCCGGCGGCGATCGAGCAGCTGAAGACGCTGGCCGACCAGGTGGGGGTGACGTTCTTCCCGTCGGATGCCTCGCAGCAGCCGGTCGATATCGTGCGCGCCGCGATCGACGACGCCCGCAAGTCGTACGTGGACGTGCTGCTGGTCGATACCGCCGGCCGCCTCGCCATCGACGAGGCGATGATGGCCGAGATCAAGGCGTTGCATGCCGCGGTCAACCCGGTCGAAACCCTGTTCGTCGTCGACTCGATGACCGGCCAGGACGCCGCCACCACCGCCAAGGCGTTCTCCGAAGCGCTGCCGCTGACCGGCGTGGTGCTCACCAAGACCGACGGTGACGCCCGTGGTGGCGCCGCGCTGAGCGTGCGCTACATCACCGGGCGGCCGATCAAGTTCATCGGCACCGGCGAGAAAACCGACGGCCTCGACGTCTTCCACCCGGACCGCGTTGCCAGCCGCATCCTCGACATGGGCGACGTGCTGTCGCTGGTCGAACAGGTCGAAAGCCAGGTCGACAAGGACAAGGCGCAGAAGCTGGCCGAGAAGGTCGCCAAGGGCAAGAAGTTCGACCTCAACGACATGCGCGACCAGCTCGAGCAGATGCAGGGCATGGGCGGCATCCACGGCCTGATGGACAAGCTGCCGGGCATGGGCCAGATCCCGGACACGGTGAAGAACCAGGTCACCGGCAAGGAAGTTCCGCGCATGATCGCGATCATCAATTCGATGACCAAGAAGGAACGTCGCAACCCGGCGCTGCTCAACGGTTCGCGTCGCGCGCGTATCGCCTCGGGCTCCGGCACCCATCCCTCCGACGTCAACAAGCTGATCAAGCAGTACCAGCAGATGGAAAAGATGATGTCGAAGATGTCCCGCGGCGGCATGAAGGGCATGATGCGCGGCCTGCAGGGCATGATGGGCGGCCGCGGCGGGATGCCGTTCCGCTGAGCCACCGCGCCGGTTTCTGCTGATGACATCGACGGGGCCAGCGCTGTTGATCTTCCGCGAAGGCCGCCCGGCGACGGCTGCTGATCTCGCCCTTCCTGCGCTGGTCAACGAGGGCCACTTCACCACGATGCAGATGCGTGGCGGGGCGGTGCAGGGCCTCGAGCTGCACCTGCAGCGGCTGGACCGGGCGCACCGCACGCTGTACGCGCAGGCGCTGGACACCGGCCGGGTCCGCGCCCACTGTGCAGCCGCCATAGCGGCCAGCGGGCTCGTCGATGCGGCCCTCCGGATAACGGTTCACCCGGGAGAGCCCGGACCGGTCGTCCTGGTGTCGCTGGCCCCGCCGGCGCTCCCAGGTACCAATGGCCTGCAGCTGAAGTCGTTCACCTACGTGCGCGAGTCGCCGGAAGTGAAACACGTCGGCACCTTCCCGCTGTTCCATTACCGCCGTCTGGCGCGCGCAGCCGGTGCCGACGATGCGCTGTTCGTCACCCGGGATGGGCATGTGTGCGAGGGATCGACCTGGAACCTCGCACTGTGGGATCGCGGACAGGTCGTCTGGCCGCAAGCCCCGGCACTGCGCGGCACCCGGGAACAGCTGCTGCAGCGCGAATTCGGCCGGGCCGGGGTGCCGCAGCTGACCCGCGTGGTGTCGCTGGACGAGCTGCCGATGCTGGCCGGGATCGCCTGCAACTCCCGCGGCGTGCAGCCGCTGGCATCGGTGGACGGCCGGGTAATGCAGGATCCGGGGGCGCTGGTTGCGCTGGCCGCCGCGGCGGATGCCCGCATCCCGTGGGATTCCCTGGACGCCCGAGCGGGGCAGGGCCCTACCGTCGCCGCAACGGCTTCGCTATAATCGCCGGCTTACCTCGCCATCCTGGCGACTGGGCAACACCGAGAACTCCATGGTCAAGATCCGTCTCACCCGCGGCGGCGCCAAGAAGCGCCCGTTCTACCACATCATCGTCACCGACTCGCGCAGCGCGCGCGACGGTCGCAACATCGAGCGCGTGGGTTACTACAACCCCGTTGCGCAGGGCGCCGAGCAGCGCGTCGTGCTCGACACCGCCCGCGTTGACCATTGGGTCGGGCAGGGTGCGCAGATGACCGACAAGGTCCGCGCGCTGTACAAGGAAGCGGGCAAGGCCCAGCCGGCCGCTGCCTGAGCCTGACGGCCGCGCCGGTCGGCGCGGCCTTCTCCGTACGACGATGACCGATCCCACCCGTCGCATCCTGCTGGGCAGGATCCACGGCGCCTTCGGCGTGCGTGGCGAGCTGCGCGTCGAATCGTTCACCGATCCCGAGATCGAACTCTTCCGCTACCAGCCCTGGACCCTGCGCGATGCGCAGGGCCGTGAGCGGGTCATGGAAGGGGCGCGTGGCCGTCCGACGCCGAAGGGTGTGGTGGCGACGATGCCCGGGGTCGAGGATCGCGACGGCGCCGACGCCCTGCGCGGAACCGAGATCTGGGTGGCACGCAGCGCACTGCCGCCGCCGAGTCCGGACGAGTTCTACTGGGTCGACCTCGAGGGCCTGCGTGTCCGCAATGTCGAGGGCGTCGACTTCGGCACGGTGGCGTTCGTGTTCTCCACCGGTGCCAATGACGTGCTGGTGGTGCGCGACGATGCCCGCGAGCGCATGGTTCCGTTCGTCCGGCCGGACTACGTGCGCGAGATCGATATGGACGCCGGCACCATCCTGGTCGACTGGGACCCGGATTTCTGATTGCAGGGCGCGGCCCCTGGGCCACGCATTGCATCGCTTCGTCAGCCCTTCGCCGGCGGCCTGCCGGGCCGCCCTGGTATCGTCCGGTCCCGCAGTCCGAGTCCGTCACCTTCATGCGCATCGACGTCATCAGCCTGTTTCCCGAGTTCGTCGATGCCTGCGCCGGTTTCGGCGTGGTCGGGCGTGCGCGCGAGCGGGGCCTGCTGTCGATGCATGGCTGGAATCCGCGCGATTACGCCGAGGGCAACTACCGCCGCGTCGATGACCGCCCCTTCGGTGGCGGCCCCGGCATGGTGATGCTGGTCGACCCGCTGCGTGCGGCGATCGCGGCCGCGCGCGAGGCGGATCCGCAACCCGCGCACGTGGTGTACCTGAGCCCACAGGGCAGGCTGCTCGACCAGGCGCGGGTGCGCGAGCTGGCGGCGCTGCCGCGGATGATCCTGCTGTGCGGTCGCTACGAGGGCGTCGACGAACGCCTGATCGCCGCCGAGGTCGACGAGGAACTGTCGATCGGCGACTACGTGCTGTCCGGTGGCGAGCTGCCCGCGGCCGTGCTCGTGGATGCGGTGGCGCGGCTGCGCGAGGGCGTGCTCAACGATGCGGAATCCGCCACCCAGGACAGCTTCGAGGCCGATGCCGCGATCGAGGGCGGCGTGCTGCTCGACTGCCCGCACTACACGCGGCCGCCGCGGCATGCGCTTGGCGACGTGCCCGAGGTGCTGCTGGGCGGCAACCATGCCGAGATCGCGCGCTGGCGACGGATGCAGGCGCTGGGGCGCACCCTGGAGCGCCGCCCGGACCTGGTCGACGAAGCCCGCCTGTCGCCCGCCGACCGCAAGCTGCTGGCGGGCTATCGTGCCGGCCCTGCAGGTAAACCCGGCGCGTGAGGCGGGCGCTGGCGTCAGCAAGCTTCCTACGGTTATAATGCCCGGCTAGTTTTACCCGCCAGAGCGTGCGTCCACGTGCACCACGCCTACAACGAATCCAACAGGCCAAGAACATGACCACCAAGCCCTCCCTGAACACCCTGCTGCAGGACTTCGAGAAAGACCAGTCGCAGCGCACCCTTCCCGAATTCGGCCCCGGCGACACCGTCGTCGTCAACGTCAAGGTCAAGGAAGGCAACCGCGAGCGCGTGCAGGCCTACGAGGGCGTGGTCATCGGCATCAAGAACGCCGGCCTCAATTCCGCATTCACCGTGCGCAAGATCTCCCACGGCTTCGGCGTGGAGCGCGTGTTCCAGTCGCACAGCCCGACGATCGAGTCGGTGGAAGTGAAGCGCCGCGGCAAGGTCCGCGCCGGCAAGCTGTACTATCTGCGTGGCCTGGAAGGCAAGAAGGCGCGCATCAAGGAAGACCTGTCCGCAGGCGCCAAGGCGAAGAACGCCAAGGCCGCCGCCGACCTGGCTGCCGCCGCACAGGCTGCTGAAGCCGCCAAGGCCGAAGCCGCTGCTGCGGCCGCAGCCGCCGAGTAAGCAGTCCGGCACGCGTGCACGACGGCCACCTTCGGGTGGCCGTTTGCGTTTCGGGCCGTGCGGCAGATGGATGCCCTTCACGCAGCGCATGGAATCGTGTCGCCATGACCATCATCGAGGTGGCCGGCCCGTGCTCGCCTTGCGGGACGCCGGCTGTGAAGTGATCGTCCTCGCCGGTTCCGCACTCGAATCCAGACCATGACCGCACGCCAACCTTCCGATGCCGGCTCCACCGCGGCCCCCGCCACGGTCCGGCTGGACCTGTGGCTGTGGGCGGCGCGCTTCTTCAAGACCCGCAGCATCGCGCGGCAGGCGGTGGACAACGGCAAGGTCGCCGTCGGTGGCGATCGTCCCAAGCCTTCGCGCGCAGTGCGGGTGGGCGACGTGCTGCGCGTCGAGCGGGGTGAGGAAACCTTCGAGGTCGAAGTGACCGGTCTTTCGGACAGCCGTGGGCCCGCCAGCGTGGCGCGCACGCTGTACAGCGAGTCGGAGGCGTCACGAATGGCGCGCGAGGCGAAGCTGGCGCAACTGCGTGCCGAACGCGCGGGTTACCAGGCGCCGGAATCGCGGCCCGACAAGCGCGCAAGGCGCCTGATCCGCGCACTGGGCGATATCGACGCGATCTGAATCCGGGCGCAGCTGTATCCGAGGGACGCCTGAATACCCCGCTGGCGAGGACGGTATTCAGCGCCGGGAGCACGCCTGCGGCGTAGGCTCGGTCCATGGACTCCATGACTCTCCGGTCTTCCCGTGGCTTGCACCGGATGGTGACGGCCGTGCTGCTGTCCGCGGTCGCATCCAGTGCGGGCGCGCAGGTGCGTGCTCCGGAGCCGATGCCCCGCCAGGTGGAAGCAACGCGGTTGCAGGTGCCCCCGCCGGTACCGGCGCACGTGCGCCCGGCCCTGGCCGACCCGCGGGTCCGGCAGGCGCAGGACCGGCTCGACACGCGTCGTCGTGTGCTGGCATCCGAGCATCAGCACGAACAGCGACTGCGCACGATCGGCGCCACCCCGCGGGTGCAGGAATCCGAGCTGGCCGCCTCGCGCCTGCGCGAGGCCGACGCGCGCAGCGACGCCGCGCTGCTGCGTGAGCGTGAGGCCGCACTGCGTGAGGCACGGGCCCGCGAGCTGGCGGATCCGTCGCGCTAGGCAGCGTTGCATTGTCCGAGTCCGCTGCGTCGTTGCGGCGGCATGAGCGGTATCGCCGACGGATTCAGCCCAGCGACTTCAGCCGGTACAGCGCCTCGAGCGCCTGTTTCGGCGTGAGTTCGTCCGGATCCAGCGCCGCCAGCGCATCGAGTGCGGCTGAAGGCGTTGCAGCGAACAGACCGAACTGCCGCGGCGCGTCGAGCGCCGGGGGTGACATCGCGGCCGACTGGCTTTCGCCACTGCGCTGTTCGAGCTCGGCCAGACGCCGGCGTGCCTGCTGCAGCGTGGCACGCGGCAACCCGGCCAGCGCAGCCACCTGCAGGCCGAAACTGCGGTTGGCCGCACCCTCGCGCACCGCGTGCATGAAGACGAGTCCGTCGCCGTGCTCCACTGCGTCGAGATGCACGTTGGCGATGCCGCTGTCGGGTTCGCCGGCCAGCGTCGTCAGTTCGAAATAATGGGTGGCGAACAGCACGTAGCTGCGGTTGACCGTGGCCAGGTGGCGAGCGACCGCATCGGCCAGCGCCAGGCCGTCGTAGGTCGAGGTGCCGCGGCCGATCTCGTCCATCAGCACAAGCGACTGCGCGGTGGCGTGGTGGAGGATGTAGCTGGTTTCGCTCATCTCCACCATGAAGGTCGACTGCCCGCGGGCGAGGTCGTCGCCGGCGCCGATGCGGGTGAGGATGCGGTCGACCGGGCCGATCACCGCGTGCGCCGCCGGCACGAAGCTGCCGATATGGGCCAGCAGCACGATCAGCGCGTTCTGGCGCATGTAGGTGCTCTTGCCGCCCATGTTCGGGCCGGTGATCACCAGCATGCGGCGGTCCGGGTCGAGCATCAGGTCGTTGGGTTCGAATGGCTCGTCGCGCACCGCTTCCACCACCGGGTGGCGGCCGCGTTCGATCTTCAGGCAGGGCGCGGCTTCCAGCTCCGGACGTGACCAGTCCAGTGCCTGCGCGCGTTCGGCGAAGCAGGCCAGCACGTCGACTTCGGCCAGCGCCGCGGCGCAACGGCGCAGCGGTTCGAGACGCGCGTTGAGTGCATCCAGCAACTGCTCGTACAGCAGCCGTTCGCGCGCCAGTGCGCGCTCGCGCGCCGACAGCACCTTGTCCTCGAAGGCCTTCAGCTCTTCGGTGATGTAGCGCTCGGCATTGGTCAGCGTCTGCCGCCGCGTGTAGTGCACCGGCGCCTTGCCCGCCTGCGCCTTGCTGATCTCGATGTAGTAGCCGTGCACGCGGTTGTAGCCGAGCTTCAGCGTCGGGATGCCGCTGGCCTCGCGCTCGCGCGCTTCGAGGTCGACCAGGAAGCCGTCGGCATTGGCCGACAGCGCGCGCAGCTCGTCGAGTTCCGCGTCATGGCCTTCGGCGAAGACACCGCCATCGCGGGCCAGCACCGGCGGCTGCTCGACGACGGCGCTTGCCAGCAGATGCGCCTCGGCATCGTGCTCGCCGAGCGAATCCGCCAGAGCCTGCAGGCGCGGCGAGTCCAGGGTGGCCAGCAGAGCGCGCAGTGCGGGCAACATGCCAAGGCCGTCGCGCAGCGTCGACAGGTCACGCGGCCGTGCCGAGCGCAATGCGATGCGTGACAGGATGCGTTCCAGGTCACCGAGTGCGCGGAAGCGCTCGCGGATGTCGGCATCGGCGCCACGCGTGATCAGGGTGTCGACCGCATGCAGGCGCTGGTCGAGCACACCGCGGTCGCGCAACGGGCGGTGCAGCCAGCGCCGCAGCAGGCGCCCGCCCATCGGCGTCACCGAACTGTCGAGCACGCCCAACAGGGTGTGGCGCTGGTCGCCGTCGACGCGGCTGTCGAGTTCAAGGTGGCGGCGCGTCGCGGCGTTCATCGCGATCGCGCCGTCACTGGTCTCCACTGCGATCGACGTCAGGTGCGGCAGCCGCTGCTTCTGCGTCTCCTCGACATAGCCCAGCAGCGCGCCCGCGGCGGCGGTGGCCTGCGGGCGGTCTTCCATGCCGAAGCCGGTGAGATCATGCAGGCCGAAGAAGCGCAGCAGCTGGCGGCGCCCGCTGTCGGCGTCGAACAGCCACGGTGCGCGTCGGCGCAGGCCGCGGCGTTCGCCGAGGAACGCGGGCCAGCCGTCCTCGTCGGGCACCAGCAGCTCGGCCGGATCCAGGCGCGCGAGTTCCGCTTCGAGCTGGTCGTCGTTGCCGACTTCGTTGACCAGGAAGCGGCCACCGGCAAGGTCCGCCCAGGCCAGGCCATAGCCGCTCTTGCCGCGCGACAGCGCCAGCAACAGGGTGTCACGGCGCTCGTCGAGCAGCGCCTCGTCGGTGACCGTACCCGGGGTGACGATGCGCACCACCTTGCGCTCGACCAGGCCCTTGGCCTGCGCGGGATCGCCGATCTGCTCGCAGATCGCCACCGACTCGCCGAGTGCGACCAGCCTCGCCAGATAGCCTTCGGCCGCGTGGTGCGGCACGCCTGCCATCGGGATCGGCGCACCGCCGGAACTGCCGCGCTGGGTCAGGGTGATGTCGAGCAGGCGCGCGGCCTTGCGCGCGTCGTCGTAGAACAGCTCGTAGAAATCCCCCATGCGGAAGAACAGCAGTACATCCGGATGCTCCGCCTTGGCGGCGAAGAACTGCTTCATCAGCGGGGTGTGTTCGGGCGTCTTGTCCAGCGTCATGCATCCGGGGCCGGGGCGCGCACGACGCGCGCCGGGCAGCCGATTGTAGCCGGCCCCGCCGCGGCCCCAGTCGCGCAGCGGACCCGGCCGATGCGGCCGCAAAAGTGTGCATACGGGCGCGTCCGGAGTGTGATAGCGTCCCGGCCAAGGCTGCCAATCGCAGCACCGGGCCCGTCCCCCACGCCGGCCCGGTGCGTCCCGCCATGCTGTTGCCGTGGCGGCGCTCGCGCCGAGGTTGAAAGTCGCAACGACATCCATCCGTAGGGGGACACCAATGGTCTCAGACCATCCGCAACGCCACGCGCTCGCAACCGCGATTTTCCTCGCCATCCTCGCTGCCCCGGCACTGCCGGCCGTGGCCCAGTCACAACCTGCGAACGCCGCTTCCGGCAACCAGGATCAACCGACCACGCTGTCGACCATCATGGTGACCGCGCAGAAGCGCGAAGAAGCGCTGCAGGACGTGCCGATCGTGGTCAACGTGCTGCCCGAGCAACTGTTGCAGGACACCGGCGTGCGCGACATCAAGGACATGCAGGTGCTGGTGCCGGGCCTCACCGTGACCAGCACCCAGTCGGCCGCGCAGACCACCGCGCGCATCCGCGGCATCGGCACCGTGGGCGACAACCCGGGCCTCGAGTCCTCGGTGGGCGTGGTCATCGACGGCGTCTACCGTGCGCGCAACAGCGTCGGCTTCGGCGACCTCGGCGAGATGGACCGCATCGAGGTACTGAAGGGTCCGCAGGGCACCGTGTTCGGCAAGAACACCTCGGCGGGCGTCATCAACGTGATCACCCGCCGCCCCAGCTACACCCAGTCGCTCGAGGGCGAGGTGACCGTGGGCAACTACGGCCTGGTGGGCGTGGCCGGTTCGTACAACGATGCCCTGAGCGATAACGCCGCCTTCCGCGTGTACGCGGCCAAGCGCACGCGCGACGGCGTGGACGACGTGAATACCGCAGGTGGCCCGCGCCGCGAGACCGACGACGGCGACCAGAACTACCACTCGCTGCGCGGCCAGTTGCTGCTCGAGCCGAGCGAAGCCCTGAGCGTCAACTTCATTGCCGACTACACCAGCCGCGAGGAGAACTGCTGCGTCACCGTCACCACCCATCGCGGCCCGACCGCGGCGATCATCGACGCGCTGACCCCGGGCGGGCAGGGGATCATCCCGGTCCCGGACATCGACCGCCGCCTGGCCTACGCCAACCGCACGACCGAGCAGGACATCAAGGACAAGGGCGTGTCCATGGAGGTCAACTGGACCACACCGTGGGCCAACGACGCGGTGCTGACCTCGGTCACCGCGGTGCGCGACTGGGATGCGATCACCAGCATCGACTTCGACTACAGCGGCGCCGACATCATGTATCGCCCGCCGCAGGAGGACGCGTCGCTGGTCGCGTTCGAGAACTTCAGCCAGGAACTGCGCCTGACCGGTTCGGGCGACCGCCTCGACTGGATGGTCGGCCTGTTCTATTCCGACGAGGACCTTGCCCGCAACGATTCCTACTTCATGGGCGCGGCCTACGAGCCCTACCTGTCGACGCTGGTCGGCAGCCAGGTGCTGGGCGGGCTTGCGCAGCAGCTCGCGCCGCTCGGGCTGACCGTCAACACCACCAACCCGGCGACGTTCCTGTCGCAGGTCAGCGGACGCCCGTTCGGCACCAACTACACCGGCATCGGCGCGCTCGACCGCTATGCGCAGAACGCCAAGAGCGCGGCGGTGTTCACCAACAACACCTTCCACGTCAACGACGAGCTGGATATCACCGTCGGCCTGCGCTACACCCGCGAGAAGAAGACGCTGCAGTCGGATTTCAGCAACCCCAACGGCAGCCTGGCCTGCGGTTCCACGCTGGCCAACCCGGCCGCGCGCGTGGGCGGTGCACTCGCGCAGCGCATCAACGGCTTCGCCAGCCTGCCGCCACAGCTGCAACAGCAACTGCTGTCGCAGCTGGTGCCGGTCGTTGCGCCGCAGGTGGCGGGCTTCATGTGCCTGCCGTGGGCCAACGTGCAGCACAACGGCCGCAGCACCTTCCAGGAACGCACCGAGAAGGAATGGTCGGGCACGGTGAAGGTCGCCTATGACTTCGCCGACGACGTGATGGGTTACGTCTCCGCCGCGCGCGGCTACAAGGCCGGCGGCTTCAACCTCGACCGCGTGCAGTCCTCCAACGGCCTGTCGTCCGGCGTCGGTGGCATCACCCCGGTCGACGACACCTCGTTCCCGGGCGAGTTCGTCGACAGCTACGAGCTCGGCCTCAAGACCGCGTGGGCCGACGGCAACCTGCTGTTCAATGCCGCGCTGTTCCACCAGGAATACGAGGACTTCCAGCTCAACAGCTTCCTCGGTACCGCGTTCGTCGTGCGGTCGATCCCCAAGGTGACCTCGACCGGCATCGAGGCTGACGTGCTGTGGCAGACGGGCATCAACGGGCTGATGGTGCAGGGTGGCTTCACCTACGCCGACACCAAGTACGGCAATGACCTGCTGCCCGACCCGGAGCTGGTGCTGCTGCCCGGCAGCCAGATGAGCTTCGCGCCGAAGTGGTCGGGCAACACGTCGGTCACCTACAGCTGGGACATCGGTTCGAACCTGCAGGGCCGCTTCAACATCGGCGCCAAGTACATGTCCGAGTACAACACCGGCTCCGACCTCGATCCGCAGAAACTGCAGGACGGCTATGCGCTGGTCAACGCACGCGTCGGTTTCGGCCGCCAGGACCAGCGCTGGATGCTGGAGTTCTGGGGCCAGAACCTGACCGACGAGACCTACAAGCAGGTCGGCATCGATGCACCGATCCAGGCCGGTTCGTGGAACGCCTTCCTCGGCGCCCCGCGCACCTATGGCATGACCCTGCGCATGCGCTACTGATCCACCGCACCACCCTCGAAGGCCCGCCGATGGCGGGCCTTCGTGTTTCCGGCCGCGGAAAGACTTCGCCCGGCGGATGGTTTACAACAGGCTCCCCGTCGCCCTGGATCCGTGATGTCCGTTCCTTCCGATGTCGAGTTGCAGGCGCTCGCCGCCGCCACCGGCGAACGCCTCATGTCCACGCATGACTCCCTGGTCTCCGCCGAAAGCTGCACCGGCGGATGGATCGCCAAGGTGGTCACGGACATCGCCGGCTCGTCCGCCTGGTTCGATTGCGGGATGGCCGTCTACAGCTACGAGGCCAAGCAGGCTCTGCTGGGCGTACGCCCCCAGACCCTGGAAGAGCATGGTGCGGTCAGCCGGGAAACCGTGCTGGAAATGGTGGCCGGTGGGCTGGTGCATTCCGGCGCCACCCTCGCCGTGGCCGTCACCGGTATCGCCGGGCCAGGCGGCAGCACGGCGGACAAGCCGGTCGGCACGGTCTGGATCGCCTGGAAGCGGCGTGGCGGCTACCCGCGCGCGGAACTGTTCCATTTCGAGGGCGACCGCGAAGCGGTGCGCCGGCAGACCGTGGCGGCCGCGCTGCACGGACTGGAAACGCTCTGATGCCCGCCGGGAGCCGACGCTGATGTGGGAAACCCTCGGCACCGTGCGCGATCTCGGGCGCCTGCAGGAGATCGCCGTGGTGCTGGCGCGCTACGGCTTTGGCGACGTGGTCCAGCGCATCGGGCTCGCGGCTGCGCTCGAACGGGCCGGTCGCCTGCTGCACCGGCAGCAGGCCAACGAGAAGCCGCGGATGTCGCCGCCCGAGCGGTTGCGCCATGCCCTGCAGGATCTCGGCCCCACCTTCGTCAAGCTCGGCCAGGTGCTGGCCACACGCGTCGACCTGCTGCCGACGGAATGGATCCGCGAGCTCGGCGAGCTGCAGAACGCGGTCCCCGCGCTGCCGTTCGAGACCATCCGCCCGCAGCTGGTCGCCGACCTCGGTGCCGAGCCGGAAGCGGTGTTCGCCCGCATCGATACGCGCGCGCTGGCGGCGGCGTCGCTGGCACAGACCCACCGCGCCTGGCTCGAGGACGGCACGCCGGTCGTGCTCAAGGTGCGTCGCCCGGGTATCCGCGAGGTGGTGGAAGCCGACCTGCGCCTGCTGGCGCGGCTGGCCGACATCATCCAGGCACAGGCACCCGACCTGCGTCTCTACCGCCCCACCGAGGTGGTCGCACAGTTCGCAACCTCATTGCGTGCGGAGCTCGACTTCGCCGCCGAGTGCCGCAACGCCGAGCGCATCGCCGCCAACTTCGCCGGGCATGAGGAGATCGCGATCCCGGTCGTCTACTGGCAGTGGACCTCGGAACGGCTCAACGTGCAGGGCTTCATGGATGGCATCCCCGGGCGCGATCTGGCCGCCGTGGACGACCTGGGCCTGGATCGCCACGCGCTCGCGCGCACCGGTGCGGCCATCGTGCTGAAGATGGTGCTCGAGGACGGCCTGTTCCACGCCGATCCGCACCCCGGGAACATCTTCTACCTCGAGGACGGCGGGATCGGCGTCATCGACTTCGGCATGGTCGGCCGTGTTTCGGAACGCCGGCGCATGCAGGTCGCGCAGCTGCTGTATGGCCTGGTCGACCAGGACGCCGAGGCGGTCACCGACATCCTGCTCGAGTGGACCGATGGCGAAAGCGGCGTCGACGAAGGCAGGCTGCAGGTCGAGGTCGGCAGCCTGATCGACCAGTACCGTGGTCTGCCGCTGAAGGAACTGCGGATCCCGCTGATGCTGGCCGACGTGGCCGGCCTGCTGCGCCGGCACGCGCTGACCCTGCCGCCGGACCTCGCGCTGATGATCAAGGCGTTCCTGACCCTGGAAGGCCTGGGCCGCCAGCTCGATCCCGACTTCGACATGGCCACCGAGGCGCGGCCGTTCCTGCGCCGGGCGATGCTCGAGCGCTGGTCACCGCGGATCCTGGCGCGACGCGGGCGGCGGACGGTGTCGGGCGCGCTGGATCTCCTCGGCGACCTGCCGCGCGACCTGCGGCGGATGATGCAGGCCGCAAGGCATGGACGCCTGCGCGGACAGATCGAGATCACCTCGCTCAAGGCCTTCGGTGACCAGCTCAACTCCGCCGCGAACCGGCTGACCATCGGCGTGATCACCGCCGCGCTCATCATCGGCTCGTCGATCGTGATGAACAGCGTCGGCGGGGTCCCGAACCGCTGGCTGATGGCGATCGGCGTGCTCGGCTTCGTCGGCGCGGCCGTCACCGGGATCTGGATCGTGCTGTCGATCTGGCGCAGCGGCCGCCACCGTTGACCGTACCAGTGGTTAGTAGTAATACTACTAACCATGAAGCTTACCGACACCCAGCAGGCCGTCCTCGCCCTGATCGCCGAGCGCATCGAGGTGGAGGGCATGCCGCCCTCGCAGACCGAGATCGCCCGCGCACTGGGTTTCAGCAGCGTGCGCGCGGCGCAATACCACCTCGAGGCGCTGGAAGCGGCCGGTGCAATCGAGCGCGTCCCGGGCCGTGCGCGCGGCATCCGCGTGCTGGTGCAGCCGCCCGGTCCGCGCCAGGACAGTCTCGAGCTGGTGGACAGCGTGATATCGCAGGCGCTGCGGCTGCCGGTGCTCGGCCAGGTGGCTGCCGGCCTGCCGATCGGCGCCGGCGCACCCGACATCCTTGCCGCGGCCGAAGACCACGTGGTCCTCGACCGGGTGCTGTTCTCGCCGGCGCCGGATTACCTCCTGAAGGTGAAAGGCGATTCGATGCGCGACGAGGGCATCTTCGACGGCGACCTCATCGGCGTGCATCGCACTCCGGAGGCGCGCTCCGGCGAGATCGTGGTGGCGCGCATCGACGACGAAATCACCGTCAAGCTGCTGCGCATCGGCAAGGACCGCATCCGCCTGTTGCCGCGCAACCCCGACTACGCACCCATCGAGGTGCAGCCGGGGCAGGATTTCGCCATCGAGGGCCTGTACTGCGGCCTGGTCCGGCCCAACCGCTGATGGGCACTGCCACGCGCGCTTTCCGCGCCATGCACGGGACATTTCCTGACAGCCAGGATGGCCGCCAGCTGATCGTGGTCCCACAGCTGCCAACCGACGATGCAGGGCAGGTCGGCGCGGTCGCAGCCCGTGCGACCGCCGCCGCCTAGGCTGCGTCCCAACAGATTCCTCTTCAAACCAGATCCACCCCTTCCCGGAGACCACAATGGACGAGAACAAGAAGCGCGCGCTGTCCGCCGCCCTGAGCCAGATCGAGAAGCAGTTCGGCAAGGGTTCGGTGATGCGCATGGGCGACCGCGCGGTGGAAGCGACCGAGGTCATCGGCACCGGCTCGCTGATGCTCGACATCGCGCTGGGCATCGGCGGCCTGCCGAAGGGCCGGGTGGTGGAAATCTACGGCCCGGAATCCTCGGGCAAGACCACCCTGACCCTGCAGGCCATCGCCGAATGCCAGAAGACCGGCGGCACCGCGGCCTTCATCGACGCCGAGCACGCGCTGGATCCGATCTACGCCGCCAAGCTCGGCGTCAATGTCGAGGACCTGCTGCTCAGCCAGCCCGACACCGGCGAGCAGGCACTGGAAATCGCCGACATGCTGGTGCGCTCCAACGCGGTCGACATCGTGGTCATCGACTCGGTGGCCGCGCTGACCCCCAAGGCCGAGATCGAAGGCGAGATGGGCGACCAGCTGCCGGGCCTGCAGGCACGCCTGATGAGCCAGGCCCTGCGCAAGCTCACCGGCAACATCAAGCGCTCCAACACGCTGGTGGTCTTCATCAACCAGCTGCGCATGAAGATCGGCATCATGATGCCGGGCCAGAGCCCGGAGGTGACCACCGGCGGCAATGCGCTGAAGTTCTACGCCTCGGTGCGCCTGGACATCCGCCGCATCGGCGCGATCAAGAAGGGCGACGAAATCATCGGCAACCAGACCCGCATCAAGGTGGTCAAGAACAAGATGGCGCCGCCGTTCAAGCAGGTCATCACCGAAATCCTCTACGGCGAGGGCATCAGCCGCGAGGGCGAGCTGATCGACATGGGCGTGGATGCCAAGATCGTCGACAAGGCGGGCGCCTGGTACAGCTATGACGGCGAGCGCATCGGCCAGGGCAAGGAGAACGCCCGCCAGTACCTGAAGGAGAACCCCGCGGTGGCAGTGCGCCTGGAGACCGCCCTGCGTGCGCAGTTCGTACCGGCCGAGGCGTCGCGCACCGAAGGTGACGACACCGCGGAGGACGACTGACGTTTCTGACGATTCTCGCAGCACGCCAGTGGCCGCCGCTGCAGCCGCTGATGCCGAGGCCGCCGCGCCGAAGCGCGGGCGGGCCAGACGGTGAGCGGGGGGCGGCCCCGCCGCCCATCCGGAGCACCCGCTGAAGGGATCGGGTCCGGGGATCCTGCGCTGTCGGCGCAGGAGTCCGGCGACGCATCTCCCGGCGAGGCGTCCCGGCAGAAGAAGTCCCGTCCGCGCAAGGAGCCGACACCCGCGCAGCGGGCGCTCGCGTTGCTGGTGCGGCGCGAGCACTCGCGACGCGAGCTGGAGCGCAAGCTCGCGGCCCGCGGCGTCGAACGTGAGGATGCGCGCGCGGCGGTCGACCGCATGGCCGAGGCGGGCTGGCAGGACGACGGGCGCTTCGCCGCGTTGCTGGCGCGGTCGCGGGCGGTCTCGGGGTACGGGCCACTGCGCATCCGCGTCGAACTGGAAAGCCACGGCCTGGACGCCGCGGTGATCGATGACGCCTTTCGCGCGCTGGCAGAGGCCGGCGACGACAGCTGGCTCGAGCAGGCCTGCGACCTGGTCGGGCGCAGGTTTCCGGTGGCCGCCGACGAGGACTCCGACGCGATGTGGAAGCGTCGTCGCAAGGCCGCCGATTTCCTGATCCGCCGCGGTTTCGACATGGACACCGTGCGCCGGGCCAGCGCGTACGAGCTGGAGGAGTAGGGCACGCCCGTGCTGCTGCGGAGTGCGGCGGCGCAGATGCGCCGACGACCCCGCATCTGGTGTGGTCCGCGTGCGGTCGTCGTGGTGGCAGCCGGTGGCACGGCGTGTACGGGAACTGACCTGCCGTGCGTTGCCGTAGGGCGCCGGCCTGTGCACGCCTGCATCGGCACCTGTCGCCCTGTTAACCTTCACGGCCCCGGGTGGTCTGTTCCTCGTCGTGGCCGCATGCGTTGTGGCTGGCGCCGGATGGGTGCCCGTCCACGCCGCAGCCCGTACGCATGAAAACCACATCCGAAATCCGCTCCGACTTCCTCGAATTCTTCCAGGGCAAGGGACACACCATCGTGCCCTCGGCCTCGCTGGTGCCCGGCAACGACCCGACCCTGCTGTTCACCAACTCCGGCATGGTCCAGTTCAAGGACGTGTTCCTGGGGGCCGAGAAGCGCAGCTACGTGCGTGCGGCGGACGTCCAGCGTTGCCTGCGCGCGGGCGGCAAGCACAACGACCTCGACCAGGTCGGCTACACCGCACGCCACCACACCTTCTTCGAGATGCTGGGCAACTGGTCGTTCGGCGACTACTTCAAGAAGGACGCCATCGCCTGGGCCTGGGAACTGCTGACCGGGGTCTGGAAGCTGCCCGGTGAGCGCCTGCTGGTCACCGTCTATCACACCGACGACGAGGCCTACGCGATCTGGCGCGACGAGATCGGCGTGCCGGAAGACCGCATCGTGCGCATCGGCGACAACAAGGGCGCGCCGTTCGCGTCCGACAACTTCTGGCAGATGGCCGATACCGGCCCGTGCGGCCCGTGCACCGAGATCTTCTACGACCACGGCGCGCACATCGCGGGTGGTCCGCCGGGCTCGCCCGACGAGGATGGCGACCGCTATATCGAGATCTGGAACCTGGTGTTCATGCAGTTCGACCGCCAGCCCGACGGCACCCTGCTGCCGCTGCCGGCGCCGTGCGTCGACACCGGCATGGGCCTGGAGCGTCTCGCGGCGATCCTGCAGGGCGTGCACAGCAACTACGAGATCGACCTGTTCGATGCGCTGATCCGCAAGGCCGCCGAACTCACCGGCACTCCGGATCTCTCCAACAAGTCGCTGCGCGTCATTGCCGACCACATCCGCGCCTGCAGCTTCCTGATCGTCGACGGCGTGCTGCCGTCCAACGAGGGCCGCGGCTACGTGCTGCGGCGGATCATCCGTCGCGCGTTGCGCCACGGGTGGATGCTCGGCGTGCGCCAGCCGTTCTTCTCGGCGATGGTCGCCACGCTCGACGCGATGATGGGTGATGCCTACCCGGAACTGCGCGCGCAGCGCAGCCTGGTCGAGCGCAGCCTGCGTGCCGAGGAGGAGCGCTTCGCCGAAACGCTCGACGCCGGCATGCGGATCTTCGACGAGGTCGCCGCGCGCAGCAGCGGCAGCATCCCGGGCGAGGATGCATTCCGCCTGTACGACACCTACGGCTTCCCGCTCGACCTCACTGCCGACATCGCGCGCGAGCGCGGCCTGCAGGTCGACACCGCCGGCTTCGAGGCGGCGATGGAGAAACAGCGCGAGACCGCGCGTGCCGCCGGCAAGTTCGCCTCCGGCACCGGGCTGCCCGCCGACATCGTCGCGCAGATGCTGCCGACGACCTTCCTCGGCTACCAGCAGCTCGAGGCCGAGGGCCTGGAGATCGTCGCCCTGCTGCGCGATGGCCGTCCGGTCGATCGCATCGAAGCGGGCGAGGAGGCGGTGGTGATCCTGGACCGCACGCCGTTCTATGCCGAGTCCGGTGGCCAGGTCGGTGACACCGGCGCGTTGGTGGGCGAGGGCGTCGGCTTCGAGGTCACCGATACGCGCAAGTTCGCCGGTCAGTTCCACGGCCATATCGGCCGGCTTGCGAGCGGTGCGCTTGAGCGGGGCCAGCGCCTCGGCGCCCGCGTGGACGGCGCGCGCCGCGGGATGATCGTGCTCAACCACAGCGCCACCCACCTGTTGCATGGCGCGCTGCGCGACCAGCTGGGCACGCACGTCGCGCAGAAGGGTTCGCTGGTGGCGCCTGATCGCCTGCGTTTCGACTTCTCCCACTTCGAGGCGCTGACCGCCGACCACCTGATCGGGATCGAGCGCGAGGTCAACGCACAGGTGCGTGGCGACCACGCGGTGACGATCCGCGAAATGGACATGCAGGAGGCACTGGATGCCGGGGCGATCGCACTGTTCGGCGAGAAGTACGGCGAGCGCGTGCGGGTGGTGACGATGGGTGAATCGGTCGAACTCTGTGGCGGCACGCATGTCGGGCGCACCGGCGAGATCGGCCTGTTCAAGCTGGTATCCGAAGGCGGCGTTTCGGCGGGGGTACGTCGCGTCGAAGCGCTGACCGGGCAGGCCGCCCTTGAGCACGTGGCCGCCGAACAGCGACAGCTGCAGCAGGTCGCCGGGTTGCTCGGCACTACGCCCGGCGAGGCCGCCGACAAGCTCAGGGTTCTGCTCGACCGGCAGAAGAAGCTCGAGCGCGAACTCGAATCGTTCAAGGCGAAGGCCGCCAGCGGTGCGACCGCGGACCTGGCGGGCTCGGCGGTGGATGTCGCCGGCATCAAGGTGCTCGCGGCGCGCATCGAGGGTCTCGATGCCAAGGCGCTGCGCGACGCGATGGACCGGCTCAAGCAGCAGCTGCGCGATGCGGTGGTGGTGCTTGCCGGTGCCAGCGGCGGCAAGGCGGCGCTGGTGGCAGGCGTGAGCGGCGCCGCGGCGGGCCGGATCAAGGCCGGCGAACTGCTGTCGCACGTCGCCAGCCAGGCGGGGGGCAAGGGCGGCGGCCGTCCGGATCTCGCCCAGGGTGGTGGCGACGATGGCCCGGGTCTTGCAGCAGCGCTCGCGGGCGTGGAGGCATGGGTGGCTTCGCGCCTGCAGTGATCGCAGGCGTGACTTCCGACCTACTTATCCTTCAGCTGGCGGCCGGTATCATGTCGGATTGTCGTAACCAAATTGCAAGTGCGAGGTCGGGCTGGATCGCCCGGATCGCCGCTGGCTGGGGAGCCCGCCAGTTCATGGAGAAGTGTTCATGTTGATTTTGACCCGGCGTGTCGGCGAGACCCTGATGATCGGCGACTCCGTCACCGTGACCGTCCTTGGCGTCAAGGGCAACCAGGTGCGTATCGGCATCACCGCGCCGAAGGACGTTGCGGTGCATCGCGAAGAGATCTACCAGCGCATTCGTCGCGGCGAGGGTGCCGAAGGCATCGAAGGCGACGCCGACGCGAATTGATGTTTGCCGCGTCCGGGCTGAACCGTTATCCTTCACCGCCCGGGTCGCACGGCTGACGTGCCGACCCGGTGAACGGAGAGTTGCCCGAGAGGCCGAAGGGGCTCCCCTGCTAAGGGAGTATGGGGTCAAAAGCTCCATCGAGGGTTCGAATCCCTCACTCTCCGCCATTTTCCAGAGCATCCTTGCGATGGAAAATGTGTTCCGCCCGATCCTCATGCAGGCATGCGGATCGGATGGAAAAACCACTCCTACCGAGTTGTTTTTCCGCTGCGTGGAACGAGCGTCGCGACAATGCGGATCGATGCGAAATACGCATTGACGGCATCGGACACGACGGTCATAATTCCGCGCCTCACGCGCCCGTAGCTCAGCTGGATAGAGCACCAGGCTACGAACTTGGGGGTCGGAGGTTCGAATCCTTCCGGGCGCGCCATATTGAAGAAGCCACCCTCGCGGGTGGCTTCTTTTTTTGTGTCGCTCACGCAGGCGCAGGGTGGGCGCGCTATCGTCGTTGCATGCACGCATTGATCCCCGCAACCGCCGGCGCGATGTCGCCACAGGACCTCGCCACGCTGGCCGAGGCACGCGAACAGCTCGAGAGCCCCGGCATCGCCGCGCAGCTGGCGAACCTGGTTGGTGCGCCGGTGGAATACCTGCTGGCATACAAGCTTCCGCGCGGCGCCACTCGCGTGATCAACACGGCCGTGCGCATGGCGTTGCGGCAGTCACTGCGGGTGGCCACGGCGACGCTGCGCAACGGGCAACAGCCCGGCCCTGCGCGCGAGCGCATGCATACGGTCGCCGTCGCCGCCACCGGCGCTGCCGGCGGTGCGTTCGGGCTGGTCGGCCTGGTCGCCGAGTTGCCGCTCACCACGACACTCATCCTGCGCTCGGTGGCGGAGATCGCGCGCAGCGAAGGAGAGCGCCTCGACGATCCGGAGACGATGCTCGCCTGCTACGAAGTGCTGACCATGGGCGGAAGCAGTGCCACCGACGATGGTGCCGAGTCGGGCTACTTCGCCGCACGTGCGGTGCTGGCGCAGCAGGTGGTCGCGGCAACCGAGTACGTCGCGGCGCACGGACTGATGAGCAGCGGTGCACCGGCCATGGTGCAGCTGATGAGTACGGTCGCGTCGCGGTTCTCGATCCGGATCAGTCACAAGGTGGCGGCGCAGAGCGTGCCGGTGATCGGTGCGGCGACCGGCGCGACCCTCAATACATTGTTCATGCGCCACTTCCAGCGTGCGGCGCACGGGCACTTCAGTGTGCGTCGCCTGGAGCGCAAGTACGGGCCGGAGACGGTACGCAAGGCGTACGAGCAGTTGGCCGTGGCGGACAGGCGTAACGGAAGGCGTTCGCCCGCCTCGACCGCATAGGAGCGAGCAGGGCGTCTTTCCGCTCCGTGCAGACGCCAGCGATCCAGCGATCCAGCGGTGCAGGCGCTGGGCAGGCTCGGCAGGAAACCCTGCCATGCAGCAGTTCCGCCACGCATAGGTGTCGAGAGGTGTGCCGCCCGCGAGCACCAGCCGTACGCCTTGTGCAGGTTTCAGTCGCCGCGAGGTTCCAATGACGCGCCGAGCACATCCGCGACCGCTCCGGGCGTACGCATCCAGGCGAAATGATCGGCACGCGTGCCGAGTGCGTTGGCGTCGAGCGTCGTGACCTGCGCGAGGTGGCCGCTGGCGAGCTTGGCAAGCAGGAAGCGCAGCGACGACTCCGGGCCGAGCCAGTCCTCCGTCATCACCACTGCGGTGACGTCCACGTCGACCTCGCGCAACCGCGCTTCGAGATCGATGTCCAGGCCCGCGGCTGCATAGCGTCCACTCAACCCGGTGCGAGCCCAGTCGGCGATAAGGCCGCGCGCCTCGTTGCCGCCGAAGCCGATCGTGCGCCCGGGCAGCGCGCCGCGACGTGCGGCGAGCCACGGCAGGAAGCGGTACACCAGCGGCAGCACGTAGCGCCGCGGCGCGGGGAAGGCGCGCCACCACGGCGCGCCGCTCGCCACCAACCAGAGATGTGACGCCGTCAGCGGCGACAACGCGAGCCGGCAGCAGGCCAGCTGTCCACCGAGGCTGTGTCCGCCGACGATGCGCGCCAGGCCCGGCACCCTCGTGGCGATCGCCGCCTCGGCAGCCGGCAGGTCGGTGCACAGCAGGGTGCGGTAATTCCAGTCGCAGTCGCGCGTCGCGCGCACGCTGCTGCTGCCATGGCCGCGCCATTCGTGCACGAACACCGCGACACCGCGCGCGGCCAGGGCCTCGGCGAACGGCAGGTAGTGACGCGCGGCCACGCCGAGTGCGGGCAGCCACAGCAGGCTGGCGCGCGGTACCTCGGGTATGCAGGCAAGCAGTTCGCTCGCGTGCCCGTCATCAGCGCGGACTGGCAGCGCCTGCGGCACGAACGCCGCTGGCGTCATGCCAGCCCTGCGCCGAAATGGTCGAGCACGCGCACGTCGCCACGACCGGGGCGATAGCCGCCAAGCAGCGCACGATGCACGTAGTCGGTGGCGGCTTCTGCTGCTGCCGCCATTGCCATGCCCGTGGCCAGACGCGCGGCGACTGCGGATGCGAGCGTGCAGCCGGTGCCATGCGCGCTTTCGGCCAGGCGCGGATGGCGCAGCACGCGCACGCCGTCGGCGTCGGCATAGAGATCGATCACGTCGTCGGCGTCATCCTCGAGATGGCCGCCCTTGAGCAGCACCGCGCGGGCGCCAAGGGTCAGCAGCTCCGCCGCCGCTGCATGCATGGCTTCGCGCGATCCGATCGCGTGGCCGAGCAACAGTTCGGCTTCCGGCAGGTTGGGCGTGACGAGGGTCGCAAGTGGAAGGAGCCGCGTGCGCAGCGCATCCAGCGCTTCGGGTTCCAGCAGGCGCGCACCGGAGGTGGCCACCATCACCGGATCGAGCACGATATGCGCCGGGGCGTGCGCTTCGAGCGCGTCCGCGACGGCATGGATGAGGCCGGCGTGTGCGAGCATGCCGAGCTTCACGGCACCGATGTTGAAGTCGTCGAAGCACGCGTCGATCTGCGCACGCAGGAATTCCGGCGGCGGCGCATGCACCGCGGTCACCGCGCGGGTGTGCTGGGCGGTCAGCGCCGCGATCGCGGACAGGCCGTGCACGCCGTGCGCGGCGAAGGTCTTGAGGTCGGCCTGGATGCCGGCGCCGCCGCCGGAATCGGAACCGGCGATGGTGAGGGCGGAAACGATGGACGGAGTCTGCATGCCGGCCATTCTACGATCCGGCGTCGGCTGGCGGCCCCGCCGCGGTACCGGACAACGCGCGTGCCACGATGATCGCCTGCGCGTAGTCGTCGGCGAAGCGGACGTCGCCGGCATGGCCTTCGAAGCCCATGTCGGCGAGGATCCGGCGCGGCTGCGCCTGCAGGCCGGAGATCACCAGTGCCGTGCCCTGGCGCCGGCAACGCACGGCGAGGTTCTCCAGTGCATGCACGCCACTGGCATCGATGATGGGCACCAGGCGCATGCGCAGGATGAATACCCGTGGCTTCTCGGGCAGGCGGTCGAGCAGGGCGTCGATGCGGCTGCTGGCGCCGAAGAACAGCGGCCCGCTGATGCGGAAGGCCTCCACGCCCGGCGGCAGCAGCTCGCGCTGGTGCTCGTCCTCGTCCTCCGGGGTGTCGGCGGAGACTTCCACCGACTGCGCCATGCGGTGCATGAAGACGAATGCCGCGGCGACCACGCCGGCCTGGATCGCGAGGGTGAGGTCGACCAGCACGGTGATCGCGAAGGTCAGCAACAGCACCACCCGGTCGCCCCACGGCGCTGACAGCGTGTGGCGGAACTGTTGCACCTCGCTCATGTTCCAGGCCACCACCAGCAACACCGCGGCCAGTGCCGCCAGCGGCACGTAGGACATCAACGGCGACAGCGCCAGCATGAAGACGAGCAGGAACGCCGCGTGCAGGATTCCCGACACCGGCGAGCGGGCGCCGGCACGGATGTTGGTGGCTGTGCGTGCGAGCGCGCCGGTCGCCGGCAGGCCACCGAACAGCGCCGAGCCGACGTTCGCAACGCCCTGCGCGACCAGCTCACCATTGGAGCGGTGGCATCCGCCGGTCATGCCGTCGGCGACCACCGCCGACAGCAACGACTCGACGCCGGCCAGGAAGGCGATGGTGAACGCGCTCGGAAGGAGTTCGAAGGTGCGTTCGAAGGGGATATGCGGGATGGCAAACGTCGGCAACGACGAGGGCAGGGCGCCGAAGCGGGTACCCACGGTCTCGGCGGGCAGCGCCAGCGCCAGCGCGACCACGGTGCATGTGAGCAGGGCGAACAGGAAGCCGGGCCAGCGCGGACGCCAGCGCCGCAGCGCGATGATCACCGCAAGCCCGATCACGGTCAGCGCCACGGCTGTGGGCTGCGTGGTCCCCAGATGCTGGGCATAGGCCGTCCAGCGCTCGACGAAGCCGGCGGGCACGTCGCCCATCCGCAGGCCGAGCGCGTCCTTGACCTGGCTTGAGAAGATGCTGACCGCAATGCCGGCAGTGAAACCGGTGATCACCGGTTGCGGCATGTAGCGCATCAGCGCGCCCAGGCGCAGCAGCCCGGCGGCGATCAGCATCAGCCCGGCCAGCAACGTGCACAGGATCAGCCCGCCGTAGCCGAAGCGCTCGATCACCACGAACACGACCGGGATGAACGCCGCGGTGGGGCCGCCGATCTGCACCTTCGAACCGCCGAAGGCCGAAATCAGGAAGCCGGCGACGATCGCCGTGTGCAGGCCCTTGTCGGGCGTGGTGCCGGATGCGATCGCCAGCGCCATTGCCAACGGCAGGGCGACGATGGCGACCGTGAGCCCCGCCACGGCATCGGCGCGCAGGTCGCCCCATCCGTAGCCGCCGCGCAACACGGTCCACAGCTTGGGCTCGAATTCGCGCCGCCATGCCGGCGGCCGCGTGCCGCTCATCGACGGCTCCGGGGTGTGGGCTGCGGTGCCACGGGTGTGGCGCGGCCTGGGGGGGCACTGGTCATGACGCCGGTATCGGCGCTGGCGGCGAGCGAGTCAAGAGTGCTGCGGTTCACGGCGCGACCGGAGCGAGCGCGTGCGCTCAGCCGCAGGGCGTGTCGGGGAGCGCAGCACGCAGGCTTGCACCGGGCGCCTCCAGGAGGTCGATGATCGCGCGCGACTTCGAACAAGCGGGTCGTAGAGGGCGTAGCCGGTCAGCGCGGGCGCGTTGTCGTTCTCGACGCCTGCAGGCGGATGCGGACGGCGGGCGTCGGATTACCCATGCGCTCAGCCGTCCGCCGCGGCAGGCATGGCACCGGTGCGCCGCGCGACGATACCGGTCGCGGTGACCTGGGCGGTGGTGTTGCCCACGGTGGAGAACACGTCCGGAATCGTGTCCACCGCCAGCAGCACGCCCAGCGGTTCCACCGGCAGGCCCATGGCCTGGCTGACCGGCATGTTGGTGGTCATGAAGCTGACCTGCCCGGGCAGGCCCACCGACCCCATGCTGATCACCAGGCTCAGGCCCACCGCGGTGGCGAGCTGCATCGCACTGAGGTCGACGCCGTACATCCAGGCGATGAAGCAGGCCACGCCGATGTACTGCACCGGGCTGGTCACGCGGAACAGCGACACCGCCATCGGCAGCACCAGCGAGGTCACCGCCAGCGGATAGCCCAGCCGCTGGCGGGCGACATCGATCATCACCGGCAGCGAGGCGAGCGAGGACTGCGTGCTGGCCGCGATCGCCTGCACCGGCACCAGCGCGCTGGCGAACCGCCGCAGCTTCTCGCCCGCGGCCAGCACGGCGACCGCGTACAGCGCGATTGTCACGCAGATGTAGAGCACGCACTGCACGGCGATATACGTGCCCAGTGCGCCCAGCACGCTCAGGCCCACGCGCGCGCAGACCGCAAGCACCAGTGCGAACACGCCCAGCGGTGCGGCCCACAATACCCAGCGCACCACCACGATCATGGCGTCGCCCACGGTCTGCACCAGTTCCAGCATGCGTGCACGGCGCTCGGGCTCGAGCCGGGTCAGTGCGAAGCCGAAGAACATCGCGAACACCACCAGCGGCAGCATCGCGCTGGCGGCAGCGGCGGCGAGCGCGTTGTTCGGGATCACGCCCGACAGCCACTCGCCGAGCGGTGGCGGCGTCGGCAGGGTGGCAGGGCCGGCAATGGCGCTGCGGAAGGTCTCCACCATCGTGTCCGCGCGCGGCACCATCGACAGCAACGTGGGCGCGGCGATCGCGGCGAAGCTGCCCGAGGCCAGCAGCAGGATCGCGAACACCACCATCGCCATCCGCGCCGTGCGTCCGGACGCCGCCGCATCGCTGGCCGCATTGATGCCGACCACCACCAGCGCCGCCACCAGCGGCACCACGGTCATCTGCAACGCGTTGAGCCACAGCCGGCCGATCGGCTGCACCGCGTTGGCGACCTGCACGGCGGTTGCCGGATCGCGGGCGGCAAGGCCGAGGCCGACGGCGGCGCCGGCAAGCAGGCCGACCAGCACGCGGGCGGGTGCGGACAGGCGGAACGGACGGCGGGGCGGGGCGTCGGGCGTGGTCATGCGTCGGGGTGTCCCGGAGGTGGAGTCGGCAGGAGGTTGTGCGTCGCGCCCGCGGGTGCAGGCGTCACGGCGCCGGCGCCGCCTCGGGCGGCAGGTCCCAGGCCTCGCGCAGGCGTGCGTGTTCGTGGGCCGGCAACAGCACGAACACCGGGCGCAGCTGCGGATCCAGCCAGTCCAGCAGCTCGCGCATGCGTCCTTCGCCCATCGCGGTGCAGCCGGCGGTGGGTACTTCGGGGGCGTCCCACAGGTGCGCGAAGATGCAGCTGCCGCCGCCGGGCTCGCCATCGGCGTTGTGGTCGATCACGAAGCCGAGCTTGTAGCGCTGGTCGCCACCGGCATGCAGGTCACGGCGCATCGGCTCGGTGGAGCCGGCCACCGCCGCGTCGCCGACCTCGCGCGCATCGACGATGCGGTTGTAGTGCGGCGATGCGGGCACGTCGATGCACCAGTGCGACGCCTGCATCGGCCGGTAGTCGAGCGCGGTGCGCAGCTGCCCCTCATAGCCGAACGCGACGCCGATCGCGAACGCCCCGGCCGGGGCACGGCCGTCGCCCTCCTGCTTGAAGGCCCCGGGCTGCTGCGGGTGCAGGCCGCGACCCCAGGCCGAACCGTTGCGTCCCACGGTCACGTCGGCGGCGCGGTCGACTTCGCGCCAGCCGCCGCCGGCCAGCCGTTCGTAGCTGCGCAGGGTGCCCTGTGTCGCGCTCCAGTCGGGCGTTACCACCAGCACCAGCTGGCTGGCACCGGCCAGCGGAGCCGGAGCTTCCTCCACCACCTGGCCTCCGCAGGCCGACAGCAGGGCGCAGCCGAACGCGAGCAGGGGAAGCAGCAGCTGGTGGCGGGTCATCGGCATGCGGGTGGGGCCAGTCAGGATTCGAGCAACTGTCGCATCCGCGCGGTGCCGCGGTCGAGCAGCGGCATGCGTTCGTCGCCGTCGGCGCACAGCAGCAGGAACAGCAGGTCGAGCAGGTGCTGCAGGGCCGCCTGGTACAGCAACGGCTCCACGTGGGCGCGATCATCGTGGGCGGACACCAGAAGCGCCTGGTCGGCAAGCGTGCGCAGCGGATTGGCGGTGTGGCGGGTGATGCTGACCACGTGGCCGGCGCGCTCGCGGAAGATGCGCCCGAGTTCGCACAGCGCACTGCGACGGCCGTGTTCGGACAGCACCACCAGAACATCCTCGCGACGCATGCGCGACAGTCCGATCGGCATCAGTGCCGGATCGGACAGGTACACCGCCAGCACGCCGGCCTGCACCAGCCGCAGCGCGAACGCGCGCGCGCCGACGCTGTCCTCGCCCAGCCCGATCACGTAGACCGTGTGCGCCGAGCGCAGCGTGGCGGCGATCGCATCCAGCGTTTCCGGCGAATTGAGCGAGCACGTCTCCTGCTCCGCGGCCGACTTCGCCTGCCACAGTGCTTCGGCCAGGGCAGCGTGGCGGCCGGCCGGCGGCGTGGCGGATGGCACCTCCGACGAGCCGTTGCCGTCGCCGCGGGCGACGTCCTCGCCGACCGCGAACTTCAGGTCCGGCCAGCCCTTGTAGCCGAGCTTCTGGCTGAACTTCACCACGCTGGACTGGCTGATCTCCAGCGCGTTGGCCAGCTGCAGCGAGGAGTAGTCGCGCAGCAGGTGGGCGTTGTCGAGGACGAAGTCGGCGATGCGCCGCTCGATCGCCGACATCTGGTCGCGCTCGGAGCGGATCTTCAGCAATGCCGACATGGACGGCTCCCTATGCGGTCAGGGGCTGCAGGCCGCGGATCTCGCGGATGCCCAGCCCCGGTGCATCGCCGATCGAGATCTCCGATTCGTTGAACGTCACCCCGCCATCGACGGGGTCGTACTGCGCAAGCGAAGGACCGTCGAGGTCGACCTTGCGGATGATGTCGGCCTTGGCCACCGCCACGTGCACCGCGGCGGCCACGCTGATGCTGGACTCGATCATGCAGCCGATCATGCACTCCACCCCGTGCAGCGCCGCGATATCGGCCACGCGGATCGCATTGGAGATGCCGCCGGTCTTCATCAGTTTGATGTTGACGATGTCGGCGGCGCGCATGCGCAGCAGGTCGATCACCTCGGCCGGCCCGAACACGCTTTCGTCGGCCATGATCGGCGTGTGCACGCGTTCGGTGACGTAGCGCATGCCCTCGATGTCACGCGCGCGCACCGGCTGTTCGACCAGCTCGAGCTCGACGCCTGCATCTTCCAGTGCGCGGATCGCCCACACCGCCTGCTTGGCGTTCCAGCCCTGGTTGGCATCCAGGCGCAGCCGCGCGCGGCCTTCGACCGCCGCATAGATCGCCTTGACCCGCTCGATGTCGACGCCGATTTCCTTGCCGACCTTGATCTTGAGCGATTCGAAGCCGCGGTCGATCGCCGCCAGCGAATCGGCCACCATCTTGTCGATGTAGTCGACGCTGATGGTGATGTCGGTGGTGATCACCGGGTCGCCGCCACCGAGCATCCGGTACAGCGGCGCGCCATAGAGTTGCGCCCACAGGTCGTAGACCGCGATTTCCACCGCCGCCTTGGCGCTGGTGTTGCGTTCGGCGCTGGTGTGGATCACCTGCAGGATGCGGTTGAGGTCGGCGACCTCCATGCCGGTGATACGTGGCCCGATCACCTGGTCGATGGCGGCGATGATCGAGCCGCGCGTTTCGCCGGTAATCACCGCGGTAGGAGCGGCCTCACCGTGGCCGATGTGGCCGGTATCGGTGTGTACCCGCACCACCACGTCCTCGACCGCGTCGATGGTGCGCAGCGCCGTCTTGAATGGGGTTTTCAGCGGCACGCGCAGCAGGCCGAGCTCGATCCGTTCGATCTTCATTGGGTCCCTTCGGGGTTCAGCGGATGCGCACGATGCTGGTGATGCGGTCGATGGTGTCGGTCTCGCGCCCGGACATCATCGGTTCGAGCGCGGTCACCACCACGCCCGACAGCGACATGCGCACGTAGTCGCCATCGGCGCCGCGGTAGCCGGTGCCGGAGGTGTCGTGGATGACGTAGGTCATGCCGTTGTCGCGGCCGATCATCATCATCACGTGGCCGGGGATGTAGATCAGGTCGCCGACCTGCATGTCGGCGACGGCGGCCAGCCGTTCCTCACGGCTGGACTCCGCGGTCAAAACGGTCTTGTCGAACGCCGGGCTCACCGCCTGGTCGCGGGTGTTGCGCGGCAGCTGCACGCCCATGCTGCGGTAGATCTCGGAGACGAAGCCGCTGCAGTCGCGCGCATTGAACGAATGCCCCCAGCCGTAGCGCTCGCCGAGGAACCTGAAGCCCTGGCGGATCAGGTTGGCCGGGGTCAGCGGCAGCGGCTCGGCCGCGACCTCCGCGGTACGCGGCAGCAGCGCGGGCACGAATTCCAGGCTGCCGTCGGCGCGCCGTGCCGGCAGTTCGATGACGTGGCCGAAGGCCGGATGCTGCCCATGGACCTGCCCATCGGCGGGCCAGTCGGCGAGCACGGGCACGCGCACGCCCATGTCGAGCTGCAGTTCGGAGATGTCGGGACGCACCGGGTTGAACACCGTGCGTGCGGTCGCGCCGGTCACCAGCAGCGACGGCGTGCGGTTGCGGTAGGCCGCCGTCTGTTCGCGCGTGCCGGTCGCCAGCCGCGAGGTTTCCATCCAGGCCAGATAACGGTCGCTGGCGACGAAGGACCAGCTTCCGTCAGCCGTCGTGTGCAGCACGGCCAGCGCATCGCCGGGGAACAGTCCGCTTTCCTGCAGGCGGTCGATATCGACGTCACCGGCGGTGGAGAAGATCCGCCGCGTGGTCGGGAAGGCACGCAGGTCGGCGCGGTCCACGGCCAGGCCGAAGCGCGGCTGCACACGGTCGGGGATCGCATCGAGTGCCATGTCCCGCTCGAGCGTGTCGAAGAATCCGCGCTCGACCGGCTTGCCCTCGACGTCGTAGCGCTCGGCCGTGGGACGCTCGGAGAGCGCCTCGATCCAGGCGCGCACCTGGGCGCCGTCGACTTCCAGCGGGAATTCCGCCATGTCGCGGACGCTGTCGTCCTCGGCCAGCAGGCGCGCGTTGTGCGCGGCGATCGCGTCGGCATCCAGATAGGGGCGCTCGGCATCGGCACCGAGCAGGCGGATCCAGTGTCCGGGATCCAGATGACGCTCTTCCACCCCGATGATGCCGTGTGCCGGCACAGCGGCGACGGTCGTGGCGATGGGTTCGCGGGCGGAAGCCAGCGCGCTCGTGGCAAGCAGCAGTGCGATGCACAAGGCGCGTGCCGGCACGTGGATATTCGGCCGAAGGTTCATGGCGGTTCCCCGACGTGCGCGGCGCACGTCCATTCCGGACGTTATGGAATAGATTCTTCGCAAGATCAAGGGCGGCAGAATAAATTATTGACCGTCTGTGACACCCATGCTACATACGGCCGCACAGGGGTCGTTCCGGCAAGGGGGCAGCATGCTGCAGCTCGGAGTACATCTCGGAGTCGCGGTCCGTGCGGTCGCTGCGGGCATAGTCTGCCTGCTGCCGCTGGCGGCCGGTGCGCATGGCGACGATCTTCCGCCGCCTGCGCCGCCCGGGATCCATGCACTGGTTGAACGCGGTGATTTCACCGCCGCCGAAAACCGCATCGCGACGTTGCTGGCGACGGAGGCCTTGTCGCCGGAAGAGCGCCGCGGGCTGGAATTCCAGCGCGAGCGCATGCGCCGCATCCGCCTCGACTTCGGTCTCGATGAAGCCGCCGCGCGCGCGGCGGTCCGTCGCCAGGTTCCCGACCTGCGCGATGCGGAGTTCAACGCCTGGAGCTCCGGCGGGCTGCTGGAATCGATGCACATCGATGGCCAGACGCGTTACTTCAACCGTTCCGTGTCCAACATGTTCCGGCTGCATCCCGCAGTCGCGGCGCGGCGGGCATCGCCGGTACGGCCGTTCCGGTCCGGGCCCTACGAGCAACTGCATCCACACCATCGTGAAGTGGTCGAGGCCGCGCGTGCGTCCGGCGCCACGAGCGTCGTCCCGCGACGCGTACGCGTGACCCAGTCGCTGACGGTCAAGCCGGATGCCGTGCCGGCGGGCGAAACCGTGCGCGCATGGATTCCGTATCCGCGCGAGATCGGCGGCCAGCAGGAAGGCCTGCGGCTGGTCGCAAGCGCACCGTCGGTGCATCGCATCGCACCGGCCGATACCCTGCAACGCACCGTGTACATGGAGCAGCCCGCAGTGGCCGGGGAGCCCACGCACTTCTCCGCAACGTACGAGCTCACCGTCCACGCGCGTCGTTTCGACATCGATCCGGCGCGGGTCGAACGCATCGACGCCGCCGCCGACCCGGCGCTGGCGCCGCACGTCGCCGAGCGTGCGCCGCATATCGTGTTCTCGCCGGCGATGCGCGCGTTTTCCGAGCGCGTCGTGGGCGACGAGACCAACCCGTACCGCATCGCGCAGAAGCTGTTCGCCGCGGTCGATGACATTCCCTGGGGCGGCGCGCGCGAGTACTCGACGATCGACAACCTCGGCGAGCACGCGCTGCATGCCGGCCATGCCGACTGCGGACAGGTCACCCTGCTGCTGATGACGCTGCTGCGCATGAACGGTATCCCGGCGCGCTGGCAGTCCGGCTGGGTGTACTCGGAGGATGCCGAGCGCCACGACACCATGCATGACTGGGGATGGCTGTACCTCGCGCCCTACGGCTGGGTGCCGATGGACGTGACCACCGGTCAGCTGGCGTCGGAGGACGACGATCTGCGCTGGTTCTACCTCGGCGGGCTGGACGCCTACCGCATCGCCTTCAACGACGACTTCGGCCGGGCGTTCGTGCCGGCCAAGACCCATTTCCGGTCCGAGACCGTCGATTCGCAGCGCGGCGAGGCGGAGTGGAGCGGGGGCAACCTGTACTTCGATCAATGGGATTACGCGTTCGACTGGCAGATGCTGCCCGCCGTCGAATGAACCCGGAAACGGCTACAACACACAACAATCACGCTGGGGAGAGAGTGGCATGACGAGCAAGACGTTTCGGAAGGCGGCACTGTGTTTGGCGCTTGGCGCCTGTCTGGGCGCGATGGCGCCATCGGTGATGGCGCAGGCGGTCACCGGTGCCGTGGCCGGACGTGCCACCGCCGGCGACCAGGTCACCGTGACCAATCGTGCAACGGGCCTGACACGTACCGCGACCGTCTCGCCCGATGGCAACTATCGCCTGGCTCAACTGCCTGTGGGCGATTACCGGCTCGAGACCATCCGCTCGGGCGAGCGGGTGGGTCAGCCACTGGAGGTCAATGTCTCACTGGGCGGAACCACTACGGTGAACCTTGGCAGCGGTGGTGCCGTGGCCAACCTCGCCGCCGTGGAGGTGGTCGGCTCACGCGTGGTGAACCGCGTGGACGTCTTCTCGACTGAAAGTTCAACCAACATCCGGCGCGAGGATTTCGAACGTCTTCCAGTCGCGCAGAGCCTGAGCGCGGTAGCCGAACTGGCGCCCGGCGTGATTTCGGGCAACTCCTCCTTCGGTGGAATCTCGTTCGGCGGCTCCTCTGTGGCGGAGAATTCGGTCTTCATCAATGGCCTGAACGTAACCGACTTCTATCGACGCCAGAGCTTTTCCACCGCTCCTTTCGCGTTCTTCCAGGAGTTCCAGGTCAAGACGGGTGGTTATTCCGTCGAGTTCGGTCGCAGCACCGGCGGCGTAATCAACGCGGTCTCCCGGTCCGGCAGCAACGAGCTGGAGGGTGGCGTGGAGATCACGTTCGAGCCGGAAGCCTGGCGCGCGGATTTCCAGGACCGGTACTACGATGACGGCACGATCAACACCCGCGGAAGCCGCGATCGGCAGAGCTTCACCAAGGCCAACGTCTGGGCATCAGGTCCGCTGATCCGCGATCGTCTGTTCCTGTTCGCCATGTACGAGCAGCGCGAGAATGACGCCCGCAATACGAACTCGGTCGGCAGCACCTGGGCGGAGAGCTCGAACGACGACGGGTTCTGGGGTGCCAAGATGGACTGGAACATCAACGACAACCATTTGCTGGAACTGCTGGCGTTCTCGGATGAGACCGAAACCGACGTCGACAACTACGCATATGGTTGGGACGCTGGTGGGCGCGGGGCGTTGGCTGGAAACCGTACGAATGAGAGCGGTGGCAAGAGCGGTTCTATCACCTACACCGCACAGTTGACCGAAAATTTTTCCGCCAAGGCGATGTACGGTATCAACCGGAGCACTAGCTTTTCCCGCTCACCGGCAGACGATGTCTGCGATTGGGTAACCTACAACAGTGCATCCTATGCGGCGCAATACCGTGCTCTGGGTTCCCCCGTGCTGGGCTGCCATCCGGGTGCCACCGTCGTAGCACATGAGGACGAACGGAAGGCTTCCCGACTCGACTTCGAGTGGGCACTGGGCGATCACCTGCTGCGTTTCGGCGTCGATCATGAGTTGATGACAACCGACCGGAGCACCTTCTATCCAGGCAATGGGATGCAGTACACCGCCTATGGCCGGACCAGCGCAAACCAGGTGCTCGACAACGGCGCTCCATTGCCCACGGGCGTCAACCAGTTCCTGATGGCGCGTGAGCGCGCGGATGGTGGCGTGTTCGACATCACCGCGAGCGCGGTCTATCTGGAAGATATGTGGTCGGTCACCCCGAATTTTCTGTTGAATCTCGGCTTGCGTGTCGACAACTTCAACAACAAGAACGCCGTGGGCGACAGCTTCATCAAACTCGACAACCTTGTGTCCCCACGGGTGGGTTTCTCCTGGGACATGAAGGGCGATGCGACCACCAAGCTGTTCGGCAACGTCGGCCGCTACTACATGCCGATCCCGAGCATCATCAGTTACAACTTTGCTGGTGGCCTTCTCGATGAACGCACGTTCTACGTGCTCGAAGGGTGGCGCGACGAGGTCAACCCGGTAACCGGCGCGACGTATAAGGCCCCGATCATCGGCCCACAGATCGGAGCAGTCGACCAGACCTACAACATCGTGGTCAACGACACGCGGCAGAGCGTGGACCAGGACCTGGAAGCCGTCTACCAGGATGAGGCGATCCTGGGCTTCCAGCAGGCCATTAGTTCAGCGTGGTCCTGGGGTGTGAACGCGACTTATCGTCGGATGAAGAACACCATCGACGATATCCGTATCAACCAGACGGAATGTGGTCCGATCTGGACAACCGGAAACCGTGCGACCGGGGCCCCCGGAACTCCGACCGGCACGATCTTCCCGATCGGAAATCCGGGGCGGCCGTTGACCCTGTGGGGATCGACGGAGGGCGATCCGAACCAGATCCGATGCACCGAAGACGGCTGGGTCACCGTGGACACGTCGACCGAAGGCTACCGCACGGGTGGTACCAACCAGATCCTGGGCTACTTTGAGCCGAAGCGCACATACAAGTCAGTCGAGTTCCAGATCGATCGTGCATGGGATGGGAAGTGGCAACTGAACGCCTCTTACCTCTGGTCGAAGCTGGACGGCAACCACGAGGGCCCGGTCAACTCGGATACCAACTATGGCGACACCGGCATGGTCCAGCACTGGGATCATCCCGCGAACAACCAGGACTACGGCCCGCTATTCAACGATCGTCGCCATCAGATCAAGCTGCGCGGAAGCTATGCGCTCAATGAGATCTGGACGTTCGGCGCGTCGTTCACCGCGATGTCCGGCGCGCCGATCAACCAGTTCGGCGTGACATGGCCGGGTGACACCACGGCAGCGGGCAGCGTCACCTCCGAAGGGTCAGGTGGTGGTTCGTTCTGGCATTGCATCCCGCCTGCGGGCATGAGCAGCTGTGCGAGCGTCCCGGTTGGGAGCCGCGTCTACGAGTACGCGGGTCGCGGTGCCGGTGGCCGCATGCCGTGGACCTACAACCTCGGTGCCAGCGTGACGTGGGCACTGCCGGTTGAAGGTGTCGACCTCAAGGCACGGCTGTCGGTGTTCAACCTGCTCAACGATCAGGAAGTGATCAACGTGCGCCAACGTTACGAGGCCAATCCGGGCCAGGTGCGTCCGTACTGGGGTACCGGCACGCGCTGGCAGTCGCCGCGCTATGCCCAGCTGGTGGTGACCTGGAACTTCTGACCACCGTTCGTTGCATCCGGTCCGCCTGCCCGGCGGACCGGCAATCAACGGCGCAGCACTGCTGCGCCGGCAGCGCATGGCCCGCGGTACGCCGCGGGCCATGCCGCACTTCCACCAGCCGGTATGGCGTCCACGCGCGGCGCTGCCGCGCGTGATGTCGCGTCGACCGCGCGTTGCAGACGGAATGACGTACACGATGAACATCCGTAGATCCCTTCGCGCATCCGCAGCCCTGCTGGTGCTGTGTCTCGTGCCGCTTACCGGCGCAGCCGGAGACAAGCCGCCGATCACGCTGGATGCGGCGGCCATCGACACGTTGTTCGACGACACCATGGCGCGCTACGGTCTGCCTGGCCTCGCCGTGGGCGTGGTGGTGAATGGCGAGGTCGTCTACCAGCGCACCGCGGGCGAGCTGCGCGCGGGTGAGGGCGAGGCCATCACTTCGCGATCGCTGTTCAAGGTGGCGTCGAATACCAAAGCGATGACGACGGCGTTGCTGGCACGGCTGGTCGACCGCGGCCTGCTGGCCTGGGACGACCCGGTGGTGAAGCATCTGCCGGCGTTCCGGATGCATGACCCCTGGGTCACGCGCGAGATCCAGGTGCGCGACCTGCTGATCCACAACAGCGGCCTCGGCCCGGGTGCGGGCGACCTCATGCTGTGGCCCGAACCCAACCATTTCACCCGCGAGGACGTCGTTGCCGGCCTCGCGCACCTGAAGCCGCTGCACAGCTTCCGCTCGCGTTATGCCTACGACAACACGCTCTACATCGTCGCCGGCGAGGTGGCCGCCGCTGCCGGCGGTGCCTCCTACGAGGAACTGATGGAGCGCGAGGTGTTCGCACCGCTGGGCATGTCGCGCTGCGAAGCCGGCGCCTTCGACCGCGACGCGGTCGGCGATGTTGCCCAGCCGCACCGCCGCGTAGGCGGCAGGAACCTGGTCTACCGCGAAGACGGCGCCACCGTCGACACGGTGCCGATGGCTGCCGCGGGTGGCGTGCGTTGCAGCCTCGACGACATGCTGGTGTGGACGCGCATGTGGCTGCAGCCCGGGCAGCATGGCGTGGTCGATGGACGCCCATGGCTGTCGGATGCCCGCCGGCGCGAGCTGTGGACGCTGCACATGCCGATGCCGCTGGGCAGCCGCATGCGCGACTGGGACGGCAGCCGCTTCTATGGCTACGGCTACGGCTGGCGCCTCAACGACGCGCATGGGCGGTTGAAGGTCTCGCACACCGGCACGCTGTCGGGCATGTATTCCGCGCTGACGCTGCTGCCGGAACTCGATGCGGGCTTCGTCATGTTGACCAACGGCTCGGGCGACGGTGCGCGTACGGTACTGGTGCAGGCGCTTTCAGACCTGCTGGTACGCCCCGGCGGCGCACGGCCCGTGGCCTGGTACGCCGACGTGCTGCAACGCGAACGCGATGAGGCGCCGCCGGCGCGGCGCGCCCCGGACACATCCGCGCGCGAGGCGGTCTCCACTGGAGACCCCGCCATTCCCACCGGTCTCTACCGCGACCCCTGGTTCGGCGACGTCCGTCTGTGCGCGCACGAACGCGGCGTGGAGTTCGCCTCGGCGAAATCGCCCACGCTCACCGGCCTGCTGATGCGGCTGGATGATCGGGTGTTCGTCGACTGGTTCGACGACAGCATCGGCACCGATGCATGGGTGGAGTTCAAGGTCGACGACGGACGCCCGCGCATGACGATGGCGAAGGTCGACCCGGAAGCCGACTTCAGCTACGACTTCGAGGACCTGGCGTTCGAGAGCGTCGCGCCGTGCCCGTAACAGCGATGGCGCGGCGGTACCGGTAACGGTATCGCCGTAGCCAAGGCGGTATTGCCGCGGGAGACGGGGCTGGCTTCAGCCGTGCAGCCCGATCGCGACGGTTTCGCCGCACAGCATGTGCACCTGCACTCCGGTGGGGCCGCCGGTCGAATGGTGGCGCGCCTGTGCGAGGCGGGTGGCGCGGTCGATGGCGACGATCTTGTCGAGGTTGCGCTCGAGCGCAAGGCTGCCGATGCGGATCAGCCATCCCGGCTGGTCGGGCTCCACCGAAATCAACGTGCGTTCCATCGCGGCCCCAGGTTGAAGTGACCCCGGCCCAGCTCCAGGACTTGCTCAAGGTCCTTGACCGTCCTTTCCGTTGCAGAGCGGCGTCCGCTGCCGTCGCATGGCCAAGCTGCCGGGGTGGTGGAATCATGAACGCGGCGCTCGCGCCGCGCTGTCGGTGCAGGGCGTATCGGCGTGTAGGAAAAGTCCGAACAGCAGGCTTGCCGATGCTTCATTGGCCGAACGCATGGCGCAGAAACGAAAAAACCACCCGGAGGTGGCTGTTCGTACGCTGGTGGGCGGTGCAGGGATCGAACCTGCGACCCTTGCCGTGTGAAGGCAATGCTCTACCGCTGAGCTAACCGCCCGAGAAGCGATGGTGGCCGGGGAGGGAATCGAACCCCCGACACGGGGATTTTCAATCCCCTGCTCTACCAACTGAGCTACCCGGCCAGGTCACGCGACGCGGCCGAGCCGTGTGCGAGGGCGGCATGATACGGATCGTGGGCGTTCGCGGCAAGCGTTCCGGTGGCTGAATCGCATCCGGTCGGTGCTTGCGGCGCTGCGGGCGCATCGGCATGTTGACGGGTATCGCGCGTGCCACGCTGCCGGAGCAGACCATGACGACCACGAACGCCGCACGGCTTCTCGCGCCCGTGTTGCTTGCGACGGCGCTCGCCGCCTGTGCAACGGGCGGGATTCCCGATGCGCAGAAGCTCGAGCTCTACCGCAGCCACGCCGGCGAGCCGGTGTCGAGCTTCAATTTCTTCGGCCGCCTCAATGGCTGGACGCCGCTGGGCGACAGCGCGCTGGCGGTATGGACCCGGCCGAGCGAGGCGTTCCTGCTGCAGCTCACCGGGCGCTGCCCGGACCTCGATTTCGCGCCGGCGATTTCGCTGACCAGCACGCAGAACCGCGTGCATGCGCGCTTCGACAAGGTGATCCCGCTCGACCGCAATCCGCACTCCATCCCATGCCATATCGCCGAGATCCGTCCGCTCGACACCCGTGCACTGCGCACCGCCGAGCGCGAGCTGCGCGAAGGCGAGGTGGTGGCGGATCAGCCTTCCGGCGAAGCAGGCACGTAGCCGGCCGGCTTTTCCGCGCCGCCACCGAAGAGGAATTTCTCCATCTCGGTTTCCAGGAACGCGCGGTGCTTCGGATCCAGCGGTGACAACCGGTTCTCGTTGATCAGCATGGTCTGGTGGGCCAGCCACGCCGACCATGCCGGCTTGCCGACGCCGGCATAGACGCGCTTGCCAAGTTCGCCGGGCCACGGCACGAAGTCCAGGCCTTCGGCTTCGCGTTGTTCGTACTGGCAGAACACCTGTCGGGTCATCGGGTCTCTCCTGGAGTGGGGGATGGTCGCTCGGCGACGGCGCCCTCGAGCAGGCGGCGGACGGGCGCGGGCAGGCCGATGGCGTCGAAGGCACCGGGCGATACCCAGCGCAGGTCGTCATTGTCGCCCACCCGTGCCCGCGGGGTGACGTCGCGCCAGCGGTGCGGTCGGATCAGCAGGCGGTAGTGGCTGAAGCCGTGGGGAACACCGGGCAGTGCCTCGCCGTCGTCGGGGAGCCGCGCGTGGCTGGCGGCAAGCGCTTCCGCCGACTCGGCATCCGTTGCTTCGGGCAGCGACCACAGTGCGGCCCAGATGCCGGTCGGGGGGCGGCGTTGCAGCAGGATGCGTCCGTCGCCGTCCTCCAGCACGACCATATGTGTCTGCCGTTCGGGCAGCGCCTTGCCCGGGCGCGGCGTTGGCAGTTCCGCGGTACGGCCCTCACGGCGGGCAACGCAGCCAGTGGCAACCGGACACAGCAGGCAGTGCGGTGCGTGGCGGACGCACACCGTCGCGCCCAGATCCATCTGTGCCTGGGTGTAGTCGGCCATGCGCGCCCCTGGCAGGTGCATGGCGGCGTGTTCCCACAGTACGCGCTCGACCGCCGGTTGCCCCGGCCAGCCGGCCACGCCATGCCAGCGTGCCAGCACGCGTTTCACATTGCCGTCGAGGATCGGGAAGCGATCGCCCCAGGCCTGCGACAGGATCGCGCCCGCGGTACTGCGGCCGATGCCGGGCAGGGCGACCAGCGCGTCGAAATCGCGGGGCAGGTCACCGTCGTGGAGTTCGACGCAGATCCGTGCCGCCGCGTGCAGGTTGCGCGCCCGTGCGTAGTAGCCGAGCCCGGACCACAACGCGAGCACGGCGTCCTGCGGCGCGGCCGCAAGCGCGCGCACGTCCGGCAGGGCGGCCACGAAGCGCTCGAAGTAGGGCACGACGACGGCGACCTGGGTCTGCTGCAGCATGATTTCCGACAGCCACACGCGATACGGCGTGCGCGGGTGCTGCCAGGGCAGGTCGTGGCGGCCGCTGCGGTCGAACCAGGACAGCAGGCGAGCGGCGAACGCGTCGTCAGTCATGGCGCGCACGGTCGTCGTCGACCGTCTCTTCATGGATGCGGATCTCCACCCCGTGCAGGATGGCGCCGGGAATCTCCAGCGCCGGTGCATGGAAGGTGCCGGTGACCGGCGGCAGCGGCGTGCCGGCGTCGAGCTGGTCGAGCCAGCCGGCGATCGCATCGAGGCGCACCCGGCCTTCGAAGCACGCATCGGCACGCGCAAGGCGCAACGCGAGCGGCGCGGACAGGTCGGGCGCGCCGTCGTAACCGAGCGCGAACGGCGTCGGGCCCTCGACGCGGTCGAGTGGTGGCGGCAGCAGCGGCCAGGCTGCCGGCCACTCGGCGATGCTGCCGTCCAGCACGAGTGACAGGCCATCATGCAGTACCAGGTTTCCGCCGGCACGCAGCTGCGGCAACAGGCCCTGGCCACGCAGCGACACCGCCAGCGGTTCGATCCGCAGGCCGCCGCCAGCGAGCAGCAGGTCGCCGGCGATCCCTGTGACCAGCGGATGCGTCGCGTCGGCAAGCTGCAGCCTGCCGCGCAACGCAAGCGTCGTGCGCTGCACCGCGATGCGGCCGTCGCGGGTGTCCAGATGTCCGGACAGGCGCAGCCAGGCCGGCAGGCGCCAGCCCGTGGTCGCCGGCGTGGTGGTGCCGGCAATGCCGATGCCGGCCTGCGCGGCGACGCGGGTCATCGCCATATGCAGGTCGAACGGCGCCTGCAGCGACGCCGCCACGTAGCGGCCGCGCGCGTGCGCACGCAGCGGTGCGTCCATCGCGAAGCGTGGCAGGTCGACATCGAGTGCTTCCAGCCGCCAACCGTCGGCGTCGATGCGGCCATCGACGATGCGGATGCCGTCGACGAAAGCCGGCGCGGCCCCGTCGCCAGCGGGGCGCTGCGCCCACCATCGCTGGAAGGCGGGCAGGTCCAGCACCGGTGCATCGAGTTCCAGCCGCTGCACATCGAGCACCGCGCCGCGCGCGCGCAACGTGGCCCATGGCACCGACAGCAGCACCCGATCGGCGCTCAACAGCGGTGACGGATTGCCCGGCACGCGCGCCACCACGCCATGCGCCACCAGGTCCGGCGTGCCGCGCAGGCGGTAGTCGAATTCCGCGGCCTCGATCTCCAGCCCGGCGGCGGCACCGGCCATGTCGAGCAGGAAGCGGCCAACGGTTTCGGCCCGCATCGCCCAGCGCAGCGCGGCCAGCGCCACCAGCAGCAGCGCCACGATCACGACCAGCGCGACCGCGCGCCGGCGGTTCACTGCGTGGCCGAGCCTTCGCTGCCGAGCGACTCGGGCAGCAGGGCGTCGACGAACGCCTGTGCGTCGAACACGCGCAGGTCCTCGGGGCGTTCGCCGATGCCGGCGTAGCGGATCGGGATGCCGAACTCGCGCGCGAGCGCGAACACCACGCCGCCCTTGGCGGTGCCGTCGAGCTTGGTCACCACCAGCCCGGTGACGTTCACCGCGGCGTGGAACTGGCGCAGCTGCGAGATCGCGTTCTGGCCGGTGGTGCCGTCTACCACCATCAGCACCTCGTGCGGTGCGCTGGCGTCGACCTTGGCCATCACGCGGCGGATCTTGCCGAGCTCGGCCATCAGTCCCTGCTGCGTGTGCAGGCGGCCGGCGGTATCGGCGATCAACACGTCGGTGCCACGCGCCTTGGCGGCCTGCAGCGCATCGAAGGCCACCGCGGCGGGATCGGCCTCCTGGCCCTGGGCGATGACCTGCACGTCGTTGCGGTCGCCCCAGGCCTGCAACTGGGCGACCGCGGCGGCACGGAACGTGTCGCCGGCGGCCAGCATCAGGCTGTGGCCGGCGCTCTTGTAGCGGTGTGCCAGCTTGCCGATGGTGGTGGTCTTGCCGACGCCGTTGACGCCGACGGTGAGGATCACGAACGGCCTGGCATTGCGGTCGATTTCGAGCGGCCTGGCGACCGGTTGCAGCATCGTCACCAGCTCGGTGCGCAGTGCCGCCAGCAGCGCATTGGCGTCGGCGAACTCGCGCGCCTTCATGCGCTTGCGCATGCCTTCCACCAGCACGGTGCTGGCGGTCACGCCGACGTCGGCGGTCAGCAGTGCGGTTTCGATCTCGTCGAGGAGATCGTCATCCAGGCGCGGGTTGCCCGAGAACAGTCCTCCCAGGCTGCGCGCGAAGCCGGTGCCGCGCAGGCGTTCGCGCCAGCCGCCCGCTCCCGGTGCGGCCGGAGCGGGCAGGGGGCGCGATGCCATCGCGGCGATAAACGCATCGGGCGAGGCGGCGCTGGCCGGGTCGACGGCAGGTGCCGGGGGCGCGGCTGGAACCGCTGCGAGCGGTGTCGGTGCACTGGCAGGGCGATCCACGCCAGGGGACGTGGGCGGCAAGGCGGGTGTTGCAGCCGCTGGCGTGGCCTGTTCCGGCGCGGCCGCACGCGCGGATGCGGCGGCCGCTTCGGGCATCGCTGCCGTCGGAGCCTCGGCGCCGGCCGGGATCGCCGTGGGATCGGGTGTATCCGGAGCCACGACCGGTACCGCCCTGTCCGCAGGAAGCCGCGGTGCGGGCCGGGGTGCCGTCGATTCAACGGATGGCGCGCCGGTGGTCGCCGCCGTGTCGTCGTCGGTGCGTGCCGGGGCGTCGCGCAAGGCACTCGGGAACGCGGCCGCCAGCTCTTCGGCGGTGAACCCGCGGCGCGGCTGCTGCGGACTGTCCTCGGGCTTGTTGCGACGGAAGAAACTGGCCATGCGTGGGGCTCGACGTGGGGGCGACATGCTAGCACCGGGGCCGGAAGGGCCCGGTGGCAGGGCAGGTAAAGGCGCTTCGTGCGGCGCGGGGTGCCGCCCTCACCCGCCCCTTCGGGGCACCCTCTCCCGCGTGCGGGAGAGGGGGGCGAGGCTGGCGGCGATCCGGCGACCGCCGATGGATCCGGGAGACAGGGGCAGGGAGTGGCCCGGTACCCGAGGCGCGGCTTCCGCCCGGGCGTCAGCCCGTCAGTTCCAGCAGCAGCTTGTTGAGCCGCTTCACATACGCGGCCGGGTCCTTGATGCCGTCGCCGGCGGCAAGTGCCGCCTGGTCGAACAGCACCCGCGACAGGTCGCTGAAGCGCTGCGGATCCTGTTCGGCGTCCAGCTTGGCGATCAGCGGATGCTCGGGGTTGAACTCGAACACCGGCTTCGACTCCGGCACCTGCTGTCCGCTGGCTTCCAGCAACTGCCGCAGTTGCCCGCTGACCGCACCATCGGCAAGCGCGAGGATCGCCGGCGAATCGGTGAGCCGGTGCGACACCCGCACTTCCGCCACGTCGTCGCCCAGGATCGCCTTGAGGCGGCCGGCCAGCGCTTCCTTTGCCTTCGAGGACGCTTCCTGGGCCTCCTTCTCCTCATCGGTGGCGAGCTTGCCGAGATCGAGGTCGCCGCGCGCGATGTCGACGAAGCGCTTGCCGTCGAACTCGGTGAGGTAACCCATCAACCACTCGTCGATGCGATCGGTCAGCAGCAGCACCTCGATGCCCTTCTTGCGGAACACCTCCAGGTGCGGGCTGTCCTTGATCTGCGCGTGGGTTTCGCCGGTGAGGTAATAGATGCTGTCCTGGCCGTCCTTCATCCGCGCGATGTAATCGGCCAGGGCGATCGACTGCTCACCGGCGACATCGTGCGTGGAGGCGAAGCGCAGCAGGCCGGCGATCTTCTCGCGGTTGGAGAAGTCCTCGGCCGGGCCCTCCTTGAGCACCTGGCCGAACTCGCGCCAGAACGTGCGGTAGGCATCCGGCTTGTCCTTCGCCAGCTTCTCCAGCATGTCGAGGCTGCGCCTGGTCAGTGCCGACTTCATCGAGTCGATCACCGGGCCGGCCTGCAGGATTTCCCGGGAGACGTTGAGCGAGAGATCGGCCGAATCCACCACACCGCGCACGAAGCGCAGGTACATCGGCAGGAACTGCTCGGCCTGGTCCATGATGAAAACGCGCTGCACGTAGAGCTTGAGGCCCTTGGCGCCATCGCGGTGGTAGAGGTCGAACGGCGCGCGGCCGGGCAGGTACAGCAGCGAGGTGTACTCGAGCTTGCCCTCGACCTTGTTGTGGCTCCAGGCGAGCGGGTCGCTGAAATCGTGGGCGATGTGCTTGTAGAAGCCCTGGTAGTCCTCGTCCTTGAGCTCGGTTTTCGGCCGCGTCCACAGCGCGCTGGCCTGGTTGACCGCCTCCCACTCCGGGATCACCGCGTCCTTGTCGTCCTTGTCGTCCTTGCCGTGCCGCTCGACGCGCATCTCGATCGGCAGGCCGATGTGGTCGGAATACTTCTTGACGATGCCGCGCAGCTTCCAGCCATCGGCGAAGCCCTCTTCGCCGTCCTTGAGGTGCAGCACGATGCGGGTGCCGCGCTCGGGCTTGTCGATCGTGGCGACCTCGAACTCGCCTTCACCGGCCGAGGACCAGCGCACGCCTTCAGCCGCGGACAGGCCGGCGCGGCGGCTGTACACGTCGACGCGGTCGGCGACGATGAACGCGCTGTAGAAGCCGACGCCGAACTGGCCGATCAGGTTGGCGTCCTTCTTCCGGTCGCCCGACAGCGCCTTGAGGAAATCGCCGGTGCCGGATTTCGCGATCGTGCCGAGATGGGCGATCGCTTCGTCACGGCTCATGCCGATGCCGTTGTCGTCGATGGAGACGGTGCGCGCGTCGGCATCGAAATCGATGCGGATGCGCAGGTTCGGATCTTCCTCGAGCAGCGCCGGCTGGCCGATCGCCTCGAAGCGCAGCTTGTCGGCAGCATCGGCGGCGTTCGACACCAGCTCGCGCAGGAATATCTCCTTGTTCGAGTACAGCGAATGGATCATCAGGTGCAGCAGCTGCTTCACCTCGGTCTGGAAGCCCAGGGTTTCCTTGTGGGTGTCGGTGGTCATCGTGGTTCCGTCGACGAAAGGGATGTGGGTACGGGCCGCGCAGGCGCGGCAACAGCGAGCAGATGAGGGCCACGACAGCCGCAATCAAGGCCGGGGGTGCGCGGCGACTGGTCTATGATTTTTGCCCCGTCGCGTCAGCAGAGCCGCCATGTCCCGTCGAAACAGTCCTGCCGGTGCGGGTGCGCCGCACACGGTGCGCGGGCCATCGATGGGCTCGGTGCGCATCGTCGGCGGCCGCTGGCGCGGAACGCGGCTACCGGTGCCCGATGCTCCCGGCCTGCGTCCCACCTCCGATCGCGCCCGGGAAACGCTGTTCAACTGGCTGCAGCCATGGCTGCCCGGTGCGCGCGTGCTGGACCTGTTCGCGGGCAGCGGCGCACTCGGACTGGAAGCGGTGTCGCGCGGTGCCGCGCAGGCCGTGCTGGTGGAACGCGATGCCGCGCTGGCCGATGCCCTCGACGCCAGCGTGCACAGGCTCGATGCCCGCGACAGCGTGCAGGTGGTGCGCGCGGATGTTCGGGAATGGCTGCGCGCGCCGCTGTTCGGCCGCTTCGACGGGGTCTTCTGCGATCCGCCTTTCGAGGCAGGCCTGTGGGCGACGGTGCTGGAGCGGCTGGATCCGTGGCTCAACGACGCTGCCTGGCTGTACCTGGAATCGCCGGCGAGCGCGCCGGTGGAACCGGCTGGCGCCTGGCGGCTGCATCGCGAGGGCGGTACCCGCGATGCGCGCCATGCGCTGTATCGCCGCGGTGGCTGAGCGGCAGCAGTCGCAACGACACTGATACACTGACGGCCCGTCGCCGCACGCCGAGTCCGCCTGCCCATGAGCGCGCCCCGCAGCCGCATCGCGGTCTACCCGGGCACCTTCGACCCGATCACCAACGGCCATGTCGACCTGGTCGGGCGGGCGTCGTCGCTGTTCGAGAAGGTGATCGTCGGCGTGGCGGAAAGCCCGGCCAAGGGCCCGACGCTGCCGCTGCAGCTGCGCGTGGATCTCGCCCGCCAGGCGCTGGCGCAGTTTCCGAACGCCGAAGTGCGCGGCTTCGCATCGTTGCTGGCGCATTTCGTGCGCGAGGTCGAGGGCGGCGTGCTGCTGCGCGGCCTGCGCGCAGTGTCGGATTTCGAATACGAGTTCCAGCTCGCCAGCATGAACCGGCATCTCATCCCCGAGGTCGAGACCCTGTTCCTGACCCCGGCCGAACAGTACGGCTTCATTTCCTCGTCGCTGGTGCGCGAGATTTCCCGCCTTGGCGGCGACGTCTCGGGTTTCGTGCCGGCGGCAGTGGCCGACGCGCTGCAGGCCGAATGGCGGCGCAACGAGTAGCAAGACAGACATCACCATGCCGAACCATCCATCCACGGGGAGCTCCACCATGAAGACCATCAACCACCTGCTGCTGGCAGCGTGCCTGGCCCTGCCGCTGGCCGCGTGCCAGAAGGACGAAGCGCCGCAGCAGGTCGAGCGCGCCCCGGTGCCGGCGCCGACCACCGAAGACAGTGCGTCCTGGCGCACCTACCTGCAGGACCAGGTGCCGCGCCACATGGAAGGCATCACCAACCAGCCCTTCATCTACCTGGTCCCGGGCGAGAGCACCGCGGACTTCGAGGGCAACTACGAGCGCCTGCTCGACAAGGCCCGCCTTGACCTGCAACGCGGCATCATCCGCGGCAACCTGCTGGCCTATGCAGGTCCCAACCCGGCGCGCGTGGCCGACCTCGTGGTCGCCGCGTTCGAGGGCATTCCGGAAGGTTCGATGCAGGGCGTGCGCGTGGTGTACCTGGGTTCGCCCGCGGAGACCGCGCGGGTCGAGGCAGCGGTCGCGCCTGCGGGCGTCGAGTACCGCTTCGTCGAGGCGAAGTGACCGCGGATCGTCGCCCGACATCCGCTTTCGCCTTCCCGGCTCCGGCCGGGAAGGTGGGCGCAGGCCGCCGGCGGCGCGCCTGCGCGGAGGCGCCGCCATGGCGCTGATCATCAACGAGCTCTGCGTCAACTGCGACGTCTGCGAGCCCGTCTGCCCCAACAAGGCGATCACCATGGGTGCGGCGATCTACGTGATCGATCCGGCCCTGTGCACCGAATGCGTGGGCCATCACGACGAGCCGCAATGCGTGATGGTATGCCCGGTCGAATGCATCGACCCGGACCCCGCGTTTCCCGAAACCCCGGAGCAGCTGCTGGCCAAGCTGCGCCGGCTGGAGGACTCCCAATGATCCACGCCATCCGGCGCCCGGCAGCCTGGACGCTGCTGCTGATGCTGTGCCTGTTCGTCACCCCGCTCGCCGCTGCAGATGGCAGTCGCGCGCCGCTTGCGGAGCGCCCGCCGGGTGCGGCAGTGGCATCCGCGCATTCGCTGGCCACCGACGCCGGCCTGCGCATCCTGCGCGAGGGCGGCAATGCGTTCGATGCCGCGATCGCGGTGTCGGCCACGCTGTCGGTGGTCGAACCGATCAGTTCCGGCATCGGCGGCGGCGGCTTCTTCCTGCTGCACGACGCCAGCACCGGGCGCGATGTGTTCGTCGACGCGCGCGAGACCGCGCCGGCGGCGGCGACGCCGGAGCGCTACCTGACCGCCGATGGCGAGTTTGATCGCGATCGCGCCGAGAACGGCCCGTGGGCCGCCGGCATCCCCGGCCTGCCTGCGGCCTTCGTCCATCTCGCCGAACGCTACGGCAAGCTGCCGCTGGCGCAGTCGCTGGCGCCGGCCATCCATGCCGCGCGCGAAGGCTTTCCCGCCTATGGCCGCATGACCCGCGGCTACGAGCGCCGCCGTGCGGTGATGGAACGCTACCCGGGCACGCGCGAGGTGTTCCTTGCCAACGGCCGGCCGCTGCGTGACGGCGACCTGTTCCGCCAGCCCGACCTCGCGCGCACGCTGGAGCGGCTGGCAGCGCAAGGCTTCGACGGCTTCTACCGTGGCGACACCGCGCGCCTGCTGATCGAGGGCGTGCGCGCCGAGGGCGGCGAATGGACCGCCGACGAACTTGCCGCCTACCGCGTCGCCGAGCGCGAGCCGATCCGCTTCGGCTACCGCGGCTGGGAGATCGTCACCGCGCCGCCGCCGTCGTCGGGTGGCATCGCGCTGGCGCAGATGCTGCAGATCCTCGCGCCGTTCGAGCTTGCCGATCTCGAGCCCGCGACACGCGCACACCTCACCATCGAATCGATGCGCCGCGCGTTCCGCGACCGCACGTTCTACCTGGGTGATCCGGATTTCGTCGAGATCCCGCAGCGCCTGCTCACCAGCCGCGACTACGCCGCCGGCCTGCGCGCGACCATCCATCCCGCCAGGGCCACGCCGAGCGACCTGCTGTCGGGCGAGCCGACGCCGCTGGAGGACGAGGAGACCACCCACTTCTCGATCATCGACGCCGACGGCAACCGCGTGGCCGGCACGCAGACGGTGAACCTGCTGTACGGCTCCGGGTTGATCCCGCCCGGCACCGGCGTGCTGCTCAACAACGAGATGGACGACTTCGCGCTGAAACCCGGCACGCCGAACGCCTTCGGCGTGATGGGCTTCGACGCCAATGCGCCGGCGCCGGGCAAGCGCATGCTGAGCTCGATGACGCCGAGCTTCATGGTGCGCCCGGACCGCGTGGCGGTGCTGGGCACGCCGGGTGGCTCGCGGATCATCACCATGGTGCTGCTGGGCATCCTCGGCTACGACGCCGGCCTGGGCGCGCAGGAGGTCGCGGCGCTGCCACGCTTCCACCACCAGTGGATGCCCGACGTGGTCTCGGCCGAGCGCGGCATGTTCGACGCCGCAACCGCGGCGTCGCTGCGCGCGATGGGTCACGAGCTGAACCTGCCGCCCGACGAGGTCGAAGGCGGGCGCGGCTCCAGCCACGTGTGGGGCAACCTGCAGACGGTGCTCTGGAACCGCGCCGACAACACGCTGGAAGGCGGCACCGACCCGCGCAACGAAGTGGGCGAGGCGAGGGTGGAACTGCGCGCGACGACGCCGGCCCGATGAAACTCTGGTCGATCCAGGGCAACTCGCAGCAGCTCGATGGCGGCGCGATGTTCGGCAACGCGCCGCGCGCGCTGTGGACACGCTGGGTGCAGCCCGATGAGCGCAACCGCATCCCGCTGGCCACCCGCGCGCTGCTTGCGACGCCCCTCAACGGAAAGACCGTGCTGTTCGAGACCGGCATCGGCGCCTTCTTCGATCCCGCACTGCGCGATCGCTACGGCGTGGTCGAGGAGGCCCACGTGCTGCTCGATTCGCTGGCCGAAGCCGGTTTCTCGCACGAGGACATCGACGTGGTGGTGCTGTCGCACCTGCACTTCGACCATGCCGGCGGCCTGCTTTCGCCGTGGCGCGAAGGGCATGCGCCGGAGCTGCTGTTCCCGAACGCGACCTTCCTCACCAGCCGCCCGCACTGGGCGCGTGCGACGCAGCCACATGCGCGCGATCGCGCGAGCTTCATCCCGGAGCTTCCCGATCTCCTCGAAGCCAGTGGCCGCCTGCAGTTCGTCGAAGGCGATCGCTCGCCGTTGCTGGGCGATGCGGTGCGCTTCCGCTACAGCGACGGCCATACGCCGGGGATGATGCTGGCGGAAATCATTGGCCCGGAGATCGTCGACGGCCAGCCGCACGGCGGCGTCGTGTTCTGCGCCGACCTCGTGCCCGGGCGCCCGTGGGTGCACGTGCCGATCACGATGGGCTATGACCGCAACCCCGAGCTGCTGATCGACGAGAAGGATGCGCTGCTGGCCGACGCGCTGGCGCGCGATGTCCATCTGTTCCTCACCCACGATCCCGACATCGCACTCGCCCGCGTGGTGCGCGATGACAAGGGCCGTTATGCGACGACGCACGAAGTGGCGTCGCTGCAGGCACGGTCACTGGGAAACTGAAGCATGCGCCTGGCCTGCCTGCTCCTGCTGCTGCCCGTGGTGGGGCCGGCGTTGGCGCAGGCGCAGGTGCCGGATGCGCAGGCGCAACCGCGGCCGGTCGAGCGCCTGGTCGACCCCGAATTCGGGATCACCAGCGACGGCTATGCGCTGCGCCGCGACGTGCAGATGCTGCAGTGGGTGCCCGACACCCGGGGTGACCGGCTCGACTGGCGCGATGCTGCCGTGCCCACCGGTGGACTGGACGCCGCGCATCGCAATCCGCCGGCGCTGCCATTCGTCGCGGTGGAGTGGCGGGCGAAGGCACGGTTTCCCGACGGACGCGTCATTCCGCACGACGTGATCGCGCAGGCCGGCGCATGGCAGCTGCTGCACCCCGAGCCCGCGCTGTTGCCGCCCAACCTTGCCGCGACCTTCCAGCCTTCCGGAGAGGTCCTCACCACCGCGGCCGACCCGCAGTCGCCACAGCCGGGCGACCTGCGCCTGCGCTGGTCCGAACTGGTGTTGCCCGATGGCACGGGCTTCGTGTTCGATGCCGGGCGCTGGGTTCCCGTGCCGACGCGTGGACGTGCGCTCGATGCTCCCGCGATCCTTGAGCCCGCGCACGCAGCGGTGGATGCCAGCGGTACCGGCGGAAACAGCTGGCGCTACTGGCTGGCGGCCGTATTGCTGCTGGCGCTCGTCGCCGGCCTGGCCTGGCGGCAGCGTGGGCGACGCTGAGCGGCGCCGTAGGCAGGGTTCGGCGTGGCTTGCGAACCTCCCATCCAGACGCGCCTGACAACGACCTGCATCCAATCCGCGCTTGTCGCGGCAGATCCGCTCCCGGCTCCGTGTTTCGCGCAGCCCGCTTCAGACCACCCGCGTCCCGAAGATCCTGTCGCCGGCATCGCCCAGGCCCGGCAGGATGTAGCCCTTCTCGTTGAGGCGCTCGTCGATCGCGGCGGTGTAGACCTCGACATCCGGATGCGCGGCCTCGAGCGCACGCAGGCCTTCCGGTGCGGCGACCAGGAAGATCGCGCGGATGCGCCGTGCGCCGGCGCGCTTGAGCATGTCGACCGTGGCGATCAGGGTGCCGCCGGTGGCCAGCATCGGGTCGAGGATCAGCGCGTCGCGCTCGTCGAGCCGACCGGTGAGGCGTTCGAAGTAGGGCACCGGCTGCAGGGTGGTCTCGTCGCGCTGCAGGCCCACCACGCTGACCTTGGCGGCGGGGATCAGCGACAGCACGCCGTTGAGCATGCCCAGTCCCGCACGCAGGATCGGCACCAGGGTGATCTTGGCGCCGGCGATGCGCCGCACCTCCACGTCGCCGGCCCAGCCACGCTGGATCGCAGGCTCGGTCTCGAGGTCCGCCGTCGCCTCGTAGGCGAGCAGCATGCCGAGTTCGGTGACCAGTTCGCGGAAGGCCTTGGTGGACAGCTCGACATCGCGCAGCAGGCCGATCTTGTGCTGGACCAGCGGATGGCGGACTTCGACGATCTTCATGGCGGCTCCTTCAGGCGTGGCGCGCAGTGTCGCGCAAACGTCGTATGCCTGTGTCGATGTCATCGCGATCGCGTCCTGATGTCATGGCGCTGCAACCCCGTGGAAATAGTGTGTGCCGCATCCACGCTGTCCTGCGTAATCCATTTGAACTCCCCGACATCCGCTCCCGGCGGTGATCGCGATCGCGCTGGCTGCGCGGGCCCCGCCCGGCGCCTTCGCGCAGTCGATCGCACCGCCCACCCGGCATGGATGCCACCGATCTCGACCGCGTGGTGGTCCACGGCCGGTACGGGTCGCAGACCGCCCGTTGAAGCTCCAGCGGGCTCGCGTGCGAACACGATGCAGAACGAACTCCATGGCCGCAGACGCGCCAGGCGTCAAGGTCAGCTTCCGAGGGTGCCAGTGATGACGAACCATTCGAATTTCCGACCGCCCGCGCGCGGGCTGGCCATCGCCGCGCTTGCGCTGGCACTTGCCGCCTGTAGCGCCGGCGCACCCACCGGCGAGGACGCCGAAGACCGTGCCGACCGTGCCCGTGAGGCCGTGCGGCCGGCGGCCGCCGTCGCGATCGACGTAGCCGAGGCCTTCGCCACGCCGATGACGCCCGAGGACAACATCGATTCGGTGGCGAGCTGGACCGATGCCAGTGGCCGCGTGCTGCTGCTGGCCACCGCCAAATCCACCCATCGCCTGGTCGTCTACGACGGCAGCACCGGTGCATTCGTGCGCCATGTCGGCGGGCAGGGCTCGGGCGCGGGCCAGTTCGACCGTCCCAACGGCATCGCGGTGGCCGGCGACCTCGCCTTCGTGGTCGAGCGCGACAACCGTCGCGTGCAGGTCCTGCAGCTGCCGGGCATGCAAACGGTCGCCGGGTTCGGATCCGACGTGCTGCAGCTGCCGTATGGCATCTGGATCAACGACGCCGGCGACGGCTACGAGGTCTACGTCACCGATGCCTACATGGCCGGTGAGGACGCGCAGGGTGAGGACATGCTGCCGCCGCTGGACGGGCTTGACCGCCGCGTGCACCGGTTCGCCTTCAGCGCCGATGGCACGGCGCGGCATCTCGGCGCGTTCGGCGACACCTCGCCCGAAGGTGCGCTGCGCGTGGTGGAGTCACTGTGGGGCGACCCGGCCAACGACCAGCTGCTGATCGCCGAGGAGGACGAGACCTACGCCAACGAGTTCAAGGTCTACGACCTCGAAGGTCGCTTCAGCGGCCGCACCATTGGCGCGGAATTCCTGCAGGCGCAGACCGAGGGGATCGTGCTGAAGACCTGCGCCAACGGCAGCGGCTGGTGGATCACCACCGAACAGGGCAAGGACCGCACCGCGTTCCATCTGTTCGAGCGCGGCTCGCTGGACCACGTCGGCGCGGTGTCGGGGCCGACCGTCGCCAACACCGACGGCATCTGGCTGCATGACGCGCCGACGATGCGCTTCCCGGAGGGCGTGCTGTACGCCGTGCACGACGACCAGGGCGCGGTCGCGATCGACTGGCGGCATATCGCCACCGCCCTGGAGCTTCCCGCATGCGCGCGCTGACGATGCCCGCCGCCCGCATGCCGCGTGCGCCGCGCCTGCTGCTGGCCGCGCTGCTCGCGCTGCCGCTCACCGCGGGTGCGCACGATGCGTTCGGCCCGGGCATCCACACGCTCGAACCCAACACCCTGGTGCCCGCGGGGGACCTGCGCTATGCGCCGACCGCGCGGCCGGACCGCATCGTTGCTTCGCCGTCGGCGGATCCCGCATACGGTTTCCAGGTGTCGTGGCGGACTGCGACCGGTGTCGACGCGCCGCGCCTGGAACTGGTGGTCGCCGGTGACTCGCCCGCCGTGGGTGAGCCACGGCGGCTGGCCGCACGCAGCACCGCCTTCGCCACCGAAAACGGCGGCGGCAGCCAGCACCAGGTCGCGGTCGACGGCCTCGAGCCGGACACGCTGTACGCGTTCCGCGTGCAGGGCGGCAACGGTTGGTGGAGCCCGTGGCGCCAGCTGCGCACCGCGGCGACACCGGGCACGCCGCTGGAGTTCCTGTATTTCGGCGACACCCAGAACAAGAACGCCAGCCACGGCAGCCGCGTGCTCCTCGAAGCCCTGCGCCACGCTCCCAGTGCCCGCCTGGCGGTGTTCGCCGGCGACCTCGTCAGTGGCGGCGATGGCGAGGACGACAACGAGTGGGGCGAATGGGCCGACATCGTCGCCCCGGTGGCGGCGACGATGCTGGTCGCGCCGGTGACGGGCAACCATGAGTACTTCGAGGAGTTCGAGGACACGCCGCAGGAGCGCCGCGTGCTCGGCCCGCACTGGCCGCACATGTTCGCCCTGCCCGACAACGGCGCCGCGGGCACGGAGCGCACGACCTACTGGTTCGACATGCACGACGCGCGCTTCGTGGTGCTCGACGGCACCTCGGCGCTCGACCTCGGCACGGCCGCCGCGCAGGCCGCATGGCTGGACGGCGTGCTGGCCGGCAACCCGCGCGCGTGGTCGATCGTGGTCGTCCACCAGCCGATGTACTCGCCGCGCGAGGGGCGCGACAACGCACTGCTGCGCGAACACCTGATGCCGGTGCTGGAGCGCCATTCCGTCGACCTGGTGTTGCAGGGCCACGACCACACCTACGGCCGCCGCGCAGGCGACGACGGCGCGGCGACTCCGCAGTACGTGGTCTCCGTGGCAGGTGCCAAGCAGTACCGGCTGTCGCAGGAAGCGCGCGACACCATGGCGCCGGTGGGCGAAGACACCCAGCTTTTGCAGGTGGTGCGCATCGATGGCGACACGCTGCGCTACGAGGCGCGGACCGTGACCGGCCGCCTGTACGACGCGTTCTCGCTGGTCGGTGACGGGCGTGGCGCGCGCAGGCTCGTCGAGCACACGGAAGGGCGTATCGAACCGCGCGACTGCGGGCGCGATGCGACGCTCAAGGGTCGTGCCGACCGCTGCTGGGAGTGATCCACCACGCAGCGTGGTAACCCTGCGTTCCATGGGTGGGCGGTGACGGAGCGCGACGCGCCCCCATCTTGGCGGCATGTCCATCCACCGGAGCCGTCCATGAGCACCATCGACCCGATCCGCTACGCCCGTGTTGCCGGCCGGCTGCGCGGCATGCCCACCTCGGACGGTGCCGGCGTGCGCCTGACCCGGGTGATCGGCAGCCCGCAGCTGCCCGACCTCGATCCGTTCCTGCTGCTCGACGAGTTCGGCACCGATCGCCCCGAGGACTACATCGCCGGCTTCCCGGAGCATCCGCACCGCGGCTTCGAAACCGTCACCTACATGCTCGACGGCCGCATGCGCCATCGCGACAACAAGGGCCATGAAGGCCTGCTCGTGCCCGGTGGCGTGCAGTGGATGACCGCCGGCAGCGGCCTCGTGCATTCGGAGATGCCGGAGCAGGAGGCGGGCCGCATGCGCGGCTTCCAGCTGTGGGTGAACCTGCCGGCAAAGGACAAGATGGCCGCGCCGCGCTACCAGGAGTTCGGCCCCGAGCGCATCCCGGTGGTGCATCCGGCCGAGGGCATCGAGGTCAAGGTCATCGCCGGCCAGGTCGGCGACGTGACCGGCCCGATCGCGCAGCCGGCCACCGATCCGCTGTATCTCGACGTGCTGCTGGACACCGGTCGCGAGTGGACCCATCTGCTGCCCGACGGCCACAACGCCTTCGTCTACGTCTACGAAGGTGCGCTGAGGGTGGGCGAGGGCGAGGACGCACGGCTGCTGGCCGCGCAGGAGCTGGCCGTGCTCGGCGGCGGTGACGTGTTGCGCATGCATGCCGACGCCGCGACCCGCGCGATCGTCGTCGCCGGTCGCCCGTTGCGCGAGCCGGTGGCCCGCCACGGACCATTCGTCATGAATACCCGCGAGGAACTGATGCAGGCGTTCGTCGACTTCCAGGAAGGCAGGTTCTAGGGCGGCGGACGCGTTGGTCCTCAGCCTTTTCCGCCCGCGGGAGACAGATCGGCAGGATTGCCGATCTGGACGGCGAAGCCGCCCGAAGGGTGAGCGCCATGGATGGCGCGAATCCAGGTGGCGCGCGGCGCCGGATGAGGGCGTACTGCGCGGCGTTCCAGGGCCGCGCCGCCGGCGACTACTTCGCGGTGAACCGCGCCTCCTCGAAGCGCAGCGATTCCACCAGTCGCTGGTTGTACTGCAGCTGCTCGGCGTTGCGCGCATGCAGCCACACGTGCATCACCTGGCCGTTGTCGAGTTCCACCAGGGTCTCGCGCACCAGCGTGGATGGATCGGCCGCCACCTCGCCGCGATACCAGCGGATTTCCTGCCCGGCCACCATGCCGCGCTCCTCGCGGTTGGCGCGCGCGGGCTGGAACGGCGAGTTGCCGGCGAGATAGAGGCCGAACGCTTCGCGCCCATCGGCACCGATCGCGCGGCAGATCAGGAACGCCTCGCTGCTGCGCTGTGTCCAGCTGAGCTCGGCGTCGCCGGGCAGGCGCGGGCACTCGTCGCCCTGCTGCGCATGGGCAAGCGGTGCGAACAGTGTGGAAAACAGGATGGCGGCGGCGACGCGCCTCGGCCGGCGTGTGGTTCTGGTCATGCGACATTCCCCCGTGCAGGCCCCGCGCGATCCCCATCGCGCGCTGGACCCTGCCGGTCCAGACCTTAGACCTGTGCGGTCGTCATTACAAATCGTGCGTTGCGTCGCGTTTTCTGAAGCACGTCGCCGCGGTGGCGTGGATGGTGCGAATGGCCGCATCCGCGGCCGGGATCTACCTGCGCTCAAGCGGACCCGTATCGCGAACGCACAAGCGGCTCGAGCGCCGCCCGCCATGCAGCCAGCTTGCCCGCCAACGGCATGGCGGCGTAGGCCGGGCTGGTCGAGGGCAGGGTGACCGTGGCAGTGCCGGGACGCAGCGCGTTTGCGGCATGCCGTGCAAACACGCGCGCCGCGGTACCGCCGTTGAATGCAACCAGCGCGACATGCGGATGCGCTGCGAAGAACGCGTCGAAGTCGTTGACCACGATGCTGCCGGGCTCGATCCGCGCGTCGAGGCTGCCGGCGCGCTCGCAGTGCGCAAGCACATCCCACAGCGCGATGCCGGCACCGGCCAGCCGTGCCAGGCGTTGCGGGTAGGGCAGTTCCGGCGCGGCCCCGGCGAGCGCGCCCATGATCGGCGAGAACGCATTGCGTGGATGCGCGTAATAGCGCTGCGCGGCAAGCGAAGCCGTGCCGGGCATGCTGCCCAGGACCAGGATGCGTGCATCGCCGCGGGCCACTGCAGGCAACCCGGCAAGCCGCGTCGCGCTCATCGGGGAGTGGGCGAGGCAGGCACGTGCGGCAGGCGTGGGCTCAGAACCCGCGCATCGACAGGCGGGTTTCGCCATCGGCGCGGATGCGGACTTCGTAGACCTGCCCGTAGACGGTCTCGTCGATCGGCGGCACCGGGCAGGCGCACAGGGTGGACACCAGCATCGGCACGGTATTGCTGTGGCCGACCACCAGCACCTGCTGGCCGACATGGCGCAGGTGCAACACCGTGACCGTTTCGGTCGGCGGCTTGCCGCCGTCGTACTCGCGTACCTCGAGCCCCTTTGCAGCGGCCACCGGGCGCGCGGTCTCGCGCGTGCGGCGGGTGGGGGTGGAGTAGATGGCCGACAAAGGCACGTCGGCCAGCAACGTGGCCAACGCCTGCGCCCGCGCGCGCCCCGCCTCGCTGAGTGGCGGGTCGTCCGCCGGAGCCGCTGCCTTCTCTGCATGGCGCACCACGATGAACACCGTGTCCGAACCGGGCTTCGGCACCCCGGCACAGGCGGAAAGTAGGAGCAGGATCGGCAACAGCAGCAGGCGCATCGGTGTTCCGGCGGTCGTGAGAGCCGTTGCATGATGCCGTCGCCCGGCCGCGCTGACAAAGTCGGCAGTGCGCGCGGGCGTGGGCCTTGGTGTCACCCGCGATTCAGGGCGCACAGCGACTTGTCGCTGTTGATATCGCGACACGAGCCGCCCGCCACCGACGAGAAGCTGCTTTGGAGACGCGCGGCGCTGACGGACATGCAGGGCGTCGCACCGCCGTGTCCCCGCCACGCGGGAACGTCAGACGGCCCGGAGACGATACGGGACCGACCCGTTGTACTGCAGCAGGTCCCAGAGATTGCCGTACACGTCGCGGAACACAGCCACGGTTCCGTACACCTCCTCGGCGGGCGGCCGAACGAAGTTGACGCCGGCGGCGCGAAATCGTGCGTAGTCGCGCCAGAAGTCGTCTGTCTGGAGGAACAGGAAGACCCGGCCGCCGGTCTGGTTGCCGACTGCCGCGAGCTGCTCGGGGCCCACGGCTCGTGCCAGGAGAATTGATGCACCCGAGCCGCCGGGCGGTGCGACGACCACCCAGCGCTTGCCCGCCTCCGGCCGCGGCGAGTCCTCGATCAGTTCGAACCCGAGCGTGCCAACGTAGAACCCGATGGCCTCGTCGTAGTCACGGACCAGGAGCGAGATGTGGGCGATTGTCTGTTGCACTCGATGCTGCTCCATCGGGTCGCCAAACCCGGTCGGGCTGCGAGCGACATCGGTTCGGGCGACTACCGGGTTCCAACTACAGGATCGCGATCTGCGAAGCGTTCGCGCAATCGAGGCTCAATCCAGGAACTTCCAGGTCTTTGCCCCATCGAAGCGCCTGACGATCACCGACTCCAGCAGCTCGGGCTCGAAGTTCCGCAGGTTCACGCCGTGGCGAGCGCCCGGTGCAGCGTCGAGCGGCTCCCAATGGGTGATGATCCCGCAGCCCTTGCACCGGAAGTTGACCAGGGTCCGATCGCCCCAGATGTAGCGTTCGGTGTTCTCAGGATGGCCCTGGATGGAGACGGTGCCAAGTCCGTAGAACGCCCATATGCCGCCAGTGCGCCGACACAGCGAGCAGTTGCAGCTGGTCGCCGTGTCCGGGACCTCCGGCAGGGTGATGCGCACTGCGCCGCAGTGACAGGAGCCGTCCAACGATGGCGAGGGCTGCTTCTTGTCCACGGATCCGCCGCTGTTCCTGTACCGCATCACACCAGAATCAAGCCGTCCCGCAAGGCGGCATCGGCTTGATGGACTGGTCAGGCCATCTTGGTCCACACCGGCGTCAGGGCCGTCACCTGCGGCGGGCCGACCAGGAGCGGCTCGACGTCCTTCACATACGCCGCGTAACTGTCTGTCGCGAGGAACTGTTGCGATGCTTCGGCGTTCCGATACACCTGGAACGCGCTGATCGAATCCGGATCCGCATTATCGAAGCAGTAGAAGTACGCGGCGTGGCCGGGATTGCCCGCGACCGCGGGTGCCATGTGTCTCTCCCAGACCGCCCGAACCTCATCGCGTCTGCCCGGCAGAACCTTGTGCTTGATGATGAGTGCCAGCTGCGTCATCCGTACTCTCGCTCTGTGATGGTTGGGAAAGCGGCTACACCTGGGCTAGGCACCGCCACGGAAGCCGCGTCGGCTTGAACGAGCTGTCAGACGGCGGGTCCTCGAGCCTGCCCAGCCGGTTTTGTCCTTCGAGGCTTGGCTGGCTTGGGCGCCGGCATGAGCGCTGCGGTTTCCGTAATGAGCTGTCGAAGCGCGTCGGTGTCGTCGAGCAGCTCGTCGGCCACAGGATAATCCTTCGCGCCCGGGTACGGTGGCCGCTGGGGCAGCCCGGGAGCGAGCGCAGTCGCAGCGGCCGATGGCTTGACGAACAGGCTGTTGTCACACGCAAAGGCGACGACCTTGCCGTCCAGGTAGAGCGCGTATTCGCCGAACATCCTCCTGGATGTCAGGCGGCTGCCCAGACCAACCTGTTCCGTGACGTACGCGATGAAGTCCTGATCGGTGGCCATGCCTGCTCCGTGGTTCAACGCCTGAGTTTGGCCTGCTACGTAGTGGATGTAGGGACGTGGCCCGACACATTGAGTTGCGCCCGGCTACGAGGTGGCCCCGCTTGAGCGAATTGTCAGGCCGCAGACAGCGAACTGATCATGACGTAGTAGCCGTCAGGATCACGCAGTGCGAACTCCTTGGTGCCCGTGTTTGGATTGATACCAGGCTCCTCTTCAAGCGCGGCGACAAGGCCACGTGCGCGACCCAGCGCCTGGTCGAAGTCATCGACGCGGAAGAAGAGAAGTAGCCCATTGCCCGGCTTTGCATGATCCGGGCTCGCAAGGGATGGATGCTCGTGGTCGCCCCAGCGATGGAGGCAAAGCAGTACCGTTCCATCCGTGTCGACGATCTGGCCGAAATAGTCATGGGCCGGCTGCGTGGCAGGGTGCCCCAGAAGCGACTGATACCACGCGAAGCTGCGGGTAACGTCCGTGACGCCAATGATCGTCCACAAGTGCTGCATAGTCGCTCCTGCGGCCTGACCCCAGAATTGAGCCGATCCGCAACCTGCTGATCGGTCAGCCGGTGCAGTGGACCAACGATACATCCAGGCCGAGCGCCCAAGCGGGTCCGGTCCGAATGGAATGTCAGGCAACCCTCTCGGGTGTCTGCGCGCGTCGGCGTGCCATCAGGTAACCGAGCCACGCGAAGGGGAGATAGGCGCCAATCAAATCCACTGCGATGAACCAGGTCGGCGCCGGGATCATACGCGCAGCCAGCACTCCGCCCACGAAGAAGAGGACGCCAACAATCAACGCCGCAGTCGGCTTGAATCGAGAGGCGATTTTTGCGGCGGTGAAGGCGCCGACCAGCGTTCCGATGGCGTGGGCCAGAAACGGGAACAGGAAGTGGCGGGGCTCCAGCTGGGGCAACGCGGCACGAATGCCCTCAGCGGTTGTCATGTCGGCACCGGCAGGAGGAGGGATCACATGACCACTGGCCGCAATCAACGCCATGTTGATGGCACTGCCCACGATAAGGCCAAGAACCACGGCGAGGATGAGTCTCAGGCTGGACATAGGTGATCTCTCCCGGTGTTGCATGACACCTGAATCATGCTGCGTCGCGAAGCAGTATCGACGCGGATGCGTCGTTAGGCCGCTGCACAACCACCAACCTTCAAGACACGCTCTGTTGAAGCGGGGTACCTGGCCAACAAATGACTCGGACGAACCGGGCGCTGTGAAAAATTGCCGCCGCAGTTCGGGCACGCATTCGCCAGGACTCCCGCCGCACACTCCGGGCAGAACGTGCACTCGAAGGTACAGATCATCGCCTCGGTATCCGGAGGCAGATCCTTGTTACAGCACTCGCAGTTTGGACGAAGCTGCAACATGTTCCGACTCCTTGCGAGGGCTTTACCAGCGGCCTGACGCCGGAGCCAAGCCGCGCTGCGTAGGGGCGTGAAGCACCTGGCATGCTTTGCCTGCCAGATGATGCGGCCCGAAGCGGCGTGGGGTTGAACGCCCTGCTAGGCGCTATCCCGTGGCACGCCCCTGAGCCGCCCAGCAATGTACGGCGCAGTTGCCGTAGCGAGCAAGACCAGCGGCCAAACGTTGCCTTCTTTGAAGGTGTACGCCTCCAACAGCGCGGACCATGGCCTGCCCTGGAGCCGCCCAAAGGCAAGCTCGAATAACAGGGTGAGCGCCAGCCAGCCCAGCCCGATGCGAACAAGTTGCCGGAGGCCGACGGGACGTAGCCAGGGAAGGGCAATGTACGTAATTGCTAGGATGAGCGCAGAGAGCAACAGACCGCTCAGCAGCAGCCCGGCTGTCTTGCCGAAAGCTGGGATGAGAATCGCTTCACGCAGAATGCCGTTGAAAGCCGCACAGCCCAAAATGGCGAGCCACAGCGCGAGGGCTTTGACTGTGAGCATCAGCGCCGCTCCAGTAGCGCCTGACAACTAGGTTGAGCCGCCCCGAAGCGGCCTCGGCTTGAAAGCATTGTCAGGCCCCAACCCACGCCGCCCCCTCGCTGACGTCGGCTGATTCTTGAGGGCTAAAACAGGCCGACGGCAACTGGCACAAGGCACGCAACGCCGATCAGAAAAGGGGTGACGCGCCGCCAAGTCCTAGTGGACTGGTTCGTAGCCATGACATAGCCAAGGACAACGACAAGAACCAGCAGTCCGCACAGCGCTGCTACAAGAGTCCACGTCGCGGCGTGCCAAACCATCGGATCCGCGGGAAACGTGAAAAGGATGCCGGCCGCTGCTACGGAAATGCCGATAGCAAGCCAGGTGAGAACGGTTGTGGACATGAGTTTGCGAAATGCTGCCATCGGGGCCTGATACCTTGGTTACTCGACCCACGCAGTGAAGTGGGTCAGGTGGCACGGGTCTACCGGTGCCTGGGCCGCGTAACGAAGCGGGCTCGGCTTGAACACAATGTCAGGGCTCGGCCTGCGCGCGGTGATACGCAACCAGTGCGTCGGCGTGACCATGGCCGATTTGATGCTCTTGCTGGGATGCGCCACTTGCTCCATGTGCTTCATGTCTTGCAAAGAATCGAGCACCTGGAGCCAGTGCGCCACCGGCTTCCCGTAGGTCCGCTCGATCGATGGGAAGTACGAAGCCGGACCCCCAGCTTTCTCATCACTCGTCATGTCGTGGATCTCCAGTGACCCTCACAAGGTGCCTAACGCTAGAATTAAGCCGTGCCGCGAAGTCACTCGGACGAATTGTTAGGCGCCAGGCCTGTTACCTGTCCCATATGCCGGCGTCAGACATTAGCCGCATTGTGTAGTTGACTTGCAGGGTCTGGTTGCCACCGCATGCGATCCCAGTGGTTTTCCCGCTCGGCGCCTCGACGATTATGGACGACTCGCTCCTGAGCGGGTCCACTAGGCTGTAGCGGTAGCCATTGTTCGCGAACTCCACGGAAGCGTTGCCGTTGGCGTACGAGCTGTATGTGAACGCTCCTGACGGCGGGCGCTTGATTGCCGGGTACGTAAACACTGCATTGCCTGTTTTGGAGGCGCGGTACTGCATGTAGCCCTGTGCATGGGTCACAACGCGCGAGGAGCAGAGCGCATACTGACGTTTGCCCACCGAACAGGACCAGAGGGTTATCTCGTCGTCGGAGCAGAGAGGGCTGCTGGGGTAGTAGCGGCTGTACGCCTGCCACGTTGCCTCCCGGATGTAGTCCACCGGTGCGGTGTGCTGTCCAGATGCGGACGGCGCTACCAGTGCGACTACCGTGAACAACAATGGCCAGATGGTCTTGTTCATGGCGCCTAACAAGCGGATAGATCCGGCTCAACCATGAGGAAGAATACTACCGGGATGGCGACGCCTGTCAGCAACAGAAAGACGCGTCGCCATGCAAATAATCTGACCCCGGGAGCGAAAGACACTAATGCGATACCGGCACCCATGCCGAAGTACACGAGGATGCCGAACACATTGTGGAGCGTTTGACTTGTGGAGCCTTCAATGGGGCAACCTGCATCGCACGGAGCGAGTACGCCGAGCAAGAATGAAGCGGGGAGCGACCACAGGAGCCCAAAGCCGACTCGGCTGATGCCAGAGACTTGCGCAAGTGGCCGAGCGCAGAGCAAGAACGCTGAAAGAAGGAGAGCGGTGGCAAGGTAGCCGGCATAAGTGAGCGTCCGAGCCCATGCAGTGCCAGCTGCGTTGTACTCGCTCACGAAATTTGAAAGTTGCGAGTAGCCAGGCTTTATGGCGCTTCCGACAAAATAGAAGGCCACCACGTACAAGATGGATGCGATGAGCAGAGTACGAGCCAGCTTGAGTCTGTCCATGGGCTGCGATGGCTTCTCCGTGGAGCCTAACACCTGAGTTAAGCCGCGCCGCGAAGCGGCGTCGGCTTGGACGAATTGTTAGGCGTGCCCGCTAGGAACAGCGAGTGCCACTTGCCAGAGTTGCAGCGTGCCCGCACACGCTGGCGAAACTTCTGCGGCTCTGGGGCAGGTGACACCTTGCCTCGGGTCCGATTGCAGAACAAGCAGGCCGCAACGACGTTACTCCTGCATAACGTGCCGCCTGTGGCCTTGGGCTGCAAGTGCTCAGCAGTGCACTGAAGCTGCCGAGCTTGGGCCGTGGAGATGCCGTGCCGCTGAGCAAAGCTGACGTGGTCTGAAAGCCACATGGGCTGGCTGCAGTAATAGCAACGGCCGCCTTGGGCATGGAAGGCGACTGAACGGTGGTGTTTGGCGCGAGTCATTGGTGGGCTCCGAGAGAGGCCTCGAGCGCTCATGGAGCGACTTAGGCGGGGAGCCAGCGACCAACGATCGACTGGGCCTTGCCTCCCACGGAGGACGAAGGCTTGCCTAGGGCAACGGGTTTGATTCTGCCGAGTTGCAGCGCACAGTCAAGGCACGCCTAACACTTAAGTTAAGCCGACCCGCGCAGTGGAGTGGACCAGGTGGCAAGCTTTACCTGCCGCCTGGCCGCGTAACGAAGCGGCTTCGGCTTGAACGCATTGTTAGGCGCGCTCAGACGGGGTGGCTGACGCGAACTCTTTAACGCCAGCCGCAGCCAACTGCGCCCGTGCCTCCGGGTCCTCCCCTACAACGCGGCGAAGCGTGTGAAATACGTAGGTACGGCACAATCCTGGCCAAGCGACAAGCATGTAGAGCGCCCCGGCAACTAGCCAGTCAGGACGGGTCAGAGGCTTCCAGCCACTGAAGTGTGCGACGGCGGTATAGCCGAGAACACCCAACAGAACCCAGCGGAACCATGTCCAGAAGCGTGTGCCCCACAGCACGTTCTTGAAGTGGCGAATTTCCGAGTCTGTCAGTTTCACTTCACGCCTCCTTGCGGTCCCGTAGCGCGCCTAACGCCTGAGTTAAGCCGGCTTGCGTAGCGTAGCCGACAACGTGGCAAGCTTTATCTGCCATGTTGTTGGTGTAGCGAAGCAAGTTCGGCTTGAACGAGCCGTTAGACCCCTGCGAGGCCCCGTCAACGCTCTATGGTTACGCTAGCGCCCGTCATTGGGCGATGGTTCTGCAAGTTACTGTGGATCCAGTTCTCGAACTCCGATATGCGAAGTCCTTCAGGTGTCGGCCAATCTGGGTGTTTGTAATAGCGCCAAACATACTCTTCCAGAAAGTCGGCCTTAGCTACTAACTCCATTTGATCCATGAAGTCGTAGCTGAGTTGCTGTTTCCCGGTCGCTTCATCCCAAACCTTTAGCTGGAACTGTCGAGCGAAGACCTCCGCATCAAAGCTAGGCTTCCAAGTGCCGGCAGGCAGTGCTTGGGTGAGCTGATGGTCGGATACGAACGTGGCGAGACCGACTCCATAGGAAAGCCAAGCCAGCTGCTCGGCGGGTGACTCAAACGTATCGACCTGCAGTGTTGGCTTTGCCTTGCTTTGGGCGGACAGAGTTCCCGCAGCAAGCGACCAGACAATGACGAGCGCAACGAGCGTCGCTTTAAATTGGCGCATGGGGATTTTTCCTAAGGGGTCTAACACCTAAGTTAAGCCGAATTGCAGCGCGTAGCCGGGCGCATGGCAAGTCCTTTCTGTCATGCGACTGGCGTAGCGATGCAATTTCGGCTTGAACGCATTGTTAGGTGCCACCCGTCGCGCAATGCTCCGTCACTGGCTGGATGAGCGCCCGGCGTAGAACAAACGGGCTCTCGTCTTGGGCGTCGGAGCCTTCTTTCAGGGCCAGAAAGTAGCCGTCAACCATCGCCAAGCCCTCGCGGGGCAATTGGCCCTGGCCGCACGCGACGCTGGACAGGTGAATTGTCGCAACCGACTGGCATGAAGCGGCAGAACTCGGTGACGCTCCGTCCGCGCACACGTTGAGGTTGCACCTTTTGCCATCGGCAACCATGTAGCCACAAGTCCTAACAAACTTGCCGTCCCAAGAGCTGGCGCTCTGGACCAGCGCCGACGGGGTAACGTCTGTGAAGCCGCCGGTATCGCAACTCATCAATAGTGCAAGAAGCATCAAACACAAGACGTTCTTCATGTGGTACCTAACACCAGAACTAAGCCGACCTGCGAAGCGGGTTCGGCTTGAATGACTTGTTAGGCCTCAGGGTAGCGGAACTCATGCCACACCGCATTGCTTTTAAGCAAGTTGCCTATGATCAGCCAGTCCTGTGCGGAATCCTCCTTGGCGCCAAAGAACCATAGCTCTTTGATTGGTAGATCGGAGAGGTTGAGCTCTGATAGGCGGAAGAATCCTTTGCGATTGATGTGCATTGCGACAACAAGATCCGATGAATTTCGGTACTTGCGAAGCTTGTCGATCTCGCCTTGTAATTGCGCCTTAGGGTTGACTCCTACCGGCACGAACTCCTTCATCTGAATCGGGACGTAGTGGAGCCTGTTCTCATGCATGTAGGCACCCACATAGTCATAGTCTCGACTCTCATGATCCGCAAAGCTGATTCTTACGCCAAGCAGTTGCCCGACGCCATAGCAAAACAAGGCGCATCGCCTCGCCTCCCCAATGTGTCGGACATCTCGCCGCCTGAGTGATGCAAAGTCACGCGGCATGCGATGCATCGGCAGGTCGTCATAGATCTGCTTGAGGCCGACGAGAAACTTCTCGGCGTTCAGAAACTCAAGGTTCTTCCATTCCCTTGCGGTCATCTCTCGCTGAGGCCTCACACCTATTCGAAGACAAACCGGGGTGTAACCCCGCCGCGTAACCTCTGCTCTCCCCAAGAGCATCCGGACTTTTCCTACACCGAACAACGGCTTGACGGGGATTCCGGCGCCTAATCCCGGTGCGTAATCTTGGTGCTGATGCGGCTGACCAGGGAAGGTCGATGGGACGCTATCACCCCCCGGAGCGGGGAACAACGAGCGACGTGGTCCGGGCCGAGGGAAAGTCGGGTGGCCTGCTGGAGCGGATGCGTGGTCGGATCCGGCGGCTCGGGCTTGCCCGCAGGACAGAGGATGCCTACGTCGGCTGGGTGGTGCGTTTTATTCGCGCCAATGGCCGGCGGCATCCGCGCGAACTCGGCGGGCGTGAGGTGGAGGCGTTCCTGACCACGCTGGCGGTGCGTGGAAACGTCGCGCCGTCCACGCAGAACCAGGCTCTCGCGGCGCTGCTGTTTCTCTATCGCGAAGTGCTGGAGCAGGATCTTCTCTGGATGGAGGACATCCGTCGCGCGAAGAAGCCGCAGCGGCTGCCGGTGGTGCTGTCGCGTGAGGAGTGCGCGGCGGTGCTCGCGGAAATGTCGGGAGTGCACTGGCTGATGGCATCACTGTTGTATGGCAGTGGGCTGCGGCTGATGGAATGTGTGCGTCTGCGGGTCAAGGACGTGGACTTTGCCCGCGGTGAACTCACCGTGCGAGCCGGCAAGGGTGGGCGGGATCGCCGCACGATGCTGCCGCAGACACTGTTCACAGCATTGCAGGCGCAGTTGGAGGAGGTGCGTCGGCTCCATCGCCATGATCTCGAGGCCGGATACGGCGCAGTCTGGCTGCCTTCCGCGCTGGGCGTGAAGTTTCCCGGCGCTGCCCGTGAGCCCGGCTGGCAATATGTGTTCCCGTCGACCGCACGCAGTGTCGACCCGCGTAGCGGGATCACCAGGCGCCACCACCGCGACGAGAAAGGGTTGCAACGCGCCTTCAAGCTGGCCGTGCGCGGCGCGCAGCTGGTGAAACCCGCGACCTGCCACACGCTCCGGCATTCGTTCGCGACCCACTTGCTGGAGGCAGGTTACGACCTGCGTACGATCCAGGAACTGCTCGGGCACAAGGACGTTTCCACCACGCAGATCTATACCCACGTGCTCAACCGCGGTGGCCGAGGCGTGCGCAGTCCGCTCGACACGCCGGTGGGCGCATGAGGACCGGAAGCGTGCGTCCTTTTGGACCGGTAGTGGCCGTCGCGCTGGTGGCAGGTGCGCTGGGCACGCTGATGCTGCCGGTCGTACCCGGGTGGCTGGCGTGGTGTGCGGTCGCCGCGGCAGGGTTCGCCGGCTGGTGGTACGGCGGCTGGTGGCGTGGGGGCGGTGCATTCGCCACCGGTGCGGCGCTGGCCGGGCTGCATGCCGTATTTGCCCTGGCCCTGCAGCTGCCCGTTGCCCTGGAGCGGGCGGACGTGCCGCTGACCGGGCGCGTGGTGGGCCTGCCGGAGCACGATGTCGATCGCACCCGCTTCCAGTTCCGGGTCGACCGTGACCGCAGGATTCCCGACGCTCTGCAGGGGCGGCTGCTTCGGCTGGCCTGGTACGACGGCCGCGATGGCGAACCCGGTGCCCGGCATGCGCTGGAGGCTGGCAGCCGTTGGGCATTCACTGCGCGGCTGCGTGCGCCACGCGGGCTGCGCAATCCGGGGTGGTTCGATGGCGAGAAGCACGCGTTCGCGCGGCGAATCGCTGCGGTCGGCTATGTGCGCGATCGTGAGCCGGTCACGCAGTTGCGCGCCGGGCAGGGGATCGACCGCTGGCGCGAGCAGGTGGCGCAACGGATCGATGCCACCGTGCCCAGTGCATCGTCGCGTTATGTGCGTGCGCTGGCGCTGGGCGATACGCGCGGTCTGGACGAGATCGACTGGGAAACCCTGCGTGCGACCGGCCTGACCCATCTGATCGCGATCTCCGGCTTCCATGTCGGGCTGGTGGCCGGCTTCTTCGCGCTGCTGGCGGGCGGGCTGTGGCGGGTGTGGCCCGCGCTCGGCCGGGCGTTGCCGCGGCCCCAGGCGGCGGTCCTCGCAGCGTTTGCGGCCGCGTTGTTCTATGCCGCGGTTGCCGGCTGGGCGCTTCCCACGGTGCGCACCGTGCTGATGATCGGCGTGGCAATGGCTGCGCGGCTATGGAGGCGCCCGCTCGGCGTGGCCGATGCGCTGGCACTGGCCGGCATCGCGATCGTGCTGGTCGATCCCTTGTCGCTGCTCACCGCCGGCTTCTGGCTGAGTTTCGCCGGCGTGGCGTGGCTGGTCTGGTGCCTGCCGGATGCCCAGGGCAAGCCGCTGCTGGCCAGCTTCCTGCGCGCGCAATGGGTGGCCACGCTCGGCCTGCTGCCGCTGACGGTGATCCTGTTCGGGCAGGCGTCGCTGGCCGGGCCGTTCGCGAATCTCGTCGCGATTCCATGGTGGAGCCTCGTGGTGGTGCCGTTGTCGCTGCTTGGCACCGCACTGGAGGCGGCGCATGCGGGCTGGGGCGCAGGCAGCTGGCGACTGGCCGCGTGGTGCTTCGATCTGAGCTGGCCGCTGTTCGAGCGCCTGGCCGCCAGCGGCGCCGCCCTGTGGTGGCTGCCCGAGGCGCGCTGGTTCGCGCTGCCGCTGGCCGTGCTGGCGGCGTTCTGGCTGCTGTTGCCGCGCGGCGTGCCGGGCAAGTGGCTGGCGCTGCTGTTGTGGCTGCCCCTGCTGTGGCCGGATCGCCAGCTGCCCGACGCCGGGGCCGCGGAACTGATCGTGCTGGATGTCGGCCAGGGGCTCGCCGTGCTGGTGCGGACCAGGCACCAGTCACTGCTGTACGACATGGGGCCGGCCGTCCCCGACGGCTACGACGCCGGTGAACGCGTGGTATTGCCGGCCCTGCACGCACTGGGCGCACGTCGCCTGCATGCGCTTGTCGCAAGCCACGCCGATCTCGACCATGCCGGTGGCCTGCCGGCCGTGCGGCGGCAGTTTCCGGACGCGGCGCTGTTCGCCCCGGAACATGCCGGCATCGAGGGCACCGCACCGTGCCTGGCGGGCGCCGGCTGGCAGGTGGATGGCGTCACCTTCCGCTTCCTGCACCCGCCGCTGCACTTCCCGGACTTCCGCAACGAGGCCAGCTGCGTGCTGCGCGTGGAGACCATGCACGGGGCGGTGCTGCTGGCCGGCGACATCGGTGCTGTGGTCGAGCGCGAACTGGCGCGCGCGGACCCGGTCGCTGTCCGTGCCGATGTGGTGCTGGCCGCGCACCACGGCAGCGGGAAGTCCTCCGATCCGCTTTTCGTCGCCGCGACCGGTGCACGGCACGCACTGGTGTCCACCGGCCACGGCAACCGCTTCGGACATCCGCAGGCCGAGGCCGTGGTGCGCTGGGAAGAGGCGGGCGCGCAGGTGCATGACACCGCGGCGGCGGGAGCCCTGCGCGTGCGCCTGGATGCCCGTGGCATAACGGTCGAGGAACGCCGGGCGAGCCATCCGCGGCTGTGGGATGCCGCGCACCGGATGGCGCGCCTGACCGCCGCGCCGTAGGGGCGCCGGCCTGCGTACCGCGGCGATACCACGACCGCCGCCACTGCGCGCCGCGATGGCTACGCTATCCTAGCGCTCGGTTTCGTGATCGGCCGCTGCGGCCCGGGGAATACAACGTGCTTGAACTGGTCAAGGCCGGCGGCTGGCCGATGATTCCGCTGTTGCTGTTGTCGGCGGTGGCGCTGGCGATCGTCGTCGAGCGCTGCTGGGCGCTGCGCCGCAAGGCGGTATTGCCGCCGGGCCTGGGTGATGAGGTGCGGGCCTGGGCCGCGCGCGGGCGGCTGGACCCGACCCATATCGAGTCGCTCCGCCAGACCTCGCCGCTGGGCGCGCTGCTGGCCGCCGCGCTGGACGTGCGCAACCGCAGCCGCGAGGAGATCCGCGAGCGGATCGAGGACATCGGCCGCCATCTGGTGCACCGCATGGAGCGTTATCTCAATGCGCTGGGCACGATTGCCGCCGCCGGCCCGCTGCTGGGCCTGTTCGGCACCGTGGTCGGCATGATCCAGATGTTCATGGGGGTGATGGACCACGGCGTCGGCGACGTCAACCAGCTCGCCGGTGGCATCGGCAAGGCGCTGGTGTGCGCGGCGGCCGGCATGATCGTGGCGATTCCGGCGCTGATGTTCCACCGCCATTTCCGCGCCCGCATCGATGGCTACATCGTCGAGATGGAGAGCGAGGCGATCCGCCTGATGGATGCCATCGACCCGCGCAGCCGCCGCCCCGCAACTGCCGGTGCGCCGGTGGCGCCCGCGGTGGGCGAGCCCGCGCTGGCCGTGCAGGGCTGAGCCATGCGCATCCGCGACCGTCGCGCACGCGACGAGCCCGAGCTCAACCTGGTGCCGCTGATCGACGTGATCCTGGTGCTGATCATCTTCTTCGTGATCACCACCACGTTCGACGCCCGCTCCGTGATGAAGCTGGAACTGCCACGTGCCAGCGCCGACGAGACGCAGGCGCAGACCCAATCGCTGAGCGTGCTGGTCAATGCCGACGGCCGCTACTTCGTCGACGACCGCGAGGCGCTGCGCACGGACGTGGAGTCGCTCAAGCGCACCATCGTCGAAGCCGCCGGCGACGACCGCCAGCGGCCGGTGCTGCTGCGCGCCGATGCGCGCACCCCGCACCAGGCCGTGGTCACGGCGATGGACGCGCTGGGCCAGCTCGGCTTCCGGCAGATTTCGATCGCCACCGCGCCCGACGCGGCCGCGGCGCGGTGAGCATGACCCGATGAAGCCAGGGCAGCCCAAACCGCCGGCGGCGTGGCCGATCTACCGCCGCCTGCTCGGCCATGCCGCGCGCTACTGGCCGCTGCTGGTCGTCGCCATGATCGGCATGGTCATCGAGGCGATCGCCGGGGGCGCGTTCGTCTACCTGATGGGGCCGCTGACCGACGACGGCTTCGTCAACCCGCAACCCTGGGCCGCGATCTGGCTGCCGCTGGCGATCGTCGCCCTGTTCCTGATGCGCGGCGTCGCCACCTTCGCCTCGGACTACGGCATGGCGCGCACCGGGCGCAGCGTGGTGCGCGACATGCGCGAACTGGTGCTGGGCAAGTACCTGCGCCTGCCGAGCGCGCGTTTCGACGACGAAGCCGTGCCGGCCATGGTCAGCCGCCTCAACTTCGACACCGAACAGGTCGCCCAGGCCAGCACCGATGCGCTGAAGGTCATCGTCGCCGACGGCCTGACCATCATCTTCCTGCTCGGCCTGATGCTGTGGACCAGCGCCAAGGTCACCATGGCGATGATCGTGGTGGTGCCGCTGATCGGCGTGCTGGTGTGGGTGGTGGGGCGGCGCTACCGGCGCATCAGTTCCGGCATCCAGACCGGGATGGGCGATCTCGCCCAGAGCGCGGAGCAGTCGCTGGCCGCGCAGCAGGACGTCAAGGTGTACGGCGCGCAGCGCTTCGAGCAGGACCGCTACTCGGCGCTCACCAACCGCGTGCTGCGGCTCAACATGAAGGTCGAGACCACCCGCGCGGTCGCCTCGGCGCTGGTGCAGATCTTCGCCGCGTGCGCGCTGGCGGCGATCATCTGGGTGGCCACCCGCGAGGCGCTCGAGCAGGCACTTTCGCCGGGCGAGTTCGTGCAGCTGATGACCGCGATGATGGGCATCATCCCGTCGCTGCGGCGCATCACCAACGTGCAGAGCGTGATCGGACGCGGCGTGGCCGCCGCCGAGCGCATCTTCTCCATCCTCGATGCCGACGAGGAGCGCGATGCCGGCGGACGTCCGCTCGAGCGCGCGCGTGGCGAGCTGCGCTTCGAGAACGTCGGCCTGCGCTACGAACGCGATGCAGGCCATGTCGCGCTGGAAGACATCAGCTTCACCGCGCGTCCGGGCACCGTTACCGCCATCGTCGGCCGTTCCGGCAGCGGCAAGACCAGCCTGGTGCGGCTGGTGCCGCGCTTCTACGAGCCCACCAGCGGCCGCATCACCCTCGATGGCGTGCCGCTCGACGACTTCCGCCTGGCCGACCTGCGGCGGCAGATCGCGCTGGTCGGACAGCGCGTGATGCTGTTCGACGATTCGATCGCCGCCAACATCGCCTATGCCGCCGACGCCACGCCGGAGGCGCTGCGGGCCGCCGCGGAAAGCGCGAATGCCTGGGAATTCATCGAACGCCTGCCGCAGAAGATGGACACCACCATCGGCGAGAACGGCTCGCGGCTGTCCGGCGGGCAGCGTCAGCGGCTGGCGATCGCGCGCGCGATCCTGCGCGACGCGCCGATCCTGATCCTCGACGAGGCCACCGCCGCGCTGGATACCGAATCCGAGCGGCTGGTGCAGGTCGCGCTCGACCGCCTGATGCCCGATCGCACCACGCTGGTCATCGCGCACCGGCTGTCCACCATCGAACACGCCGACCAGGTGCTGGTGCTCGACCACGGTCGGCTGGTGGAGCAGGGCACGCACGCGGAGCTGCTGGCGCAGGGCGGCCTCTACGCGCACCTGCACCGCATGCAGTTCCGCGACGGCGACGCATGAGCGGTCGCACCCGCACGCCCCCGCGCTGGTGGTTCGACGGCGCCGCCCCGCCGCTGTGGGCGCGCGCGCTGGCAGGCGTGTACGGCAGCGCCGTGGCGATGCGTCGTGGCCTGTATGCGCGCGGCCTGCGCCGCCGCCTGCGTGCGGACGCGCCGGTCATCGTCATCGGCAACCTCATCGCTGGCGGCAGCGGCAAGACGCCGCTGGCGATCGCGCTGGTGGAACGCCTGCGCGCTGCCGGCTGGACGCCCGGCGTGGCCAGCCGCGGCTATGGCCGCGATCGTGCCGAGGAGGCGCTGTGGGTCGAGGCCGGCACGCCGGTCGAGCTGTCCGGCGACGAGCCGCTGCTGATCGCCCGCCGCACCGGCGTGCGCGTGCGCGTGGATCGCGACCGTGCGGCCGCCGCGCGTGCGCTGGTCGCCACCGGCTGCGACGTGGTGGTCTGCGATGACGGCCTGCAGCACTACCGCCTGCGCCGGGATCTCGAGATCGAGGTGATCGACGGCCGCCGCCGTTACGGCAATGGCCTGCTGATCCCCGCCGGACCGCTGCGCGAGCCTGCGGCGCGTTCTGCCGACGTCGCCTTCCGCGTGGTCAATGCCGGCACCGCGGTGCCGGGCGAGGCCGATGCCGAAGCTGCCGGATTCGGCGAATGGTCGATGCGCCTGCATTCGACGCGGGCACTGCCGCTGCTGGGTGGGCGCGCGCTGTCGCTGGACGCATTCACCGGCAAGCGCGTGCACGCCGTGGCCGGCATCGGTGATCCCGAGCGCTTCTTTGCCGGCCTGCGTGCGCGCGGGATCGGCGTGGTCCCGCACGCGTTTCCCGACCATCACCGGTACGTGGCCGACGACCTGCGGTTCGGCAGCGACCTGCCGGTGTTGATGACCGAGAAGGATGCGGTGAAGTGCGCCGCACTCGCCGGCGAGCGCCATTACAGCGTGCCGGTGGATGCGCAGCTTCCCGAGGCGTTCTGGGTGGCGCTGCTCGATCGCCTGCAGGCATTGCGCACCGATCCGCGCTGAGCTGCGCTGCAGGCCCTGTATCCGCGGTGCGTGGCAGAATCCCCGGCATGATTCCCGATTTCGTCGTCGCCATCCCGGCCCGTCTCGCATCCACCCGCTTGCCCGGAAAGCCCCTGCAGCCGCTTGGCGGCGAACCGCTGGTCCTGCACGTGGCGCGGCGTGCGCTCGCTGCCGGCGCTGCCGAGGTGTGGGTCGCCACCGACGACGAGCGCATCGCCGCCGCGCTGGCGTCGACGCCGGTACGCGTGGCGATGACCCGCGACGACCACGCATCGGGCACCGACCGCCTTGCCGAGTGCGCCGGCATTGCCGGCTGGGACGACGACACCATCGTGGTCAACCTGCAGGGCGACGAGCCGTTCGCGCCGGCCGACGGCATCCGCGCCGTCGCCGCTCTGGTGGCCGACAGTGGCGCGCCGATGAGCACGCTGGCCGCACCGGTGGAGGACGTGCACACGCTGCTCGATCCCAACGCGGTGAAGCTGGTGCGCGCAGCCAATGGTGATGCGCTGTACTTCAGCCGTGCGCCGGTGCCGTGGCCGCGGGATGCGTTCGCGGTTACGCGCGACCGACTGCCGGGCGGGCACACCTGGTTGCGCCACATCGGCATCTACGGGTATCGCGCCGGGTTCCTGCGTGCGTTCGCGGCCATGCCGCCGGCGGTGCTCGAGCAGGTGGAAGCGCTCGAGCAGTTGCGCGTGCTGGAAAACGGCCACCGCATCGCGGTGGGCCTGACGCCATCGCCGTTCCCGCCCGGCATCGACACCCCCGAGGACCTCGCGCGCGCGGAAGCGCGGTTGCAGGAGCACCACCATGGCTGAGCCCGTACGCCTGCTGGTGGTGTGCCTGGGCAACATCTGCCGCTCGCCGATGGCCGAAGGCGCGTTGCGCCGGCGGCTAGCCGAGGCCGGTCTCGACCACGTCGAAGTGGATTCCGTCGGCACCAGCGACTGGCACGTCGGCAATCCGCCGGATCCGCGCGCCATCGCCACCGCCGCGCGCCACGGCGTGGACCTTTCCGGTCTGCGCGCACGCCAGCTGTCGGACGCCGACTACACCGGATTCGACTGGCTGCTCAGCGCGGACCTGCAGAACCTTGCCGACGTGCGTGCGCGCAGGCCCGCTGACGCGGCCGCCGGCATCGCCCTGTTGACCGAATGGGCCGGCGTGAAGAGCGGCGATGGCGCCATTCCGGACCCCTACACCGGCGGCGACGACCACTTCGAAGAGGTCTGGCAGGTGGTCGAGGCCGTGGCGCGCGGCGCGGTGCGCAGGCTGCAGGCCCCGCGTAACGGGTTTGACGCATAATCCCGGGATTGCGGACGGCCTCCGGACGGTCCATGGAACACACGCTCGCCCCCGAGTTTCCTGCCAGCCTCGACTGGCTCAACACCACCGAGCCGGTGCGCATGGCGCAGCTGCGAGGGAAGGTGTGCGCGCTGGCCTTCATCAACGCCGGCTCGGCGTGGTCGACCCAGCGCCTCAACGACCTCGCGCACCTGCACGCGCGCCATGGCGAGCGGCTCAACGTGGTCGCCGTGCACGTGCCGAAGTTCGAGCACGAGCGCGATGCACGTCGGGCCGGGCGGCGCCTGCGGCGGCAGAAGTTCGATTTCCCGGTGGCGCACGACGCCGACTGGGTGGCCTGGCAGCAGTTCGGCATCGAGGCCTGGCCGACGGTGGTACTGCTCGATGGCGACGGCCGGATCCGTGAGCGCGTGGTCGGCGAAGGCCCGATCCGCGAACTGGACATGCGCGTGAGCGAACTCGTTGCCGGCCTGGTGCCGCGTTCGCGCAGCCCGCGGCCGATCGAGCTGCGCCGTGGCGGCGAGCCCGGCTTGCCCCTGCGTTTCCCGGTGGGCATCACCCTGTCGGGGGGTTATCTCTATCTCGCCGACAGCAACCACCATCGCGTGCTCGAATGCGACCAGAGCGGGCGTGTCCTGCGCCAGTTCGGCAGTGGCGGCCCGGGCTTCATCGACGGCCCGATGGAGCTGGCGGCGTTCAACCGCCCGCATGGCATCGCCATCGAGCGCGACACCCTCTATGTCGCCGACAGCGGCAATCACGCGGTGCGCCGCATCCAGCTGCGCACCGGTGATGTCGACACGGTGCTTGGCGCGGGGCGCCCCGGCAGCGCCGAGCCCGGCATCGTCGGCGATCCGCGTGCGGTGATCCTCGACCAGCCACGCGCGGTGGCGCTGGCCGGCGGCCACCTGTACGTGGCCTGCGCCGGCGACAACCGTATCTGGGACCTCGACCTCGGCCAGCGCGAGCTGTCGCTGCTGGCGGGCTCCGGCGCGCTCGACGTGATCGACGGCACCGGCGAGATGGCCGCGTTCGCCGAGCCGGTCGGGCTGACCGCGGTCCAGCAGGCGGTGTACGTCGCCGATGCCGCCGGCTCCGCGATCCGCAGCATCAACGTGCGCACCCGCCAGGTGCAGACGCTGGTCGGGCAGGGCGCATGGGAATTCGGACGCGCCGACGGCCAGCGCGTGGACGCGCGGCTGCAGCAGCCGCAGGCGCTGGCCCTCGACCCCGATTCGCCGCGCCTGTGGATCGCCGACAGTGGCAACGACGTGTTGCGCACCCTGCGCCTGGGTGGTGGCGAACTGACCACGTTCGAACTGCCGCGGCCGCTGCATGGCCCGTCCGGGCTCGCGGTGGCCGATGGGGTGGTGTGGATCGCCGATACCGATGCGCATGCGGTGCTGCGGCTGGATACGCGCGACGGCACGATGAGCCACGTGCCCATTGGCGAATGACGGCAGTGGGCGGCGCATGAGCCCGCGCAGGACCGCTGAGGGCAGCGGAAGCTTCGACGGCAAGGCGTACGTCAGCACCCTGAGCACCGCGCCCGGTGTCTACCGGATGCTCGCCGCCGACGGGGCCGTGCTGTACGTCGGCAAGGCCGCCTCGCTGCGCAAGCGGGTGGCCAACTACTTCAGCGGCGCGCCGAAGCCGACGCGGATCATGTCGATGGTCTCGCAGATCGCGGCCATCGAAGTCACCGCCACGCGCACCGAAGCGGAAGCACTGCTGCTGGAAAACCAGCTGATCAAGTCGCTCAAGCCGCGTTACAACGTGATGCTGCGCGACGACAAGAGCTACCCGTACGTGCTGCTGACCGGTGACGAGTGGCCGCGGCTGGCGTTCCATCGTGGCCCGCGTTCGATGCCCGGCCGCTACTTCGGGCCGTATCCCAGCGCCAGCAGCGTGCGCGAGACGCTCAACGTCATGCACAAGCTGTTCCGCCTGCGCAACTGCGAGGACAGCGTGTTCCGCAACCGCTCGCGGCCGTGCCTGCAGTACCAGATCGGCCGCTGCAGTGCGCCCTGCGTGAACCTGGTCGACCCGCAGGAGTACGCACAGGCCGTGCATCGCGCCGGCCTGTTCCTCGACGGGCGCAGCAGCGAGCTCAACGAGGAACTCGCGCAGGCCATGGAGCAGGCGTCGGAAGCGCTGGAGTTCGAGCGCGCCGCGGCCCTGCGCGACCTCATCGCCACCATCCGCGGTCTGCAGGCGCGCCAGTATGTCGACGGCAGCATCGCCGACCTCGATGTGCTGGCCTGCACGATGCAGGGCAGCCAAGCCTGCGTGATGCTGCTGGCCTTCCGCGACGGCCGCAATCTGGGCACCCGGGCATTCTTCCCGCGCACCGCCGGCAGCGAGGACCCGGCCGAGGTGCTGGCGGCGTTCGTTTCGCAGTACTACGCCGAACAGCTGCCGCCACGCGAGATCGTGCTCGACCGCGCGATCGAGGATGTCGCCCTGTTGCAGGAGGCGTTCTCCATCAACGCGGGGCGCCGCGTGCAGATCAAGACCAGCGTACGCAGCGAACGCGCCGGTTACGTCGAGCTGGTGCGTCGCAACGCGGCGCTGTCTCTCGCTGCCCGCATCGACAGCCAGTCGGCGCAGCAGGCCCGGCTCGAAGCCTTGCGCGAACTGCTCGGCATGGAGTCCGCGCCCCGGCGCATCGAATGCTTCGACATCAGCCACACCATGGGCGAGGCCACGGTGGCGTCATGCGTGGTGTTCGATGGCGAAGGCCCGGTGCGCTCGCAGTACCGGCGCTACAACATCACCGGCGTGGTGCCCGGCGACGACTACGCCGCCATGCACCAGGCGCTGACCCGGCGCTTCCGCCGCGCTGCGGCGGCGCTGGGCACGCTGCCGGACGCGGCGGGCGAGGGCGTCGAGACCAAGGCCCCGGCACCCCGCGACGCGGTACTGCCCGACGTACTGCTGATCGACGGTGGCGCCGGCCAGGTGGCGCAGGCGCGCGATGTGATGCAGTCGCTGGGCATCCCGGCGCGCAGCGCAGCCAATCCCGAGGGCGTGCTGCTGGTGGGCGTGGCCAAGGGCGAGGCGCGCAAGGCGGGGCACGAGACCCTGCTGCTGCCGGATGGCCGCGAACTCAAGCCGGGACCGGACTCGGCGGGGCTGCAGCTGGTGCAGCAGGTGCGCGATGAGGCGCATCGTTTCGCGATCACCGGGCACCGCGGCCGCCGACAGAAGGCGCGCAGCGTGAGCCGGCTCGAGGATATTCCCGGCATTGGCCCGCGCAGACGCGCTAACCTGTTGCGGCATTTCGGCGGACTCGCCGGCCTCAAGGCCGCCGGTGCCGAGGAGATCGCGCAGGTCGAAGGCGTCAATGCCGCGCTCGCGCGACGCATCTACGACAGCCTGCACGGCACCGATTCCGCGACCTGACCCGATGAAGCTCACCGTTCCCACCTGGCTCACCCTGCTGCGGATCCTGATGATCCCGCTGCTGGTGATCGTCTTCTATCTGCCGTTCAAGTGGACCAACTTCGCCTCCGCGGCGATCTTCGGGCTGGCGGCCATCACCGACTGGCTGGATGGCTGGATCGCGCGCCGCTACCACCAGTCGTCCGCGTTCGGCGCCTTCCTCGACCCGGTGGCCGACAAGTTGATGGTCGCGGTGGCGCTGTTCCTGATCGTGCAGGGGCATCCCACACCGTGGATGGCGTTCTGGGCGGCGGTGATCGTGGGTCGGGAGATCGCGGTGTCGGCGCTGCGCGAGTGGATGGCCGCACTCGGCCAGCGCGCCACCGTGCGGGTCGCCGCGATCGGCAAGTTCAAGACCGTGGTGCAGATGGTCGCGCTGCTGTGCCTGCTGTACTCGGTGACACCGGATCGGCCGGCGCGCGCGATGCCGTGGATGGGCGAACCGGTGTTCGTGATCGGTGACTGGCTGCTCGCCGCTGCCGCACTGCTGACCCTGTGGTCGGGCTTCCTTTACCTGCGCGCGGCGTGGCCGGTACTGATGGAAAGCGAACAGAAAGGTGTTGACACCACCCGAAGTCAGGTTAGAATTTCGTCTCCACCGCGGGAATAGCTCAGTTGGTAGAGCGCAACCTTGCCAAGGTTGAGGTCGAGGGTTCGAGCCCCTTTTCCCGCTCCAGATTCCACAAGACCCCGCTTGCGGGGTCTTGTTTTATCCGCGAAGTGCACCGGTTTTCCGCTAGACTTCGCACCGCGTCACCGGCCTGGTGGCAGAGTGGTTATGCAGCGGACTGCAAATCCGCGTACGCCGGTTCAATTCCGACCCAGGCCTCCAGAACAACGGCGCCGGCCGAAGGCCGCCAGCCTTGCTCCTCCACCGCATGCGCGACACGCCGGCGGAGTGTGAGCCCGGAGACCCGCGCAAGCGGGTCTTCTGCGTTGCGGGGTCCGCTCCGGCACGTACATATCGCGTCGGTTCCGTCCGCTCCACGAGCGGATGCCGGAGCATGCGCAAAGCCCCATGCGGCGTGTATGCAGCGACCACCACGCGGCGTTGCGTGCTTCCGCTGCCGGCCGCGGTCAGGCACGCTATGCGCGCATGCCCGGATGGCGAAACTGGTAAACGCAGCAGACTTAAAATCTGCCGGTCGCAAGGCCTTCCGGGTTCGATCCCCGGTCCGGGCACCATCCTCGAGAAAGGCGATCCCTTGACCGCACCGCCCGATCCCACCCACGCCCGCATCGGCATCATCGGACTCGGCTACGTGGGCCTGCCGCTGGCCGCGGCGTTCGGGCGCAGCCACGACACCGTCGGCTACGACATCGACGTACAGCGAGTGGACGAACTGCGCGCGGGTATCGACCACACGCGCGAGACGGAGGCCGATGAACTCGCCGCCGCGGTACGCCTGCGCTACACCGCTGATCCCGACGACCTTGCCGACCGCAACGTCTACATCGTCACCGTGCCGACGCCGATCGACGCGCTGCAACGCCCGGACCTGCGCCCGCTGCAGGAGGCGAGCGAACTGCTGTCGCGGCTGATCGCACCGGGTGACCTCGTCATCTACGAATCGACCGTCTATCCCGGTACCACCGAGGAGATCTGCGTGCCGATCCTCGAAGCCGGGTCGGGGCTGCGCTTCAACAGCGACTTCTGGTGTGGCTACAGCCCGGAGCGCATCAACCCGGGCGATCGCAAGCGGCGGCTGGCGGATATTCCCAAGGTGACGTCCGGATCCACGCCCGAAGTCGCCGCCGTGGTGGATGCGCTGTACGCCGGCATCGTGACCGCAGGCACCCATCGCGCGCCCTCGCTGCGCGTGGCCGAGGCCGCCAAGGTGGTCGAGAACATCCAGCGCGACGTCAACATCGGCCTGATCAACGAGCTGGCGATGATGTTCGACCGCCTCGGCATCGACACGCTCGACGTGCTCGAGGCCGCCGGCACCAAGTGGAACTTCCTGCCGTTCCGCCCCGGGCTGGTCGGCGGGCACTGCATCGGTGTCGACCCCTACTACCTGACCCACAAGTCCGAGTCGGTGGGCTACCACCCGGAACTGATCCTTGCCGCGCGCGGCATCAACAACCGCGTCGGCGCGCACGTGGCGCTGCGCGTGGTCGGCCTGCTCGGCGAGCGCGGCGTACCGGCCGCGGGAGCGCGCGTGCTGGTGCTGGGCCTGACCTTCAAGGAGGACTGCCCGGACCTGCGCAACAGCCGGGTCATGGACGTGGTCGACGGGCTGCGCACTGCCGGTGCGCAGGTGGACGTGCACGACCCGTGGGCGGATGCCGACGAGGCGCGGCGCATGCACGCTATCGATCCGGTGACGAAGCCGGAACCCGGCTGCTACGACGCCATCGTGCTCGCCGTGGCGCATTCGATGTTCCGCGGTTGGTCGCCCGACACGGTGCGTGCGCTGGGCAAGCCCGGAGCCGTGGTGTTCGACGTCAAGTCCGTTTGGCCGCGCGCGCTGGTGGACGGGCGTCTGTAGCACCGGCTGCGCGTGCGGCAGCCCTCGCAAACTCCGCCGTGATCCGGGCGACCGCCGGCAGGTGTGTGCTGCATGGCGATGACGGCGTCGTCGGTAGACTGCACGCATGAGCACATCGATCCCTTCCGGCCTCGGTCGTTACTTCGCGTGGTGGGCGTCGATCGCCCTGGCCCTTGTCAGCATCGGCCTGGCCTTCGCGTGGCCGCAGTGGTGGTGGGGCGCAGCCATCGGCGGCGTGCTGGCGGCGATCGGCACGGTCGACGTGTTGCAGAAGCGCAGCACCCTGCGCCGCAACTATCCGCTGCTGGCGCACTTCCGCTATGGCCTGGAATCCATCGGCCCGGAGATGCGGCAGTACTTCATCGAGGGCGATACCGCCGAGGTGCCGTTCTCGCGCCAGCAGCGAGCGCTGGTCTACCAGCGTGCGAAGTCGGTCAGCGACGTGCGGCCGTTCGGCTCGCAGCAGAGCGTGTACGCGGTGGACTTCGAATGGATCAACCATTCGTTGCGCCCGGTGCACCTCGAGGAGCATGACTTCCGCGTCGAGGTCGGCACGGGCTGTGCGCTGCCGTATTCGGCCAGCGTGTTCAACATCTCGGCGATGAGCTTCGGTTCGCTGTCGGCCAACGCGATCCTCGCGCTCAACGCCGGCGCGAAGGCGGGTGGCTTCTACCACGACACCGGCGAGGGCTCGATCTCGCGCCACCATCGCGTGCACGGTGGCGACCTGGTGTGGGAGATCGGCTCCGGCTACTTCGGTTGCCGCAACGCGTCGGGCCTGTTCGATCCGGGCCGGTTCGCCGCCAACGCGCAGGATCCGCAGGTGCGGATGATCGAACTCAAGCTGTCGCAGGGTGCCAAGCCCGGCAAGGGCGGGTTGCTGCCGGCCGCCAAGGTGACCGCGGAGATCGCCGAGGCGCGCGGTGTGCTGCCGGGCGTGGACTGCATCTCGCCGTCCCATCATTCCGCGTTCGATACGCCGATCGGGCTGCTGGAATTCATCGCGAAGATGCGTGAGCTGTCAGGCGGCAAGCCCACCGGCTTCAAGCTCGCCATCGGTCATCCGTGGGAATGGATGGGCATCGCCAAGGCCATGCTGGAAACCGGGCTGGTGCCCGATTTCATCGTCGTCGATGGTGCCGAAGGCGGCACCGGCGCGGCGCCGGCGGAGTTCATCGACCACGTCGGCGTGCCGATGCACGAGGGGCTGATGCTGGTGCACAACACCCTGGTCGGCATCGGCCTGCGCGAGCGCGTGCGTATCGCCGCGGCAGGCCGCATCACCAGTGCGTTCGATATCGCGCGTACGCTGGCCATGGGCGCGGACTGGTGCAACTCCGCGCGCGGCTTCATGTTCGCGCTGGGCTGCATCCAGGCCCAGAGCTGCCACAACGACCGCTGTCCCACCGGTGTCGCGACGCAGGACCCGACGCGCTGGAAGCAGCTCGACGTCCACGACAAGGGGCTGCGCGTACAGCGTTACCACGAGAACACGTTGCGCGCGTTGCGCGACCTGATTTCCGCCGCCGGGCTCTCGCATCCGGCGCAGATCTGCCCGGAGCACATCCTGCGCCGGGTCTCGCCGACAGAGATCAGTTCGCTTTCGGCCCTGTACCGCTTCCTCGAGCCCGGCGAACTGCTGCACGGCGAGCCGCAACATGCGGTGTTCCGTACGTTCTGGGCAGGGGCCCGCAGCGATTCCTTCGCCCCGCCGGAGCGCGTGGGCGCCTACCGGCGGTAGTGGAGGGCAGGGCGCACGCGCGGCCTACAGGACTTCGGACGCGTAATCCGCCAGCCGCGAACGTTCGCCACGGCGCAGGGTGATGTGCGCGCTGTGCGCCCAGGCCTTGAAGCGGTCCACCGCATAGGTGAGGCCGGACGTCGTTTCGGTGAGGTAGGGCGTGTCGATCTGTTCGACGTTGCCCAGGCAGACGATCTTGGTGCCCGGGCCGGCGCGGGTGATCAGCGTCTTCATCTGCTTGGGCGTCAGGTTCTGCGCCTCGTCGAGGATCAGCCAGCGCGACAGGAAGGTGCGCCCGCGCATGAAGTTCATCGAGCGGATCTTGATGCGGCTGGCGAGCAGGTCGTTGGTCGCCTGCCGGCCCCAGCTGCCGCCTTCCTGGTTGTGGGTGAGCACCTCCAGGTTGTCGGTCAGCGCGCCCATCCACGGCGTCATCTTTTCCTCCTCGGTGCCGGGCAGGAAGCCGATGTCCTCGCCGACGCTGACCGTGGCGCGGGTCATGATGATCTCGCGGTAACGCTGCTGGTCCATCACCTGCGCAAGCCCCGCGGCCAGCGCCAGCAGCGTCTTGCCGGTGCCGGCGGTGCCGAGCAGGGTGACGAAGTCGATCTCCGGATCCATCAGCGCGTTGAGCGCGAAGTTCTGTTCGCGGTTGCGTGCCGAGATTCCCCACACCGAATGCTGCGGGGTGCGGAAGTCGTCGACGATCTGCAGCACGGCGCGATCGCCCTCCACGCGGGCAACGCGGAACTCCGCATCCTCGTCGCCGGGGAGATAGAGGAACTGGTTGGGGTGCCAGTCGTCATCCCCGCCCACGCGCACCTCGTAGAAGGTGCGGCCGCGATCGGTCCACGACTTCAGGTCCTTGCCGGAGCGCTCCCAGAAGTCCTCGTGCAGTGCGGTGGCACCGGTGTAGAGCAGGCTGAAATCATCGAGCGCGCGGTCGTTCTCGTAATCCTCGCTGGGGATCCCGGCGATCGCCGCCTTGATCCGCAGGTTGATGTCCTTGGAGATGAACACCACCGGGATGTCCGGCGATTCGCGGCGCAGCGCGAGGATCGCGCCCAGGATGCGGTTGTCGGGCGCCACCGCGCCGAACGAGGCCTTGTCTTCGCTCGGCACCGTGGTCTGGAAGCGCAGGCAGCCGGTACTGGCCACCCCGCGCAGCTGCACCGCGCCCGGACGGTTGAGGGTGAGGCCGGTCGCGATGTGCCCGGCGCCCTGGTCCTCGATCAGCTCGTTGATGAAGCGGCTGACCTGGCGTGCGTTGCGGCTGGCTTCGGAGGTGCCCTTCTTGCCGTTGTCGAGTTCCTCGATGACCTGCATCGGCAGGTAGACATCATGTTCCTCGAAGCGGAACAGCGCCGTCGGGTCGTGCATCAGCACGTTGGTGTCGAGCACGTAGATCCGCTTGCCCTTGGTCATCATCATCGACGGTGTCCGTGTGGGAGGAAGGGTGTGGAGCGCGCGCAGCCGCAGGCCGCCACGGCCCGCTGGGCGGGGCGGCGACACGTGGCCGATGCGTGGGGAATCACTGGGCGCGGGCCGCCTGCAGGGCGTCCAGCACGGCCTGTGCATGGCCGGGCACGCGCACCTTGCGCCAGGCCTCGCGGATGCGCCCGTCGGGATCGATCAGGAACGTGCTGCGCTCGATGCCGAGCACCTTGCGCCCGTACATGTTCTTCTCGCGGATGACGTCGAACGCGCGACACAGCACTTCGTCGGCATCGCTGACCAGGGCGAAGCGGAAGTCCTGCTTCGCGCAGAAGTTGTCGTGCGACTTCACCGAATCGCGCGACACGCCGAGGATGCTCGCGCCCAGCGCCTCGAACTCCGGCAGCAGCGCGTTGAAGTCGAGGCCTTCGGTGGTGCAGCCGGGCGTCGAATCCTTCGGATAGAAATAGATCACCAGCCAGCGACCGGCGTAATCGCCGAGGGTCGCCTGCGCGCCGCCGGACAGTGCCAACGGCAGGTCGAGGGTGGCACGGTCGAGCGTGTCGCCTGGGTTCATTCCGTTTCCGTCAAGCGTGGCCATGCCGCCGGTCAGAACTTCATCGGGTCCATGATCGCGTCCAGGTTCAGATGGTCGCAGAACTCGAGGAAGTCATCGCGCAGCGCGGCGATGTGCATGTCCGCGGGCACGCCGATGGTGACCTGGGCGGAGAACATGTCCGCACCGGTCTGCATCGCGCGATAGCGCGAGGAATGCAGGCTTTCGATGGTGATGCCCTGGCGGTCGAAGAAGTCCGCCAGCTGGAACAGGATGCCCGGCTTGTCGGCCGCGATGACCTCGACCACGTACGGCAGCAGGTTGGACTGCATCGGCTTCGGGCCGGTGCGGTACCACACCAGCTTCAGGCCCTCGTCGCGATCCAGCCGCGACAGCATCGCCTCGAGCTTGGCCACCGCATCCCACGAACCCGTGGCCAGCGCGGTGACCGACACGTCGCGGCCGACGGTGGACAGGCGTGCGTCGACCATGTTGCAGCCGCTGTCGGCGATCCGCCGGCTCACCGCGAGCAGCGGCGAGTTCGGATGCGTCGTGTAGGCGTTGATCAGCAGGTGGTTCTCGTTCGGCGCAGGCCGGGAAGCGGGATCTGGATCGGTCAAGGCGGCATCCGCGACAGTCGGGTGGGGCGATCCGGAAAGCTCCGGATGCCGCGGCCAGCATACTTGCCGCTGCTTCCGGGCCGCAAGTAACATCGCCGGTCTTCGCGGCGCAATGCCGCCATTTTCCGCGGGTTTGCCCGCTTCAACCGGATCACCACACCGTGCGACTGTCTGGCAGCATCACCGCGCTGGCGACGCCGTTCACCGCCACCGGTGAACTCGACCTCGATGCCTGGAACCGGCTGCTGGCGCAGCAGCTCGACGGCGGCACCCGCGGACTCGTGGTCGCCGGTTCCACCGGCGAGGCCGCGGCGCTCTATCACCCGGAGTTCGACCTGCTGGTGCGTACCGCCGTGCAGGTGGTTGCCGGCCGCGTGCCGGTGATCGTCGGCACCGGAAACTCCGCCACCGCACGCACGATCGAGCAGACCCGTCGCGCTGCCGACCTGGGTGCCGACGCCGCCCTGGTGGTGACGCCGCCCTATGTGCGGCCCACCCAGGCCGGCCTGCTCGCCCATTACGGCGCGGTCGCCGACGATGGCGCACTGCCGGTGCTGCTCTACAACGTGCCGCCACGCACCGGCTGCGACCTGCTGCCGGAGACGGTGGCCGCACTCGCCGGACATCCGGCCATCCTCGGCATCAAGGAAGCGCGGTCCGAGCCCGAACGCATGCAGGCGCTGCTGGCGCTGCGCGGCGAGGGATTCGTGGTGCTGAGCGGCGACGACCCCACGGCCGCGCGGGCGATGCTCGCCGGTGCCGACGGCGTGATCTCGGTGGTGTCGAACATCGTGCCGGCGACGTTCCGCCGCCTGTGCGACCTGGCCACCGGCGGCGATCAGGTGCAGGCGCAGGCGCTCGATGAGCAGTTGCAGGCGCTGTACGACTTCGCTGGTATCGAGCCCAACCCGATCCCGGTCAAGGCCGTACTGGCGCGGATGGGCATCGGCCACGGCCTGCGCCTGCCGCTGACCACGCTGTCGGCCACGCACGCGGCCGCCGCCGATCGCGCCCTCGAGCTCGCGCAGGCGCTGGAACGCTCCAGCCGCGATACACTCGCGCCCTGACCTGCAGGAGACCCCGATGTCCCGTTCCGATTCCCGCCTTCGTACCGCCGTTCTCGCCGGCCTGGCCATCGCGGTACTGGGCACTTCCGGTTGCAGCTGGTTCCGCAAGGAAAACGCGATGTACGCGCAGGCCCCGGAAACCCGCCCGCTGGAAGTGCCGCCGGAACTCGATCGTCCGCGTACCGATGGCGCGATGGTGGTGCCGGACGCGACGCAGTCGGTCAGCCGCTCCGAGATCGGCACCCAGCGTGCGCCCGTGGCCAGCGCCACCGGTTTCAGCGTCACCGGCGAGCGCGACCAGATCTTCACCCGCGTCGGTGAAGTGCTGAACACCATCGACGGCGTCACCATCGCCAGCAGCGCGCAGCTGCTGGGCACGTACGACATCAACTACCAGGACACGAGCTTCCTCGTGCGCGTGGCGATGACGGGCGAGGGCGCCTACATCTCCGCGGTGGACCCGCGCGGCGTGCCGGCGTCCGGCGATGCGCCGAGCCAGCTGATCGCACGGCTGCGCGCCGGCATGGGCCAGTGATCGCGGCGTAAGGCCGGGGCATGTGATCACCTGCAACGGGCGCTTCGGCGCCCGTTCTGCATTGGGCCGCAGCGCGTGTGGCCTGCGGCTCAAGAAGCGTCGGTGGTCGGCGCTGCCGCGGCCGCAGCCGGTGCCGAGAACGGGATCGTGTCGGGCGCCGATGCGCCGCCGGAGATGATGAAGCTCATCGCCTGGTCGACCGTCCAGTCGGTGGGCGTGAGCTTTTCCACCGGCACCACTTCGAGATAGCCGGAAGTCGGGTTGGGCGTGGTCGGCACGTACACGGCCGCGAGTTCACGTCCGGTGCCCTGCTCGCGCATCACCCGGGTGACCAGGCCGATCGATTTCATCTGGTCGTGGGGGAAGTCGATGAGCACCACGCGCTGGGTGGTGCCGGGCTTGGTCTGCAGGATGTCGAGCAGCTTGCGCGAGCTGCCGTAGATGATGCCGGCCAGCGGCACCCGGACCACGAAACGCTCGAATCCGCGCAGCAGGCTCTGTCCGATCACGCGACGGGTCAGCCAGCCCACGACCAGGATCGCCAGCAAGGTGGCCAGCAGCGCGATCGCGTTCTGCACCCACAGCCCGTTCGCCCAGCCGGCCTCGTCGGGGAACCACGCGGCGATGCGCGTCGACACCGGTGCCACCCACGGCAGGCTGATGTCGCTCAACAGCACGAACACGAATTTCACCACCACCCAGGTCAACCAGATCGGCAACAGGGTGAGCAGGCCGGCAATGAACATCCGCTGCAGGCGGCGGTGGAACGGAAGGGGTTCGGACATGGGTGAATTCTAGCGGTTCGGCACGCCCGCACCGATGTCGCAATGACTCAGGGTTCGCGCACCAGGCGGAACCCGACGTCGTCGTAACCGCGTTTGCCGTCGCGTGCGCCGCCGCTCTCGTCGCGGCGCCAGCTGCTGCCACGCACGTGGCGACGTGCGCAGTCGCCTTCGCAGTCGAGCAGCCATTCCGCCACGGCGCGCGAGCCCCCGCTGGCGGCGCTGCCGGACGCTTCAACGGCGGTGGGCAGGCGGTAGCGGTGGCCGTTGCGCGCGCCGAGCCATTGCGCGAATGCCTGCGCGTCGTCCCACGACACGCAGACCACCGGATCGGCATTGCCCTGTTCGAAGCCGGGGTCGGTCCAGTCGCGGCGCGCGATCACCCGCAGCACCGAGGCGCGCTCGCGGCACAGCGCGGCGGGGCGACCGGTGGCCTCGGCAAAGCGCGTGTAGTCACTGCGGCTGATATGGCGGCGCGTGAGCGCATAGGCGCCATCGCCACTGCGCACCACGGTCATCCGCGCCGGATCACCCGTCAGCACCGCGCCCACCGCGGGCACCGCTTCCGCCTGGCGGCGTAGGCGCTCGCGGGTGGTGGCGTCCAGCGATGCGGCCTCTGCCAGGGCCACCGCCTTGCGGGCGGTATCACGATCGAAACGCCGGGCGGCGGCCTCGATGCGCGTCGCGAGCGCGGTGGCGAAGTCGCGCCGCAGTTCGACGGCGAGGTCCTCGTCGCCGAGGCCGGTGGCCTGCGCCAGCGACGCGATGCGTTCGAGCTGGCGGCGTGCCGCGGCGTCGTTGCCGTTTTTCACCGCATCCGCGGCATCGGCGGCAAGCGCGCGCGCGAGCTGCGCCGACAACTGCGGCAGGTCGAGATGGTCCGGCGCGATGCCCGCCACCGCGACCAGGCTGTCGTAGGCGTTGTCGCCGGCGGGCGACACCAGGCGGCGCTGCTGCAGCTGGCGCCGCGCGTCCTCCACCAGGGTGCTGGCTTCCGACTCGGGTGCCGCACGCAGCAGTGCATCGTCGGGATTCCCGATCATCGGTATGCCACCGTCGGCGATGGCACCCGGCTGCGATGGCGTTCCGGCGCGGAAGAACCCACGCGCCGCGTCGTCGCCATGGCGCATACCGAAGCCCAGCCCGGCCGCCAGCAGCAGGCCCAGCACGATCCACGCCCCGCGCGGCAGTTCGCGCATGCGTGCCATGCCGGCAGCGGCGGCGTCACGCGGCGAAAAGCTGCGCTGCGGCCCCTGCGGCAGGCGCTCGAGCGCGTGCAGCATGTCCGCCGCGTCGTGGAAGCGCTTGAGCGGATACTTCGCCATCGAACGGTCGATGAACGTCTGCCAGTGGCGCAGGTGCGGGGGCAGCCGCGGGATCGGATCCTGCGCGTGCATGACCGCCATCGACAACGCGTCCTGTGCCTCGAACGGCAGCCGGCCGGTGAGCATCTCCCAGGTCAGCACGCCCAGTGCGTAGAGGTCGGCACGATGGTCGACCTCTTCCCCGCGGGCCTGCTCGGGCGCCATGTAGGCGGTGCTGCCGAGGGCAAGCCCGGCGCTGGTCACGCGGCTGCCATAACCGCGGCGCAGGGCGATGCCGAAATCCGCCAGCAGCGGGCGGTCGGCCTCGTCGAACAGTACGTTCTCGGCCTTGACGTCGCGGTGGATCACCCCGCGCGCATGCGCATAGGTCAATGCCGCCAGCAACGCGCGCAGGATCTCGCGGATGCGCGTCTCGTCGCCGGCGAGTTCGCGTTGGCCGAGGTGGCCGCGCGTCATGTGCGGCATCACGAAGAACGGGCGGTCGTCGGCGGTGCGGCCGATCTGGTGGATGCCGACGATGTGCGGATGGTCGAGGCGGCCGATCGTGCGCGCCTCGTTCTCGAAGCGGCGGCGGCTGACTTCGTCGCCCAGCGCTTCCGGGCGCATCACCTTGATCGCCACGTCGCGGCCCAGCGATTCCTGCCGTGCGAGGTACACGGTGGACATGCCGCCGTCGGCGATCCGGCGCAGCACGCGGTAGCCGGCGATCTCCGGCAATGGCGTTGCCGCGTCGTGGGATGTGGTCCGGTCCTGCATGCCGCCCCCTGTCAGGCGTGCAGCATAGCCACGCCGGCCGCGGTCGTGGTGAATCACGTCAGCCGTGCCGACGGTCCTTCTTGCGGCGCACGTAGATCTGCTTGCGCACCCGCGCCACCACGTCACCCTCGTCGTCGACGACATCGGTGTCGAACCAGTGCAGGTACTTGCCGCCGTCGGCGGTTTGCGCATGCATGGTGGCCAGCGTCGCATCGTCGAGCACGAAGCCGGCGCGCACGGTGCCACGGCCCGGCTTCAGGAACTCGATGTCGCCCGCGCGGTCCCAGACGTAGTGGTCGCGGCCGATCGATTCCTTGACCAGCAGCATCCAGAACGGGTCGGTCATCGCGAACAGGCTGCCACCGAAGTGGGTACCGACGTAATTGCGGTTCCATGGCCGCATGCGCAGCGCCACCCGAGCACTGCGCCAGTCGCGATCGATGTGCTCGACGCGGATCCCCGTACACAGGAACGGCGGCCACAGGTTCATCAACAGGCGAAGGCGATCAGCCGTCATTGCGTCATGCCGGGAAACGGGCCCGGCATTCTGCCATACGCGAAGGTACGGTTGTCCCGGCGCCGGGTATTGCGCCGGTCCGCCGCTCAGAACAGCAGCGATGCCATGCGGCGGCGGTAGCGGCTGACCAGTTCCGCGTCCTCGACGACCCGGAAGGCGTCGATCAGGCTGCGTCGCGGGAGGCCATCCTCGTAATCGCGGTTCTGGCGCAGCATTTCGATGAACTGCTGCAGGCCGGCTTCGGGATCGCCCTCGACAATCCCGCGCACGCCGAGCAGGTGACGCGCACCCAGGTCGGCGGGATCAGCGGCGATGGCCTGTTCGAGTTCGCCGCGCGACGGCGCTCCCTTCAGCAGTGCGGCGAAGCCCAGGCGTGCGCGCGCCTGCACGCTGCGGTCATCGGTCGCCAGGTTTGCGGGCAGCGCATCGAGCAGGCGCTCGGCTTCATCGGCCTCGCCGGTGCGCAGCAGTGCCAGCACGAGGTCGAGGCGCAGTTCGTCCTTGTCGGGTTCCGCGGACACCGCTGCGCGCAGGCGGGCGACTTCGGCGGCAGGATCGAGCGGGGCGTCCTCTACTGCTTCCTCGACGGCAGGCGCCGGCTGGATCCCGTGGCGGGCGAGGAACTCGCGCAGCTGGCCTTCGGGTACCGCACCCGGGAAGCCATCGACGGGCTGTCCACCCACCAGCAGGAACACCGTCGGCACGGAACGGATCTGGAAGGCGGCGGCGATCTGCTGTTCGCGGTCCACATCCACCTTCGCCAGCACGAACGCACCGGCGTATTCGGCTGCCAGCTTCTCCAGCACCGGTCCGAGCGTCTTGCACGGGCCGCACCATTCCGCCCAGAAATCGAGCAGCACGGGCACTTCCATCGACTTCTGCAGGACCTCGGTCTCGAAGTTGGCGGCGGTGGCATCGAACACGTGGGCGGGCTGTGCGGTCATGCGACTGTTCCTGGCGATCCGAGCTGGAGACAATGGTGTCGCCCGTGACCGAATCCAAGTGTCACCGGCTTTTCCCATACCACTGGTGCTTCGCATGCCTGCCCGTTCTTCGCCTGGATGGCTGCCGCTTGCCTGCGCAGGCGCGGCACTGATGCTGATGGTGGTGACCGCCGCTGCCGGCACGCTGTGGTGGCCGGGGCTGTCGCACACCGGCCACCCGCTGGCCCTGCCCGGTGCGGACGGCGTGCCGCGCGCAGCTGCCTACAACGCACTGGTGTTCGTGCTGCCGGGGGGGCTGGCGTGCCTGCTGGCCTGCTGGCGCTACAACGCGCTGCCGGGCACGGCGGGGTGGGGTGCCCGGATCGGCGCCCGCCTGTTGTTGCTGGCGGGCATCGCCTGGGCAGCGCAGGGGATATTCGCGCTCGATCTGCGCGAACTCGACGGTCGCAATGGCCAGCTGCACGCCGCCGCATGGATGTGCTGGTGGCTGGCTGCAGCCAGTGGCCTGGTGCTGCTGGCGATGCAGGAGCGTCGCGGGCGCTGGGCGGACGCAGTCACCGCCGTGTTGCTGGTGCTGCTGGCGCTGTTGCCGTACTGGCCCTGGCCGGCGGGGTTGAGCCAGCGACTGGCGGCGCTGGTCTGGTTCGGCGGATGGCTCGGCTGGGCGGTCCGCGAATGGCGCGGATCAGGCCTGCGCTGAGGTGTGCAGGACGCGGTCGCGGCCTTCGGCCTTGGCGCGATAAAGCGCGGCGTCGGCGATTTCCAGCAGCAGGCCGGGGTCCGCGCTGTCATGGGGGGCCGTGGCGATGCCGATGGACACGGTGATCGGTCCGAGCATCCTGTCCATGTGGCGGATCGTCAGCGACGACATCGCCCGGCAGATCTCCAGGCCGCGCTGGATGGCGGCCTCGGCGCCGGTTTCCGGCAGCACGATGGTGAATTCCTCGCCACCGTAACGGCAGGCAAGGTCCTCGGCGCGTACCAGTGACTGCAGGACGCGACCCACGTGCGCCAGCACTGCGTCACCCGCGGCGTGGCCGTGCTGGTCGTTGAAGCGCTTGAAATGGTCGACGTCGAGCATCATCAGCGACAGCGGCAGGCGTCGCCGTTCGCAGCGCAGCATCTCGCGGACCAGGTTCTCCTCGAGGTAACGGCGGTTGAAGAGGCCGGTCAGCGGATCGCGGATCGACTGCAGGCGCAGTGTTTCGCGCAACTGCAGGTTGGCGATCGCCATGCCCATCTGTTCGGCGATGGACATGATGATGCCCGCGTCGTTGTCCTCGACCGCATCGCTGGTGCGGCCGCTGATATGCAGCAGACCCAGTGACGAGCCCTGCGCCACCAATGGCACGCAAAGACTGGAAATGCCGTCGACCGGGGTGTCATCGTCGATATGCGCACAGCGCAGCCCGCCGCTGCGGCCGCGGGTGTAATGCGGCTGGCCGCGGCGCAGGGCCCAGCACTGCTCGTGCATGATCACGTCGCTGCTGCTGATCACGCGGTCGCCGAAGCTGCCCGCGCTTTCAAGGAAGTTCTGCGAGCTCTTCGAGAGGTAACAACGACCACTCGATCCCGGTACCAGGTCCTGCATCGTGCGCATGGTCAGCAACACCAGCTCGTCGCGGCTCTGGCAACTCTGCAGCAGGCCGGCATAGACGCTCTGGGCGCGCCGCTGCTCCGCCAGCGTGTCGCGCAGCACCAGCGCGCCCTGCAGCTCGGACACTGCGTGCCTTGCCTCGCGTTCCAGCTGGCGGCTGCGCTTGTTCTCGCGCGCCAGGCCCGCCAGCAGCAGGCCCAGCAGCACCAGGGCAATGGTCATCGCCAGCACGATGAAGAGGACCAGCGTGCTGGCCTCGCGCTCGCTGCGCTGGCGGCGCTTCTGCAGCAGCATCTGTTCCACCGCCAGCATTTCCTGGCTGAGGGCGTTGATCTCGGCGACCCGACGCAGGTTCGTGCTCGCGTTCCTGCGTCGCACCTCGGCATCGGTCGCCTCGATGGCGTTGATGTCGAGCAACACTTGCAAAGCCACCAGGTGCGTGGCAATGGCCTCGCCCAGCGTGCGTGCACGGGCCTGCTGCTGCGGGTGGTCCGCAGTCAGCTGCGCCAGCTGCTCGGTAAGGCGGGTGGCGCGGCCCACGGCCTCGAAGAACCCGGGGCGGAACTCGATGAGGTTCGTGTTGCGGAAGCCGCGCGCATTTGCCTCGGCCGCACGCACTGCTGCATCGGTGGCCTCGATCAGATTGATCACCCGGTAACTGTGCTCAAGCGAACGGTTGGCCGCCTGGAAACTGCGCACGCCCATCACCGAGGCGATGCCGGCGCCCAGCAGCAACACCAGCGCGATCACCACGGCGGGGATGCGCAGGCGGCGGGTGCGGGATGAGGGCGCGGACATGGTCACAGTCTATCGGGGTGCCGGCCCGCGCCGCTTCGTGGCAGTGCACCGGGGCGTAGGGTAGGCTTGCCGACCCCCCTGCAGACGCCCACTCCGCCGTGTCCGAAGCCCAGTCCGAGTCCCACCCGTACGATCCCGCGGCCGTTGAAGCCGCTGCCCAGCAGTACTGGGACAGCACCCGGGCCTTCGAGGTGCGCGAGGACGACAGCCGGCCGAAGTACTACTGCCTGTCGATGCTGCCGTACCCGTCGGGCGCGCTGCACATGGGCCATGTGCGCAACTACACGATCGGCGACGTCATCAGCCGCTACCAGCGCATGACCGGAAAGAACGTGCTGCAGCCGATGGGCTGGGATGCCTTCGGCCTGCCGGCGGAGAACGCCGCGATCAGGAACAGCACCGCGCCGGCGAAGTGGACCTACGCCAACATCGAGCACATGCGCGGCCAGCTGAAGTCGCTGGGCTACGCGCTCGACTGGTCGCGTGAGTTCGCCACCTGCCAGCCGGACTACTACGTGCACGAACAGCGCATGTTCGTGCGGCTGATGAAGAAAGGCCTCGCCTATCGCCGCAATGCGGTGGTGAACTGGGACCCGGTCGACCAGACCGTGCTCGCCAACGAGCAGGTGGTCGACGGTCGTGGCTGGCGTTCGGGCGCGCTGGTGGAGAAGCGCGAGATCCCGCAGTGGTTCCTCAGGATCACCGACTACGCGCAGGAACTGCTCGACGGCCTGGATGCGTTGCCGGGCTGGCCGGATTCGGTCAAGACGATGCAGCGCAACTGGATCGGCCGCAGCGAAGGGCTCGAGATCGGCTTCCGCGTCGATGGCGAGCCGGAGCCGCTGATGGTCTACACCACGCGGCCGGACACGCTGATGGGCGTGACCTTCATTTCGATCGCCGGCGAGCACCCGCTGGCGCAGAAGGCCGCGGCGGCGAATCCGGAGCTTGCGGCGTTCATCGCCGACCTCAAGCGTGGCGGCGTGTCCGAGGCCGAGATCGAGACCCAGGAAAAGCGCGGCATGGCGACCGGGCAATGGGCGATCCACCCGGTCACCGGCGAGGACCTGCCGATCTACGTGGCCAATTTCGTGCTGATGGGCTACGGCACCGGTGCGGTGATGGCGGTGCCGGCGCACGACCAGCGTGACTGGGAATTCGCCAAGTCCTACGGCCTGCCGGTGCGCCCGGTGATCGTGCCCGCGTCGGTGCGCGACGCACTGGACGAGGTGGTGGGCGACGTTGCCCACGATGCCGATCCGTTCCAGGCCGCGCTGGCGGGTGGTTCGGTCGATGCCTACGACACCTCGGTCGCGGTGCGGGTGGTGCGCGAGTATCTCGATGCCATCGAGCAGCAGGGTGCGTATACCGAACGCGGAACCCTGATCAATTCCGGTGAATTCAACGGGATGGATTACGACGCCGCATTCGATGCGCTGGCTGCGCGCCTCGAAGCGACGGGCACCGGCCGGCGCAAGGTCAACTTCCGCCTGCGCGACTGGGGCGTGAGCCGCCAGCGCTACTGGGGCTGCCCGATCCCGGTGGTCTATTGCCAGGCCTGCGGCGCGGTGCCGGTGCCGGAGGACCAGCTGCCGGTGGTGCTGCCCGAGGACGTCGCGTTCAGTGGCGTGCAGTCGCCGATCAAATCCGATCCGGAATGGCGCCGGACCACGTGCCCGCAGTGCGGCGCCGCGGCCGAGCGCGAGACCGACACCTTCGACACCTTCATGGAGTCGAGCTGGTACTACGCCCGCTACACCTCGCCGGGCGCGGCGGACATGGTCGACGCGCGGGCGAAGTACTGGACGCCGGTCGACCAGTACATCGGCGGCGTCGAGCACGCGATCCTGCACCTGCTGTATTTCCGCTTCTACCACAAGCTGCTGCGCGACCAGGGCCTGGTGGACAGCGACGAGCCCGCGGTGAACCTGCTCACCCAGGGCATGGTCATCGCCGAGACCTACTACCGCGACAACGCCGACGGTTCCAAGGACTGGATCAACCCCGCCGACGTGGACGTGGAGCGCGACGAGCGTGGTCGCATCACCGGTGCGCACCTGAAGGCCGATGGCCGACCGGTGTCGATCGGCGGCGTCGAGAAGATGTCGAAGTCGAAGAACAATGGCGTCGACCCGCGCGCGATGGTGGACCGCTACGGCGCCGATACCGTGAGGCTGTTCTCGATGTTCGCCGCGCCGCCCACGCTGTCGCTGGAGTGGAACGAGGCCGGCGTCGAGGGCATGTCGCGTTTCCTGCGCCGGTTGTGGAGCCAGGTGGAGCGCCATGCCGCCGCCGGCGCCGCACCCTCGCTCGATGCATCGCAGCTCACCCCGGCGCAGAAGACCCTGCGCCGGCAGCTGCACGAGACCATCCAGAAGGTCGGCGACGACTACGGTCGCCGCCTCAACTTCAATACCGCGATCGCCGCGGTGATGGAGTTGCTGAACCACGTGGCGAAGTTCACCGAGGACGGTGACGGCGCGCGTGCGCTGCGGCAGGAGGTGTTCGAGGCGATGGTGCTGATGCTCAATCCGATCACCCCGCACGCGAGCCATGCGCTGTGGCAGCTGCTCGGCCATCCGCAGACGTTGCTGGAGGACCACGGGTTCCCCACGGTCGACCCGCAGGCGCTGGCGCGCGATGCGCTCAGGCTCGCCGTGCAGGTCAACGGCAAGCTGCGCGGCACGATCGATGTCGCGGTGGATGCCGAGCGGCCGGCGATCGAGGCCGCGGCGCTGGACGATCCGGGCGTCGCGCGTTTCCTCGAGGGCATGCAGGTGCGCAAGATCATCATCGTCCCCGGCAAGATCGTGAACATCGTCGCCGGCTGACCGCCCGGCTTGCCCCGCGATCCCCGCCTCCCCCAGACTTCGGCCATGCGCAGACTCCTCCCGCTCGTCCTGCTTTCGACCCTGCTGCTCGGTGCCTGTGGCTTCCATCTGCGCAGCGCGCTCACCCTGCCGCCCGATCTGGGCGCGGTGCGGGTGGTCACGCAGGATCCGTTCAGTCCGCTGCGCGATGGCCTCGAGCTGGCGCTGCGCCAGGCGGGCGCCGACATCGTGCCCGCGACCACTGCCGACGTGGCGACGCTCAACGTGCTCTCCGAGCGCTGGGCGGAGACGCCGCTGTCGGTCGACCAGTTCGGTCGTGCACAGGAATACTCGCTGCGCTACGCAGTGGTGTTCCGCCTGCGCCGCGCCGACGGTGCCGACCTGGTGCCGCAGCAGGCGGTCGAACTGGCACGCGACTACACCTCGAGCCCGAGCGAGTTGATCGGTACCGAGAGCGAGCGCGAGCTCCTCGGCCGCGAGATGCGCCGCGAGATGGTCGCCTCGATCGTGCGCCGCATCGACGGGGCCTCGCGGCAGCCGTAGGGCTGGGCGAGCGCAATGGAGCTGACCCCGGAACGTCTCGTCGCCCAGCTCGGGCAGGGACCGCTGCGCCCGGTCTACCTGATCGCCGGCCCGGAAACGTTGCGCGTGCTCGAGGCTGCCGACGCGGTGCGCACCCGCGCGCGCGAGCAGGGCTATGCCGAGCGCGAGGTGTTCGAGCCCGAAGGCCGCGACATCGACTGGAACGCGCTCGAAGCCACCCTGCGTGCGCCCAGCCTGTTCGCTGCACGGCGGGTGATCGAGATCCGCCTGCCGACCGCCAAGCCTGGCAAGGACGGCGCGGCAGCGATCACCGCGTTCTGCGACGCGCCACCCGACGACATCCTGCTGCTGGTGACCGGCGGCGAATGGAGCCGCCAGCACGGTGGCAAGTGGAGCGAGGCCATCGGCCGCGTGGGCCAGATCGCGGTGGCCTGGGGCGTGAAGCCGCACGAGATGCCGGACTGGATCGAGCGTCGCTTGCGCAGCCGCGGCGTCAGCGCGGACCGCGATGCGGTGCAGCGGCTGGCGGACCGGGTCGAAGGCAACCTGCTGGCGGCCGCCCAGGAGATCGACAAGCTCGCCCTGCTGGCCGAGGGCGCGACGCTGGACACCGCGCGGATGGAAGACCTGGTAGCCGATGCCGCGCGCTTCGACGTGTTCCGCCTGGTGGATGCGGCGCTGTCCGGCCAGGCCGCGCAGGCGGTGCGCATGCTCGCCGGGCTGCGTGCCGAGGGCGAGGCCGTCCCCGCACTGATGGGCATGGTGGTGATGGAACTGCAACGCGCGGCGGCGCTGGCACGGGTGCAGGCGCGTGGCGGCAACCTGGCGGCGGAATTCCGCGCGCAGCGGGTCTGGGATTCGAAGCAGGCGGTGTATACCCGTGCGCTGCAGCGTCATCCGGCACCACGCTGGGAGCAGTTCCTCGCCGCCGCCGGACGCATCGACCGCATCGCCAAGGGACGGGCGCCCGGTGACGCCTGGCAGGCGCTGGAACGCCTGCTGGTGGCGGTCGCCGAAACCCGCGCCGCGCGCGTGATGGGGTGACGACGTGCGGCTCCGCCGCAGTCGCTTCCCCGCGGGATGCACGTCATCGTGTGCCGCGGATATCGCCGATGACCGCCGATCGCCAGTGGACGCTGCAGATTCGCCTGCTTTCCCGTGATCCGCGGGCCCACCTCGACCATGGATGACGACAGCGCCATGACCGACGACGACGGGCTGCTGGTGCTCTACGGTGGCACCTTCGATCCGGTCCACAACGGCCACCTCGCCGTGGCACGGGTCGCCCGCGACGTGCTTGGCGTACCGGTGCACCTGATGCCGGCCGCCGACCCGCCGCACCGCGCCGCTCCCGGCGCCGATGCCGTGACCCGCGCCGCACTGCTCGACCTTGCGGTCGCGGGTGAACCGGGGCTCCGGGTCGACCGCCGTGAACTGCATCGCGCGGGCCGCAGCTGGACCGTCGACACCCTGCGCGCCCTGCGCGACGTGGCACCGCGGCGACCGGTGGCGTTGCTGCTGGGTGCCGACGGTTTCCGCGGCCTGCCCGGGTGGAAGGACTGGCAGGCACTGCCGACGCTTGCCCATTTCGTCGTCGCCGAGCGCGCCGGCGATCCCCTCGACCGCGATCTGCCGGCCGCCCTGGCGGAGCAGCTCGCTGGCCGCTGGACCGATGATCCCGCGGACCTGCAGACCGCGCCTGGCGGTCGCGTGCTGCGCCTGCGCCAGCCGCTGAGCCCCGAATCGGCGACGGAGATCCGCCGCCGGATCGCCACCGGCCAGCCGTGGCAGGCGAAGGTGCCGGCGGCGGTGGCTGCACGGATCACGACCGACGGCCTGTATGCACACGGTGCCGACGCCGGTGCGCCGCTATAATCCGCCGCAAATCCAAGAGTCCACCGCTTTGTCCAGCCCCGCTCAAGTCATCAAGACCCGTCTTCCCGTCCCGCCGCCGTCCGTCGATGTCCTGCTCGAGCAGGTGCGCGCGGCCACCGAAGAACTGAAGGCGCGCGACGTCGTCGAACTCGACGTTCGCGGCAAGTCGAGCGTCTGCGACTACATGGTGGTCGCCTCCGGCACCTCCAGCCGCCACGTCAAATCCATCGCCGACGAGGTGGTCCGCTTCGCCAAGAAGCTCGACGTCCAGCCCCTGGGCGTGGAAGGCGAGCGCGAGGCCGAGTGGGTGCTGGTCGACCTCGGCGACGTGGTCGTGCACGTCATGCTGCCGCGCGTGCGCGAGTTCTACGCCATCGAGCGTCTGTGGACGGTCGGCGACCAGCCACCCGACACCGGCGCGCCCGCACGCTGATTCCGAAGTGAAGGCGCGTCTGGTCGCCGTTGGCGAGCGCGCACCGGGATGGGTGGCCGAGGGGTTCGCCGAATACCGCAAGCGGCTGTCGTACTGGCTGCCGCTGGATCTTGTCGAGATCGAGCCCGGCCTGCGTGGCAAGGGCCGCGATGCGGTGCGTGCGCGCCAGGATGAAGGCGCACGGGTGCTGGCGACACTGCCCCGGCAGGCGCATGTCGTGGCGCTGGATGTCGAAGGGCGCGCGCACTCCTCGGAAGAGCTGGCCCGGCGCCTCGAATACTGGCGCGGGCAGGGCCGCGACCTCGCGGTGCTGATCGGCGGGCCGGAGGGCCATGCTCCCGATGTGCTGGCGCGCGCCGATGAGCGCTGGTCGCTGGGGCCGCTGACCCTGCCGCACATGCTGGTGCGGCTGGTCGCCGCGGAGCAGCTCTACCGTGCCGCCGCGATGCTGGCGAACCACCCGTACCACCGCGCCTGACCGCGTACCGCGGCCGGGAGATTCGCAGTGGTGGACCGGGTGTCACTCAACCGGGCTAACGGGCGTGGCCCGGACACAGCCGAAGGCCGCATCCGGGCCCGGGTCACCGGGTCGCCCGAGCCGCGAACCGCAGCTCAGCCTTCGTCCGCCGCCGTGTCCGGGGAGTCTTCCGGTTTGCGATCGAGGCCGCCGTGGTCGGGATCGCGCCGGTACGGGACGCCCACGTTGCGGGCGTCGTCGCCATCGCGCGGAGTGCGTTCGGCATAGCCGGACTTGTCCGCATCGTTGCCGGCGGGAGTGTCCTTGCGGGGGATGTCGGGGGTCATGGCGCCTCCTTCAGCGTCCGAGTTCGAACACCACGTCCAGCGACGCGGACAGGGTGGTTTCGCCTGGCGAAACCGGGCTGCTTTCCGCCCGCGCGTCCATCGCGGCCATGCGCATCATTGGCATCGGCTGCACGAAGCCGCCGCCCTCGCTGATGCTGACGATCCGCCGCACTCGCAGGTCGAGCGCGGATGCGTACATTTCCGCGCGCTGGCGGGCGAGATCCAGCGCCTTGCGGCGCGCCTCGTCGTAGACGGCTTCCGGCTGGTCGATCTCGAAGCTCGGGCCGTTGACCTGGTTGGCGCCGCTGGCGACCAGTGCATCGAGCACCTGGCCCAGGCGCCCGACGTCGCGCAACTTCAGGTTCACCGTGTTGCTGGCCTGGTAGCCGGTGATGACGGGCGCTTCGTTTTCCGAGTGGCGGTACTGCGGGTGGATGTTGAGACCGGAGGTCTGCACGTCGCGCTCCTGGATGCCGGCGGCGCGGATGGCCTGCATGAGCCGGTTCATCTGCTCGGCATTCGCGCGCAACGCGGCATTGGCGTCGGCGGCGTTGGTGACCACGCCGGCGGAGAGGGTCGCCACGTCGGGCGCGCGGCTGGCCTCGGCGCGGGCGCTGACCGACAGCAGGGTGCTGTCGCTGGCGATCTGCGGCGCGGCCGGGCCGGAGGGGGTCTGGGCGTGGCTGGGCATGCTGGTCGCCAGGGTTCCGAGGGCGAGGGCTGCCACCAGGGCGGCGGCGAGCGGGCGAAAGGTCATTGGAGTCTCCAGGATGTGGCGAGAGGGTCGAGCCGCTCCAGTGAACGGGCCGTGAGCCTGAATGGGGTTGAAGGTCGCGCGTCCGGGGTGCGCTGCGACCGCGCGGGTATCCTGTCGACATGCTGCTGCTTGCCTCCAAATCGCCCCGGCGCCGCGAGTTGCTGGGGCGTCTGGGCGTCCCGTTCGCGGTCCTGGACATCGACATTCCCGAAGTACGCGCGCCCGGTGAAACGCCGGAGGCCTATGTGCGCCGGGTCGCCCGCGACAAGGCCGACGCGGGCTGGGCCGTGGCGCCCGACGGGACCTCCGCGGTGCTGGCCTCCGATACCGAGGTGGTGCTCGACGATCGCGTCTACGGCAAGCCCGTGGATGCCGACGACGCGGCCGCGATGCTGCGCAGCCTGGCCGGGCAGACCCACGAGGTGCTGACGGCGGTGGCCCTGCGCAGCGCGGCCGGCACCCGCGAGGTGCTGGTGGCGACCACGGTCACCTTCGATGACCTCGACGACCCTGCCATCGCCGCCTATGTCGCCACCGGCGAACCGATGGGCAAGGCCGGCGCCTACGCGATCCAGGGCGGCGCGGAACGCTTCGTCACCCATCTCGCCGGCAGCTACTCGGGAGTGATGGGCCTGCCACTGCATGCGACGGCGCAGTTGCTGCGCGCTGCCGGGCTGATGCGATGAGGGGCGGCGGAACTGCGATGATCGTCGGGTTACGCGCACGCGCGTCTGCCAAGGGATAGGTCGGTATGTCGGAGGAAATCCTGGTCAACGTCACCCCGCGCGAGACCCGCGTGGCGGTGGTCGAGAACGGCATGCTGCAGGAGCTGCACATCGAGCGAGGTGCCAGCCGCGGCGTGGTCGGCAACATCTACAAGGGCCGCGTGCAGCGGGTGATGCCGGGCATGCAGGCGGCGTTCGTCGACATCGGCCTCGAGCGCGCGGCGTTCCTGCATGCCAGCGACGTGATGCGCTCGCTGCCGGCGCCGGAGATGGACGCCGAGGCCGGGGCGCTGCCGGTGCCGGCCACGGTGCCGCCGATCGCGGAACTGCTGCGCGATGGCCAGGACGTGGTGGTGCAGGTGGTCAAGGAGCCGATCGGCACCAAGGGTGCGCGCGTGACCACCCAGATCAGCATTCCGTCGCGCTACCTGGTGCTGCTGCCGCAGTCGAGCGTGGTCGGGATTTCCGCGCGGATCGAGGACGACGGCGAGCGCCGGCGATTGAAGACCCTGGTGTCGGACCTCGCCCAGAGCGCCGGCGCCCACGGCTACATCGTGCGCACCAACGCCGAAGGGCAGGGCGAAGAGGCGCTGGCCGACGACATCACCTATCTCGCGCGGGCGTGGGCGCTGGTCGGCGAGGCCGGGGCGTCGGCACGCGTGGGCACCTGCGTCTACGAGGACCTGACCCTGCCGATGCGCGCGGTACGCGACCTGATGCGCCGCGACGTCGACAAGGTGCGCGTGGACTCGCGCGAAACCTACGAACGGGTGCGCGCATTCGCCGCCCAGTACATGCCCGCGCTGGCGGACGGTGCAGGCGGACCGCTGGCCGAACGGATCGAGCATTACGCCGGGGCGCGGCCGATCTTCGACCTGTACGGCGTCGAGGACGAGATCCAGCGCGCGCTCGACAAGCAGGTGCCGCTGAAGTCGGGCGGTTACCTGGTCATCGACCAGACCGAGGCGATGACCACGGTCGACGTCAACACGGGCTCCTTCCTCGGTCAGCGCAACCTCGAGGAAACCGTCTACCGCACCAACCTGGAAGCCGCGCAGGCGGTGGCGCGCCAGCTGCGCCTGCGCAACCTGGGCGGGATCATCATCATCGACTTCATCGACATGGTGGATCCGGAGCACCGCCGGCAGGTGCTGCGCACGCTGGAGAAGTCGCTGCTGCGCGACCACGCCAAGACCACCGTGTACGATTTCTCGCCGCTGGGGCTGGTGGAGATGACGCGCAAGCGCACCGTCGACAGCCTCGAGCGGCAGCTGTCCGAGACCTGCCAGACCTGCGGTGGCCGCGGCATGCTCAAGACCACCGAAACGGTGACCTACGAGGTGTTCCGCGAGATCGTGCGCGCGGTGCGCCAGTTCGAATCCGCGCGCCTGCTGGTGATCGCATCGCCGAAGGTGGTGGCGCGCATCACCGACGAGGAATCCACCGCGGTGGCCGAGCTCGAGGAATTCCTCGGCAAGAGCATCCGCTTCCAGGCCGACGAGCAGTACCTGCAGGAACAGTTCGATGTCGTCCTGCTCTGAAGCACGCCCTGGCGGGATCGCCCGCCAGTCCACTGCGTGACCCCCATGCGCCGACACGCACGCCGCGCCGGGGCCTGGGTCTGGTACCTGCTGGCGCTGTTGCTGGTGCTGCTGGCAGTGGCCGGCGGCATTGCATCGCAGCTGCTGCTGCCGCTGGCCGAGCGCCATCCGGACCGCGTCGCCGCCTGGCTGGGCGAGCGCGCCGGGCGGCCGGTGGCGTTCGATTCGCTCGAGACCAGCTGGACCCGGCGCGGGCCGCTGCTGCAGGTCACCGGGTTGCGCATCGGCGAAACCGACGCGCCGGTGGAAATCGGTGCCGCGGAAATCCTGGTGACGCCCTACACCGGCTGGCTGCCGGGGCGGTCGCTGACCGAACTGCGCCTGCGCGACCTGCACCTGCAGCTGGAACGCCACGACGACGGCAGCTGGCATGTGCAGGGTCTTCCGGGGCAGGCCGCCAGCGACAGCGATCCGTTTGCCGCGCTCGAACGGATCGGCGAGGTCGTGCTGCACGACGGCAGCTTGGACATCGTCGCGCCGGGTCTGGGCATCCATACCCACGTGCCGCGGATCGACCTGCGCCTGCGCGTGTCCGGTGACCGCGTGCGCGCGGCGGCGAATGCCTGGCGGGTGGAAGCAGATGCCCCGGTGCGGGCGGTGCTGGACCTGGCGCGCGGCACCGGCAACGGCCGCGCCTGGCTGGGGATCACCCGCGCCGATCTCGATGGCTGGTCGCCGCTGCTGCGTTACGCCGGGGTGGCGGTGGTCGATGGCCATGGCGACGCCGGTGCCTGGGCGACGCTGGCCGGACGCCGCGTGGTGGCGGTGCGCGCGCGTGCGGAACTCGAGGATGTCGCCCTGCAGGCGGTCTCCGGCGAAAGCGACGAGGCGCGGTTCGAACAGCTCGACGCCGACGTCCACTGGCAGGCCACCGATGCCGGCTGGCGGCTGGACGCCGGCCGCCTTCGGCTGGCCGCGAACGGTGCGAGCCAGTCGCTGGACGGGGCGGTGCTGGGCTCCGGCCCGGTGCTGGCGTTTGCCGCGGATCGCATCGATGCGGGTCCGCTGCTGGCGCTGCTGCCGCTGTCGGACCGCCTGTCGCCGGCACTGCGCAGCTGGCTGCGCGAGGCGGCTCCGCGCGCTGTCCTGCACGACGTCGCGCTGGTGCGCGACTCCGACCGGCGCCTGCGCCTGCACGCAAGGATCGAGGCCGCCGGCTTCGCGCCGATCGGCGAGCGGCCCGGGCTGATGGGCGCGAGCGGGCGCCTGCGCGGCGACGCGAACGGTCTGGTGTTCGAGCCCGAGCCCGCGACACGCTGGCGGCTGGACTGGCCGGCCGGATTCCGCGACCCGCACGACTTCAGTCTCGATGGCGCCATCGCCGCCTGGCCCGGCGCCGACGGCTGGCAGGTGCAGACGCCCGGCCTGCGGATCGCCGGCGACGGCTACGGCGCGCGCGTGCGGGGTGGGCTCGGGTTCGCGCCGGGTGGCGGTCGACCCACGATCGACATCGCCGCCGATGTCGACGAGTCGGAGATCCCGGTGGCACGGCGCTTCTGGGTGCACCACGTGATGTCGGAGGCGACGATCGCCTGGCTCGACGCCGCGCTGGTGGGCGGGCGCGTGCGCAACGGCCGCGCGGTGGTGTCCGGCGATCTCGACGACTGGCCGTTCCGTGCGGCGCCAGGCCAGGCCGCCCCGGGCCTGTTCCATGCCGAAGCGGAACTGGTCGATGCGCAGGTGCGGTTCCAGCCGGACTGGCCAGCGGCGGAACAGCTCAACGGCCGGGTGCGCTTCGTCGGCAACGGCTTCGACCTGCACGGGCGCGCCGCACTGGGCGGGGTGGAGGTGGCGCAACTCGAGGCGGACATCGCCGATTTCAGCCGCGCGCCGCTGCAGGTGCGCGCGGAGTCCAACGGGGACATCGCCGCGATGTTCGCGATGCTGCGGCAGACCCCGCTGTATGCCGGCCTGTCGCCGACGCTGGGCGGGCTGCGTGCCGCGGGCCCGGCGCGCGCGCGCTTCTCGATGGCGCTGGATTTCGGCGAACCGCCGGTCATCGACGGCGCGGTCGAATTCGACGGCGTGCGCGTGGCCGAGCAGGAATGGGGCCTGCAGCTCGACCAGCTGCGTGGACGCCTGCGCTATGACCAGCACGGCTTCGGCGCTCCGGCGCTGCAGGGGCAGATGGACGGCCGCACCGCACACCTGCGCATCGCCGCCGGCGACGGTCATGCGCGTAATCCCGCGCTGGCCTTCGAGGGCGAGCTGGGCGCGGTGGTCGGTATCGGCACGCTGATCGACCGGGTCGAGGCGCTGGACTGGATGCGCACGCAGGCACGCGGGCGCTCGGCGTGGACGGTCGGCGTGGAGGTGCCGCGCGCCGGCAACGATGCACCGCCCACGCTGGTGCTGCGTTCGGACCTGCGCGGCACCAGCTTCGAGCTGCCGGCACCGCTGGCCAAGGCGGCGGGTGCGGCGCTGCCGGCCGAAGTGCGGGTCGAGCTGCCGCTGGAGAAGCGCAACGAACTGTCGGTGCGGCTCGGCCAAAGGATGGCGCTGCGAGCGCGCGTCGATGGCGACGCGACCGGGCTGGCGATCGCCCTCGGCGGCGCCGCCGCGACCACGCCACCGGCATCGGGCGTCGTGCTCGGCGGGCGCACGCCGGAATTCGCGGTGATGGACTGGCTGGGTCTGCTCGGGGGCGGCGACGGTGGCGGCATGCCGCTGCGGCGGATCGACCTGGCCGTGGACCGGTTGACCCTCATGGGCGGCAGTTTTGCCGACACCCGGATCCGTGCGGCGCCCGCGGCCGGCGGCACCGCGCTCGGCTTCGAGGGCCCCGCACTGGCCGGTTCCCTGCAGCTGCCGGACGGCCAGGGGCCGGTGGTGGGCCGCTTCGAGCGCGTGCACTGGCAACGCACGGCGCCGGCGCCGGGCGCGCCGACGTCCGCGCGCGACGACACCCCGGCCGACGACAGCACCGATCCCGCGCGCTTGCCCGCGCTGCACATCGACGTCGCCGACCTGCGCGTCGGCAGCGCGCGCGGCTGGGCGAGGCCAGCCTGCGCACGCAACCGGTGGCCGATGGGCTGCAGCTCGAACGCCTGCGCGTGCGCGCGCCGGGGCAGACGATCGACGCCACCGGCGAGTGGCGCGGCCGCGGCGCGGCCCAGCGCACGCGGGTGCAGCTCGACATCGACAGCAACGATTACGGTGCGCTGCTGGCCGGTCTCGGCCAGGGCGAACGGCTGCGCGGCGGCAGCGGCCGCATCGACTTCGATGCCACCTGGCCCGGCAGCCCGACCGGCTTCCGGGTGGAGGCGCTGGAGGGCGAGCTGTCGCTGCTGATCAAGGACGGCCAGCTGGCCGACGTGGAGCCCGGCGCCGGGCGCGTGCTGGGCCTGCTCAGCGTGGCCGAACTGCCGCGTCGGCTCACCCTGGATTTCCGCGATTTCTTCGAACGCGGTTTCGCCTTCAACCGGATCGGCGGCGAGGTGCGGTTCGCCGACGGCCGCGCGCGCGCGCAGGGTCTCGCGCTGGACGGGCCTGCCGCGGAGATCCATATCACCGGAAGCGCGGACCTGCGCGCGCAGACCTACGACCAGACCATCGACGTGCACCCGCGCTCGGGCAACCTGCTGACCGCGGTGGGTGCCCTCGCCGGCGGCCCCATCGGTGCGGCGGTCGGAGCCGCGGCCGGGTCGATGCTGCGCCGGCCGCTGGGCGAGATCGGTGCCTCGACCTACCGCGTCACCGGGCCGTGGAGCGATCCCGAGGTCGAAGTCATCCGACGCGAACCGGCGCGCGGCGGCGCCGCCAATGCCGCCAATGCCGCTACGCCGGAGGCGACGCCGGCGCCCGACAAGGCGGAACGGTCGGACCGGTAGCCGCACGTCGGCCCGGTTGGAACACGGTAAGGCCATCTTCGCGGTTGCCCCCGCGTACCTGCGCCCCCATCCTTTCGCGATGACCGAATCCCCGATTGCACTTGCCCAGTCCCGCCTGCTTGCACCGGCCGGCCTCGATACCCACCAGCTCGACCGAGCGTTCTCGGCCCTGCTGGGCCCCGGCGTCGATTTCGGCGACCTCTACTTCCAGCATTCGCGGCGCGAGAGCTGGAGCATGGAGGACGGCATCGTCAAGGACGGTGCGCACTCGATCGAACAGGGCGTGGGCGTGCGCGCGATTTCCGGCGAGAAGACCGGCTTCGCCTATTCCGACGACATCGACGCACAGGCGCTGCTGGCGGCGGCGGGTTCGGCGCGCGCGATCTCGCGCGACGGCCGCGCCGTGGCAGCCCAGCGCGTGGCGTTGCCTGCGCGCGACCGTGCGCCGCTGTATCCGGCGCTCGACCCGGTCGACAGCCTCGACAACGCGGCCAAGGTCGAGGCCCTGCGCCGCATCGACCGCCTGCTGCGTGCGGCCGACCCGCGCGTGCGGCAGGTCATGGTGAGCCTGTCCGGCACCGTCGACACCATGCTGGTGGCGCGCTCGGACGGCGTGCTCGCCGGCGACGTGCGGCCACTGGTGCGGCTCAACGTGCAGGTGCTGGTCGAGCAGGACGGCCGGCGCGAATCCGGTTATGCCGGCTACGGCGGGCGCTACGGCTACGAGGAACTGCTGGCCGAGGGGCGCCCCGAACATTTCGCCCGCGAGGCGCTGCGGCAGGCACTGGTCAACCTCGATGCGGTCGACGCGCCCGCCGGCGTCATGCCGGTGGTGCTGGGCAACGGCTGGCCGGGCGTGCTGCTGCACGAGGCGGTCGGCCATGGCCTGGAGGGCGATTTCAACCGCAAGGGCACCAGCACCTACGCAGGGCGCATCGGCCAGCGCGTGGCCGCGCCGGGCGTGACCATCGTCGACGACGGCACCCTGGACGGCCGCCGTGGCTCGCTCAAGGTCGATGACGAGGGCACGCCGACGCGCTGCACCACGCTGATCGAGGACGGCGTGCTCGCCGGCTACATGCAGGACACCCACAACGCGCGGCTGATGGGCGTGGCGCCGACCGGCAACGGCCGCCGCGAGTCGTTCGCGCACCTGGTGATGCCGCGGATGACCAACACCTACATGCTGGCCGGGCAGGACGATCCGGAGGACATGATCCGCTCGGTGAAGAAGGGCCTGTACGCGGTCAACTTCGGCGGCGGCCAGGTCGACATCACCAGCGGCAAGTACGTGTTCTCGGCCACCGAGGCCTACCTGATCGAGGACGGCCGCATCACCGCGCCGGTGAAGGGCGCGACGCTGATCGGCAACGGCCCGGAGACCATGCGCAAGGTCAGCCGCATCGGCCACGACCTCGCGCTCGACGACGGCGTCGGTGTATGCGGCAAGGACGGGCAGAGCGTACCGGTGGGCGTGGGCCAGCCCTCGCTGCTGATCGACGGGATCACCGTGGGCGGCACCCAGGCGTGACCGGACTGCTTTGCCGCGGATCTTCGCGGTTCAACATGGATCGGGGCATCGGCGAAAGCCTTGCCGTCTCCGATCCACATGCATCCGCGTCACTCCGCGGCTGGCGGCTCTTCTCCGTCGCCTGCGATGTCCGCAGCCAGCACGTCGCGCAGCAGCCGGAACAGTTCGCGGTAGGCGTGGGGCGGCCGGTTCCTGGCGCGCTCCTGGCTGGCATTGCGGATCAGCGTGCGCAGCTGCTGGCGGTCGGCATCGGGATGCGCGGCCAGCAGCTCGGCCAGCGCGGTGTCGCCGTCGTCGAGCAGGCGCTCGCGCCAGGTCTCGGCGCGATGCAGCAGCGCGGTTTCCTGGCGCGATGCTTCGCCACCGGCATCCATCGCATCGCGGATCGCTTCGAGCGTTTCGTCGTCCTCGCGGCGCATCTGCTTGGCCAGGTAGGCCAGCTGGCGCTTGCGCGCGATATGCGCGGTGATGCGCTGCGTATCGCGGATGTGCGGCAGCAGGTGCTCGGGCAGCGGCAGCTTTTCCAGCTGCGCCGGGGTCAGGCCCACCAGTCGCTCGCCCAGTTCCAGCACCTCGAGCGCGTCGCGCCGTTGCTGGCTGCGGCTGGGCGAAAGGAATTCGCCGGTTTCATCGTCGCGTCCGCGCATCGTCGTTCCTGTGTGCAGGGCGGGGGTGGTCCCCGGGTCGCCCGCGCGGGCGCGGCGGCGCGGCGGACGTCAATCATCAAAGGATAATCCATTGGACGCAGTGACTTCCCCGAAGCAGGGCACCGACGACAGCCGGCAGCGCATCGCCGCACTCGAAGAGGTGGCGCGGCGCGCGCTCGATCTCTGCCGCGCGCGCGGTGCCAGCCAAGCAGAGGTGTCGTGTTCGGAAGAGCAGGGCCTGAACGTCGGCGTGCGCCTGGGCGAGGTCGAGACGGTCGAGGCCACCCGCGATCGCGGCGTTGCGCTGACCGTGTACTTCGGCCAGCGCAAGGGCAGCGCCAGCACCGCCGACCTGCGCGAGGACAGCCTGGTCGCCACCGTCGAGCAGGCCTGCGCGATCGCGCGCTACACCGAGGACGATCCCGCCGCAGGGCTTGCCGATCCCGCGCTGATGGCGACCTTGCTGCGCGAGTTCGACAGCTGGCATCCGTGGGCGCTGGACGCCGACGAAGCGGTGGAGATCGCGCTCGCCTGCGAGCAGGCCGGTCGCGACGCCGATCCGCGCATCGACAATTCCGACGGCGCTTCGGTCGGCAGCGGCGCAGCGGTATCGGTGTACGCGAACTCGCACGGCTTCGTCGGCAGCAGCCGCGAAACCCACCACAGCGTCGGCTGTGCACTGATCGCCGGCGAGGGCGAGGCGATGCAGCGCGATGGCTGGTACACGTTCGCTCTGTCGCGAGCGGACCTGCAGGCACCGGTTACGGTCGGCCGCGAAGCGGCGCGGCGCGCGTTGGCGCGCCTGGATCCGCGTCCCGTGCCCACGGGCACGATGCCGGTGCTGTTCTCGGCGGAAATGGCGCGCTCGCTGGTCGGCCACCTGCTCGGCGCGGTATCGGGCGGCGCGCTGTACCGGCGTGCGAGCTTCCTCCTCGACAGCCTCGGCGAGCAGCTGTTCCCGGACTGGTTCGCGATCCACGAGCAGCCATTTCTTCCGCGCGGTCTGCGCTCGTCGTCTTTCGATGCCGAAGGCGTGGCCACGCGCGATTCGGCGCTGGTCGACGGCGGCGTGCTGCAACGCTATGTGCTCGGCAGTTACTCCGCGCGCAAACTCGGCCTGCAGACCACCGGCAATGCCGGCGGCGTGCACAACCTGGAGCTCGCCGCCAACGCCGGCGACCTCGCCTCGATGCTGCGCGACATGGGCCGGGGCTTGCTGGTCACAGAGCTGATGGGGCAGGGCGTCAACAGCGTGACCGGTGACTACTCACGCGGCGCGGCGGGCTTCTGGGTGGAGAACGGCGTGATCGTGCACGCGGTCGATGGCATCACCATCGCCGGCAACCTGCGCGAGATGTTCCGCAACATCCAGGCCGTCGGCAGCGAATGGGATCCGCGTTCGCACATCCGCACCGGACCGATCCTGCTGCAGCGGATGACCGTGGCCGGGGCCGAATGACGTTAGGCTGTCGGACGGAGCACCTCTCCATCGTCCCCCGGTCGGCGCGCCGCGTGGGCACGGGACCCGCGCGCCAGGGGAACGACATGAACGCACCGTACGACCACGATGCACCGACGCCCGTCAATGCCAGCGGCATCGCTGCCGAACAGCGCCAGTGGGCGATGTTCGCCCACCTGTCCGCATTGCTGGGCGGGCTCGTTACCGCTGGCTGGGCGGGAGGCGTGGGCTGTTTCCTCGGGCCGCTGGTGATCTGGCTGATGAAGCGCGAAACCATGCCCTTCGTCGGTGACCAGGCGAAGGAAGCGCTGAACTTCAACATCACCGTCGCCGCGATCATGCTGATCCTGTTCCTGGTCGGCATCTTCACCTTCGGCATCGGCTTCCTGCTGACCCTGCCGCTGATGGCGATCGTCGGGCTGGTGGCGCTGGTCTTCATCATCATCGCCGCGATCAAGGCCAACGATGGCGTCGCCTACCGCTACCCGTTCGCGATCCGCCTGGTGAAATGACGCCGCACGCGCCTGCGTGCGCATAGGTCGTCGGTTGGGTTGGACCGCGCCTGTCGCGGACCCATGATGGTTGCCGGGGCGCGATGTCCGCGCCCGGCAGGAGGACCGTCATGGCACACATCCAATCGATCACCACGTCGAGTGAGCGCGGCTGGGCCATGGCCGCGCACGTCACCGCCCTGGCGCTGGCACTGATGACCAGCTGGCTGGTCGGCGTGGCGGGCGTCGTCGGGGCCGGGGCGATCTGGCTGCTCAAGCGCGACGATTCGCCATTCATCGCCCGCCACGCGCGCGAGGCGGTGAATTTCAACCTGAGCATGCTGATCTACGCGGCCGTGGCCTGCGGCATCGCCGCGGCGCTGGTCGGGCTGACCGTGCTGACCCTCGGGCTCGGCGTGATCCTCACGCTGCCGGCCGGGCTGGCATTGCTGATGGTGATCGCGGCGATCGCACTGATGTGGCTGGTGTGCAGCATCATCGCTGCGGTCAGGGCGTGGAACGGCGAGGAGTACCGTTATCCGCTGACCATCCGCCTGCTTGATTGAAGCGGGCTTGGGCGGACGTCCCGGCGTCCGCCGGGTACGGCGATCAGTAGTTGCGGGTGATCGCGTGGCGCCCGAGCGCTGCCAGCGCCGTGGCGCGTTCGCCGAACGGCGCCAGCGCCTCGTCCATCGTAGCGGCCAGCGACTGCAGACGCTCGCGCGAGGCCTCGACGCCGATCAGCGCCGGGAAGGTGGCCTTGTCCTGGGCGACATCCTTGCCGGCGGTCTTGCCGAGGGTGCCGCTGTCGGACTCCACGTCGAGCAGGTCGTCGCGGATCTGGAAGGCGAGGCCGAGCGCGTCGGCGAAGGCGTCGAGTCGCACCGCGGTCCCCGCATCGACATCCGCGGCAAGCGCGCCGAGGCGCACCGCGGCGCGCAGCAGTGCGCCGGTCTTCATCGCATGCAGGCGTTCGAGCGCGGCGATATCGAGGATGCCTGCACCGGTCGCCGCGAGATCGCGTGCCTGGCCGCCGCACATGCCGCCGGCGCCTGCGGCCACCGCGAGTTCGCGCAGCATCGCCACCCGCGCGGCTGGCGGCTGCGGCGCGTCGGCGAGCACGGCGAATGCCAGCGACTGCAACGCATCGCCACACAGCACCGCGGTGCCCTCGTCGAATGCCACGTGCACGGTGGGTTGGCCGCGGCGCAGCGCGTCGTCGTCCATCGACGGCAGGTCATCGTGGACCAGCGAATAGGCGTGGATCAGCTCCACCGCGGCGGCAGCGGGATCCAGCGCGTCCTCGGCAACCCCGAAGGCGGTGCCGGTGGCATAGACCAGCAGCGGGCGCATGCGCTTGCCGCCCAGCAGCGTGGCGTGGCGCATCGACGCCAGCAGGCGCGGCTCGCTGTCGGCAAGCGTGGCGAGGGCGCTGCCGATCGCACGGTCGGCACGCTGTCTCCAGGCGTCGAACCGGCCGGGGTCGGCCGCTGCCATCTCAGACATCGTCGCCAGCCGCAGGGAACGGCTCGGCACTGTCGGGCTGCCCGGGATCGCTCAGCAGGCGCACGCGCAGTTCCGCCTGCTCCAGCGCCTGCTGGCAGCGGCGATACAGACCCACGCCGCGCTCGTAGGCCGCCAGCGAATCCTCGAGGCCGAGTTCGCCGTCTTCCATGCGCTCCACCAGCGCTTCGAGCTGCTGGAGCGACTGCTCGAATTCGCTCACCGGCGACGTGCTGTCGGCGCCGTCGGCGGGGAGGGCGGGGTCGGAAGTGTGCTTGCGTGCCATGCGCGCATTCTAGGCCGAATCGACCACGGCTTCGTGACCGTGGGCTGGCGATGCAGGCGTCAGCGACTTCCTGGTGGGGTCCAGCGCAGCCGCGCGTGGCGCGTCCGCAGCCACTGGTCGAACCCGGCGGAGAGCACGCGGTCGCCCGCCGCGAGAAGGCTGCCGTCCGCAGTGGACAGCAACGGCAGATGCGCGCGTTCCCAGCGCGGCACGTCGAGCATCTGCAGCACCTGTTTCAGGCTGTGGTGGTGACCGCGCCCGGGCAGGCGGATGCGCTCGCCGCCACGGCGCGCATGCACCCGCAACGGCGCATCGAAGCGAAGCGCCAGCGCGTCGGCTTCCAGCCGCAGCGCGCCGCCATCAGGCAGGGCCAGCGGCGAGGTGCCATCCCAGGTGAGATCGAGATCCGGTGGCAACGGCGCACGCACTGGTCCCGCGTGCAGCAGGCCGCGCCAGCGCTGGACGC